>JAFVBZ010000173.1 GCA_017479645.1 Ruminiclostridium sp. | reverse complement strand
TTTATCTACGTTTTCCGAATTCATCAAAATTTTTCTTTAGCGCATTTTCAGTTGGAATAATCGTCCCAATCATAGGAATCATCTGCACAATTGCAAGAATCCCTCCAACAGTTCCGACTGTGTTGGTTTCCTTTCCAAGCACAAGTACCATTACGACAACAGAGAGCGGTAAAAGTGTTAGTCCGCAAATGAACCAGAGCTTACCAATATACTCGTGGGCAAACTTCCATGTTTCCATGTTCATCATAGATCTTTTTGTTCGATATCCGAAGGTATAGTTTATATCTTTCGGAGCTTTATTCGAGAACGATCTTCCCAGTACGACCATTGTAATTGGTATGAGCAAAACCATTATCAACATGAATACCCAAAAGCCAATCATGACGAACCTCCTACAAATTCCGATTTACTATAATATGTTTCTATCATTTCGCATAACTAAGCCACAAACGCGCCCTTTTGCTGCCGGATATTCGCTTTTGGTCAACAAAAGGGCAACTTTTGTGTCTTTTGGTCAACTGCGGCGACTTGTATTATGCTCTCTTGCTTTCAGGTAAATCGGGGAGAATTTTAGTTATTGCCTCGCAGCAATGTCTGTCGTTCTCCGTCATCGAATGAGCATAATACCGAAGTGTCGTATCCGAACGGGAATGTCCCGCACGCTTTGCAACATCTGTCAGAGCAATACCGGCTTTGAGTTCTAAGCTGATCGCGGTGTGGCGAAGCTGATGAGGGTGGAAGTGCGGAAGCTCGTGTGTTTCATTGAAGTAGTTGAGCCAGCTTCTCACTGCGTCGATCTTGAGATGTTCTCCGAAGTATGCCGGAGAAGTAAAGACCGCTTTCTCGTCAATGCTCCATTCGCCGCCGTTCTCGATAGCTTTCTTCTTGTAATCCTCGCGGTACTCGGAAAGCATATTCATCATATTGTCATCAAGATATACCCAGCGCACTCCGGTTGAAGTCTTGCAGCCTTTCTTGATAACATAGCCCTCTTTGGTCTGAACATAATGCTTGCAGATGTATATGCGCTTGTTGTCAAAGTCCACATCTTCCCAGCTCAGCGAACATATCTCACCGATACGGCAGCCCGTCGCTATCATCAGACTGAACAATACCTGATAAGTGTAGTTCGTTCCCTCGGAATAGAGAGCCTTGAAAAAGTTCTGAAGTTCTTCCTCGGACAGCGGAACTACCTCGACCTTCTCCTTTTTCGGCGGTGTCGCGTAAGCAGCGTAGTTCTTCGGGATTATGCCCTCTTTTGCCGCAAATGCGAGAATGATACGGATAACACTGTGAATGTAGCGCACATTCTTTTTGCTCTTACCGTTTTCGAGAAGCTCCGCATAGATCTTGTTCAGCGTGTTAGGCACGAGGTTTTTCAGCTGTATGTGACCGATGTACTTCTCAACACTTTTCACTGCCTGCCGATACGCAATAGCCGTTCCCTCGGTGATGTCAGCTTTCTCCTTGATACCGATAGCGTACTCTGCGTATTCTGCGAAAGTAATTCGGGAATCCGTGAGCGTCTGCTCCTCAACACCCTTTTCGAAGATCGCTGCCTGCTTCTCGGCGTTCTTCCTGTTCCAGTTCTCGCTCTTGCTGTTGTCGTACTTGACGGAAAGGTTCTTGAATACCTGCTTGCCCGTATCGGTATCTCTGTGATCGAATACTCTGATACGATATGAAGTGATCTTCCCGTCCTTGTTCCTGCGTTCCTGAATGTTCATATCCTCACCCCCATTTCATTTCCGAAGATGACGATATATTTTGACTGTCTTTTCATTTAATCCTGCCTTTCCGACAGCCGAATATTCTATGGGATATTATACCACAAAATTTCCGGCTTGTCCACTATTTATGTACGGCATTTTATTAAATGCTTCGGAAATCTTGTGAGCTTATTATACCAAACGATACTTGAAAAGTCAAACAACAAAGGGCTTTACAACGCTATTTGCAGAGTAAAGTCCTTTGAAGTTATTTGTAGTTTTTTGAAGTAGATTTTCAAGCGTTTATGCATATCGCTGCATTTCTCGCAAGCTACCACAAAATACTAAACGATTATTGTGAGTTTCGTAGAATTTGATTTTTTTCAAATCCGTTCTCGAAGAGCGCACATACCGCCGAAGCGGTATATAAGTGCGCACTTAATCTGAATTAACGTGCCATACATAAGCACATTTCCTTGTGTTTATGTTTTCAGAGCTCAATTATTTTGTTGTAAAACTGTATGGATCTTATGTTATTTACATCAAGCACAGTGCCTACACATCGAACACCGCAGTACATAATGGTAACATTTTCTTCATCGTCGAGTATTCCGGAAACATCGCGTTCCCATATCAGCGGGAGTACAGTACCGTCGTTCATCGTGACATATACCGGGGTCTGTGCGGGCAGGGAATTATCATAATTGCTGATATCAAAGGTTATCATAGTCGGCGATATGCGTATGCGGTCAAGAGTTCCGCTGCCGTACCCTGTCAGTTCTACCGGCACTGAAAGTTCCTTTTCATAGATAAGGTCGTCGATGTCTGGCATTGAAAGTGTGAAGCCATACATCTTCTCTTTGTATTCACCCGCCTGCTCGTCATATTCTTTTTCAAAATCCCCTTTGTCCCAGTCAAATGACCTTACGCTTACCTCAAAAGAGTCGCGCAAATCAACGCCGTCAACGATCTCACTTATCCTCATTCTCTCTGTGCAGCTTAATGTGCAGCCGTTTCTTTCAAGCACCTCACCGTCGGTACTGCCGCCTCTGGTAGGGGAATAGAAAGATACGGGAGGTCTTTGCGGGTTTACGGCAAGCGCGTCGAATATATTCTTATATTCGATATCGAAGAAAAATACCGCGTTCAGCCCGTCATACATACAGCCGTTCATATGCACGGTAAACTTTTCAAACTCAAAGGTCTGCGTAAGCTCCTGCGTTATGCGCTCGGTTATCTCCCTGTCGTGTGCGTAATCCGGGATATAGCTTCCGGCATTTTCCGGAACATTTATCTGATCCATATAGGGATATGCCGTTTCCTCATAAAAGGCATAAGCATCGCTTTTCAGCCAGTTGTCTATGATGTCGCTTTCGTTTTTGCTCCTCTGAGCAAACAGCGATGCGATGTCCCAGTTAGTCGCCGCGCCTACAGATACTGTGAGTGCTGCCGCAGCAGCTACCGAAGCAGCAATAACAAACGTTCTTTTGGGTTTTCTCTTCATCGGCTTGTCAGCAATCTTTTCCGCCTTAGCAATGATCTTATCACAAATGTTTTCGGTATCGTCATAATGCTTTTCGTATATTTCATTCCACATATCATCAGCAATCATTTTGTAATCCATTATTCTCGCTCCCTTCGTTATTTAAGTTTTTTTCCAGTTGTTTGCGTCCGCGCATAAGCCTTACGCCTACAGCAGACTCCGATATGTTGAGTATTCGTGCTGTTTCTGCAATTGAATACCCTTCATAATAGTGAAGATAAAACACCACTCGATTTTTTGGGCTTAATTTCATAAACATCGCAGGCATCTCATTCCCGCTATGCCTGTTGTCATCACTGTACGGCTTGTCCATAGCAGCTTCAAGCGGCGCAGAAAATTTATACCAGTGAGACCGCAGCAAATTCTTGCTTCTGTTTATCGCGCACCTTATAAGCCACGCCTTTATGTGTTCCTCGCTGTCAAATGTCCCATCGTATGTAAATAGCTTCAAAAACACATCTTGCACTATATCATCTGCGTCCGCAGAATTTTTGATATAGCATAGTGCAGCAGACCATACTGTTTTCCTGTATTTTATGACATATTGCTCCAATTCCTCGCCGGTCATTTTATCACCTCTTTTCTTATGTCTTGAAGAGCCCTTCACTTATAATACAACTCAGAGAGCGAAAACTTTACATTTTTATTATACATCAAATAATAATTTTTTCAAGCTATATTCCATATCCAAACAATACAACACTATATCTGCGTGTCAGCGTGACAAACGTGACACCGCGTAACTGCCGAGAAGTCATACCGACGTGACAGGCACAACAGATCACGGAGCGGACAGCAAGAAAGTCCACCAACTCCGTGAATAAAAAACTATTATTTTTGTGTTTGAGCTACCTCGCCTTTGTTACTTTCTGCGAAAGTAACGCAAAGGTACTTTTGACAGT
>JAFVBZ010000172.1 GCA_017479645.1 Ruminiclostridium sp. | reverse complement strand
TCGCGGACTCTATTGAAGCTCCTTTGCTGCGCGTCTTTGTGACGCGATTCGGGGAAACTTCAATGCTGCGCCATGCAGCACCGCCGGTGGGGAATCGCACCCCGCCTCTGAAACATAAATTGAATTTTTTATTTTTACCGGGATCCGGTAATTAACATTACTGCTCGTCGTCGAGCTGATCGAGATCGAATTCGAGTGTGGATCCGCAGTTCGGGCAGTCTATAGTGCCGTTTGCGAGAACGTCGTAATCCGCTGTGATCGTGTTGCTGCAGTTGGGGCAGGTGATCTCATAGAGAGCATCGTCATCATCCAAGTCGCCGTCATACTCGCTGTCATCGCCGTCGCCGTAAACCTCGTCCTCAAGATCCATAAGGCTGTCCTCAACGTCACCGACTACATCAGTGAGATCTGCGAGATCGGCGTCTATATCCTCGATATTGATAGCTATATCACCGAGTACGTCTATGATCGCTGCGAGGATCTTGCCCTCGTTGGTCTCGGTATTGAGCTTCAAGCCTTCCGCAAGACCCTTTATATAGGAAACCTTTTCTGCAATTGTCATATTTTCCATATTACTGCCTCACTTTCATTAACGCGTGCAGTTACTTGTTTGCGCGCTCCATATATTCGCCTGTTCTTGTATCGATGCGGATAACGTCGCCGATATCAATGAACAGCGGAACTCTTATCTCTGCGCCTGTCTCGAGAGTAGCGGGCTTTGTTGCGTTTGTAGCCGTATCGCCCTTGAAACCGGGATCTGTCTGTGTAACTTCGAGCTCAACGAAGTTGGGCGGCTCAACGCCGAATACCTTGCCCTTGTAGGAGAGGACTTTGCATACTGTGTTTTCCTTTACGAACTTGAAGTTGTCGCCAACCTCGGAAGCGTTGATCGGAACGTCCTCGTATGTTTCGCTGTCCATGAAGTGGTAAAGCTCGCCGTCCATGTAGGTATATTCCATATCCTTGCGCTCAATGAAAGCGGTGGGGAACTTTGCTGTGGGGTTGTAGGACTTTTCAACTACCGCGCCTGTAAGAACGTTCTTGGTCTTGGTTCTTACGAAAGCGGCACCCTTACCGGGCTTAACGTGCTGGAATTCGACGACCTGCATTACCTGTCCGTCTTCTTCAAATGTCATACCGTTTCTGAAATCGCCTGCTGTGATCATTTAATTATCCTCCTTGTTATATGCGGATCATCGTCCCATATACGTTTATATCTTATATATTGTACTATATTTTTTGCTAAATTGCAATAGTTTTTTAAAATTTTCCGTTTTTTTTCGTAATGTCCAAAAAACGCCTGTTTACACTGCCGTTATTTGTTCCTGTTCACATACCTGTCAGATGTAGATCAGTGTCTTCGGCGCCTTTGTGAGGTCAATGCAGCCGTCAGTCGTAACGACAACCATATCCTCTATGCGGACGCCGTACTTGTGGGGGATATAGATGCCCGGCTCGATTGTAATAACCATGCCCTCGTGCAGCGTGAAGGGGCTCTTTGCGGATACCGTGGGCGCTTCGTGTATCTCAAGTCCCACTCCGTGACCGAGACCGTGGGTGAAGTATTTCTCATATCCCCACGCGTCGAGAGTGCTTCTTGCCACGCTGTCAACGAGCTTGCCGGTAACATCGGCATGCACCGCCTTTATAGCGTCGGACTGCGCACCCCATACCGCGTTATATACCTTCGCCATTTCCTCGTCGGGCTTGCCGATAACGACTGTACGCGTCATATCGGAGTGATAGCCGTCAACTACGGCACCGAAGTCGAGAGTGAGGAACTCGCCGTTTTGCAGAGGCTTGTCGGTGGGTACTGCATGGGGGCAGGCTGAGTTTATGCCGGAAGCGGCGATAGTATCAAACGAGATACCGTCAGCGCCGAGATCCATCATATAGAAATCGAGTACGGAAGCGACCTGTTTTTCGGTCATTCCGGGACGGATAGCAGTTATGAGCTTCTGGAAAGCGGCTTCCGCGATACGCTGAGCGGCTTCGATCTTCTGGATCTCCTCCTGGCTCTTGATGATGCGCATCTTCTCAAGTGTGGAAGAGAGCCAGCCGGAAGGATCGACTGTCAGTGTCGAAAACAGCTTCATATACTCTTCAAGCTCGCTCACGGTAACAGTCTTGTTCTCGATCGAGATGACTCTTATACCATGCTCTTCTATGATCGAGTACAGCTGTTTCCGCATATCCGTCAGCAGGATCACTTCTACGCCGTCAGCCTGTTCGGCAGCCTTTTCGTAGTACCTGCCGTCTATGAGAAAATAGCTTTTCTGCTGTGTGATGAACACGATTCCCGCCGAGGACTTGAAACCGGTGGCATACTGCCTTGAAACGGGGCTTGTTATAAGGGCGGCATGGCTCGGATCTTTAAGCTCTGCCGCGATTCTGTCTGTTCTTGTCATTTAAGATACCGTCTCCTTGCAATTATAGGATAAGCGCATCGATAGCGAGCTTGTAGGATTTTTTTCCGAAACCGCAGATCACGCCAGTGCAAACCGCCGATATTATGGACTTGTGCCGGAATTCCTCGCGCTTGTGAACATTCGAGAGATGCACCTCAACGCAGGGAAGCTCAACTGCCGCGATCGCATCACGGATAGCGATGCTGTAATGTGTATATGCACCCGCATTCAGGACTATGCCGTCAGCAATGCCGTGAGCGGAGTGAATGAAATCGATAATCTCTCCCTCGGAGTTTGACTGGAAGAACTCCGGCTCCACCCCGACGGAAGCGCAGTACGCCGCAAGTTCCTCGTTTATGGATTCCAGCGTATCGCTGCCGTATATCTCCGGCTCGCGCTTGCCGAGCATATCAAGATTTGGTCCGTTTATAACAAAGATCTTCATTTTGCGATCCCCTCATAGTATTTTTTCATCTGCGCCGCGTCTTCTGCCTGGGTACCCGAACTCTCGCATACGATCGAAGGCTCCAGCCCGCGCTTAGCGAACTGTTCCATAAGCGGTTCAAACTGCGGTCCGTACTCGTTGTTATCAAAGGTGAGGTGCATCTTTTCGCCGCCGGTTGTGTACATTATCTTGCTGAAATGCACGTGGAAATGCTTCAGGCGGTCATGTCCGAGCTTGTTTTCTATCTCGTCGAGGATATCCGCGTAATCGGATTCCGACTTTATCCCTCCGAGGGTGCGTGCATTCAGATGTCCGAAATCCACGCAGGGAAGGAACCGTTCATCGACTCCGCAGAGTTCGATCACTTCGCTGAGCGTACCGAGCTGGTTTATCTTGCCCATAGTTTCCGGGCAGAGTATTATCTCTGAAAGCCCTTCGGCATCGAGTGCGTTCTGCGCCCTTGTGAGCGTATCTCTCGCAAGCTCCGTCGCCGCTTCTCTCGTCATTTTCGAGCAGGAGCCGGAATGCACCACCATTTTGCGTATGCCGAGCTTATGAGCGGCTCTTGCGCTTTCGAGTATGTAATCCACGCTTTTGAGCCTTGTTTCTTCCTTTTCGCTTGAAAGGGAGATGAAGTAGGGGGTGTGGAGGGTGAGGTAGATGCCGTGTTCTGCGGCAAGTCCGGGGAGCAGGGAATAGGTCCTTTCCGAAATGCGCACTCCGCGTCCGCACTCCAGCTCATAGCCGTTGAGTCCCATTGAGGCAAGGTACTCGGGGAGGTCTTCGGGGAACTTGCGCTTTCCGAAGCTGTCGGAGTTCCCGCCGGGTCCGAATGTTATCATTTTATCTGCCTTTCTGTCCGAGCTTTTCAAAATCACGTCTGAAAACGATATTTTCGGCAGCCCGTTTTATTTTGAAGAATATGTTTTTTTCGGGTCTGAACGGCTCGACGAGTATCGTCTGCGTCCGCGCGAAGTTTCCGCCCATGACATCGGTGAAGATCTGATCTCCCACGACAGCGGTGCGCTCTTTCGCGGTCCCGAGGTATTTAAGCGCTCTTGTGATGCCGATAGTGAGGGGCTTTGCTCCGTTGGCTATGAACGGAAGCCCGAGCTTTCTTGCAAGGGGAGCAACGCGGCGGTTGGTATTGTTCGACACCACTACCATTTTCACTCCCAGCGCCCGCATATAGTCGAGCCATTCCGGGATACCCTCCTCCGCGGCGGGATCTCCGTGCATCGAGAGGGTGTTGTCGAGGTCGAGGATAAGAGCGTCGATACCGTGTTCCTCAAGAAAATCCTTGTTTATGCTTAGTACATTTTTCAGCCAGTGACGAGGCTTGAATATCATTTCATCAACTCATTCAAAAATAAATTAAGCGGACTCTGTCCGAGACCGCTTAAATCCTGTGTAATTCATCATTACTTGAACTTGCGCTTGCGTGCAGCTTCGGACTTTTTCTTACGCTTCACAGAAGGCTTTTCGTAATGCTCTCTTTTGCGAACCTCAGCCAGTACGCCGTCTCTTGCGCACGAACGCTTGAAACGCTTGAGTGCGGTATCCAGCGACTCGTTCTTGCCAAGACGAATTTCTGCCATTCCTGTTTCCCTCCCTTTGCCTTAACGGCACAGGATAAAATATCAAAACTGTTCGTAATGATCAATAGTAAAGGTTTCAAATAAACCCACAAGTCATTATACATTATATAACAAAATTTGTCAAGTATAATTTCTCATAATTGTCACATTTTCGTCATATCAGACAAAATATAACAGCTTTTTTTATGAATTAAGAATTAAGAAACCCCGCAATATCCACTTCTTCGCCGTCTGCCCAAAGCTTTTCGAGACCGTAGAACTCTCTTGTCTCATTGAGGAAAACGTGAACCACAACGTCGATGTAGTCTATTGTTATCCAGTTAGTACCCTGCTGGTTTATGGAGCACTTAGGCTGAACGCCTGCCTCTCCCATTTTAAACTCAACTTCGTCTGCGAGAGCCTTGACCTGTGTGGAGCTGGTACCCTCTGCGATTACGAAATAGTTTGCGAGGACGGTGATGTCGCCTATGCGGATAACCTTGATGTTGCCTGCTTTCTTGGAGTCCAGCGCTTTTACCGCGGTCTTAACTTCTTCTATATCGGTCATTTTTTGTTCCTTTCAGTCTTTTTTCAGTTTCTTGTCTATGTAGTAGTTGTACGCTTCTATGGTGCATACCGGTATCTTCTTTCCGTTTTCGGAGAGGTTCCCGATCGACCATTTCAGCGCTCTGTACATAGCGTCGTCGAGATCCCGCATAGCGTAGGCGCGGTACTTTTCCACATCGGGGAAATCCCTTTCCGCGGAAACAAGGTCACCGAGATACACGATCTTTTCGAGCCTTGTCATAGCCGCGTGTCCCACGGTATGATAGCGTATCGCGTTCAGTATATCATTATCGTTTATGCCGAGCTTTTCGCGTACATAATACGCGCCTGCGATGCCGTGCCATGTGCTTTTGGAGTCAAGCTCCGCAGGATCGACGTAATACCCGCTCGCCATCATCTCGCTGTGCTGTACCTCGGCTTCCGCTTCTTTCCGGCAGTCATGCAGGATACCGGCGGTATAGGCTTTCTTAACGTCCTCGCCGTATATCTCCGCCAGCTTCACGCACATATCCGCCACGTTGCAGCTGTGGGTATAGCGCTTCTTGCCCATCATGCCCTTTATAAGGTCCTTGTATTCGTCAGCCACGGTAAAGTCCCTCCGCTTCGATATAATCAATAACAGCGTCCGGAACAAGACCGTGTATGTCTTCGCCTTTCGTGAGCTTTTCGCGTATTTCCGCCGACGAGATATCGGGTATCTCCGTATTGAGCACCTTGATATGTCCAAGCTCGTTGGCATATTCCGCCATATCCGTGTAGCTGATGCTTCCGCGTGTTACGGCAGTCACATGGCACTCCTTCAGCAGCGCTTCAAATCTGAACCACTGCTCGATAGTGAAGAGCTGGTCACCGCCTATTATCAGATAAAACTCCGTCTTTTTCGGATATATCTCTTTCAGCGCACGCACGGTATTTATCGTGAAGCTCTTTCCGCCCAGCTTCTTTTCGATATCTGAAACTGCAAATCCCGGCTTGCCTTCAAATGCAAGTTCAGCCATTCTGAACCTTTGGACGAATGATGCGGTACAGCCCTTTTTGTGGGGAGGTTCCGCAGCGGGGATAATGAGCGTTTCGGCAAGCTTCAGCTCTTTCGCGGTCTTTTCCGCGAGAATAACATGTCCGTTGTGTATGGGGTCAAAAGTGCCCCCGAGGATTCCGACTTTACTCATTTATGAACACAACTCTCTTCTTCGGGTCCTTGTTCTGTCTGTACATCACGAACTTCGTGCCGATGACCTGCACCGGCTCCGCGTTCAGCCGTCCGCACAGCTCCGTGCATACCTCACGCGCCGTAAGCTCGCAGGTCTCATGCACCTTGCCCTTTATCATCTCTCTTGCTTCGAGCGCATCGTCCGCCTGCTTCACAAGATCGTCGCCTATGCCGTTCTTTCCCACATAGAGAATGGTCTCATAGCTGTTTGCGAGTGCGCGCAGCTTTGCTCTTTCTTTTCCTGTCATATTCTTCTCCGATCAGAGCTTGATGAACTTGTTTCTGCCGTTTCCGCCGTCAGACTTGAAATCATCGTCGTCCTCGTCCTCATCGTATTCGTACTCGTCGTCTTCATCTTCATCGCAGTTCTTCGGGAGACTTGCTTCGCCGGTGCCTATATCATGGTTGTTGCTTGCGATCTTGTAGGAAACGTTCTTGCGGGGAGAAAGGAACATTCCGAGTACCAGTCCGCCGAGAACAGCGACTGCTATTTCCAGTGTGAATACCTTTCTGCTGATGATGATATCTTCCTCGCCGAGCTTCTTGATGTTCTCTGCGACTTCCTTTGCGTTATCGACAACATTTCCTGCTGCCTTTGCCGCCTGTTTTGAAATAATGCCTGCCAATATCTTGTTCATTTGTTTGTCCTCCGTTATATTTTATTTATCCTGACCTGCGAGTATCTCCGTCAGCTGTTTTATTGCCGAAGCCCTGTGGCTTATTCGGTTCTTTTCCTCTGCGGGGAGCATTGCGACGCTTGTGTCCTCGTCCACCATGAATATCGGGTCATAGCCGAAGCCGTTGCTTCCGAGGGGCTCTGTGCCGATATGACCTTCGAGAGTACCGCGGACGCTGTATTCGGTATCGTCGTCGATGATGCAGTAGATCGAGCATACGAAACGCGCCGTTCTCATGCTCTCGTCAACTCCGTCCAGCTCGTCGAGTATCTTCTGTATGCGCTGTTCGTCGGTAGCGTCCTCACCCGCATATCTTGCGGAGTAAATGCCGGGCGCTCCGCCGAGAAAATCCACTTCCAGTCCGCTGTCGTCAGCAATGACCGGGCAGCGGCATATATCATACACAGCCTTTGCCTTCTTGTGTGCATTTTCCGCGAATGTCTCGCCGTCCTCAACTACTTCGATGCTGATGCCCGCGTCTTTCAGAGATACGGGCTCGTATCCGAGAGGTTCGAGCATTTCCTTTATCTCTCTTACTTTGCCCTGATTATTTGTTGCTATAACAAGTTTCATAGTTCTTATTTGTCCTCGCCGCCGTTATTACCGGCTTCATCATCGTCTTTATCTTCTTCGTCTTTCTTTCCGTCATCGGTAAAAAGGATCTCAGCGTAATCTTCGGGAATGAAGTTCTGGAGATCGTCGATCTTTTCGCCTACACCCACGAGTTTTACGGGTATTCCGAGCTCGTCTTTAATCGGCAGGATAATGCCGCCTTTTGCCGTACCGTCAAGCTTTGTCAGCACAATACCGGTTATATCGCAGACTTCCTTGAACAGCCGCGCCTGATTGACTGCGTTCTGTCCAGTGGTAGCATCGAGAACGAGCAATGTTTCCAGCGAGCAGCCCTCAAGCTGCTGGTTGATGATCCTCGATATCTTTTTCAGCTCGTCCATGAGGTTCTTCTTGTTGTGGAGTCTTCCTGCGGTATCAACGATAAGCACGTCCGCGTTCCTTGCTTTTGCGGCGGTGCAGGCATCGAACACTACCGATGCGGGATCGCTGCCCTCGGCATGCTTTACGATATCAACTCCGGCTCTGTCAGTCCATACGTTGAGCTGATCTATCGCAGCTGCGCGGAACGTATCTGCCGCTGCCACAACCACTTTCTTTCCGTCGCGTCTGAGGTTTGCGGCAAGCTTTCCGATAGTGGTGGTCTTTCCTGCTCCGTTGACGCCGATAACAAGTATAGCTGAGGGCTTTGTTTCAAGGTTAAGGGAGTTGTCCCCGCGCAGCATATCCGCTACTATCCCTTTGAGCAAACCTTTAACCGCAGTTGTTTCGGTGGTGCCGGTGCGCTTTACCTCGGCGCGGAGCCGGCTGCATATATTCTCTGCTGTCACCGCTCCGATATCCGAGAGGATAAGCGTTTCTTCAAGCTCCTCGAAAAAGTCCTCGTCTATCTTCGTGAACGAGTTTACGAGAGTTTCGACTTTAGCGACGAAGCTGTCCTTGGTCTTTTTCAGACCCTCTTTAAGTTTTTCAAAAAATCCCATTCTTTATCCTTCCGATCAGTCGAGCTCAAGCTCCATTTCGTCGATAAGCTCCTGGTGTATGAGCCTTGAAACGCCCTTTTCCTGCATAAATACGCCGTACAGCACATCGCAGCCTTCGATCGTGCCGCGCCTGTGTGTGATTATCATGAGCTGGGTGTTATTGCAGAAGCGTTTCAGGTAAGTGACGTACTTCACAACATTTATCTCGTCGAGTGCCGCATCGACCTCATCAAGCATACAGAACGGAGTCGGGCGGTGCATCAGTATTGCGAAGTATATCGTGATCGCTACCATTGTCTGTTCGCCGCCGGACAGCGAGATAAGGTTCTTTATCAGCTTTCCGGGAGGCGCTGCGAATATCTCTATGCCGCTTTCGAGCACGTTTTCCGGATCTATAAGTTCGAGGTGAGCTTCACCGCCGCCGAACACTTCTCTGAATACCGCGCTGAACTTCTCGTTGATGTCGTTGAAGCTTGACAGGAACCGTGCCTTTATATCCGCAGTGAGGTTGTTTATCAGCTTTTCCAGCTCATCTTTCGACTTCTCAACATCTTTCAGCTGTACGGAAAGTGCGTCATACTGCGCCTTTACCTGCTCATATTCCTCGATAGCGGAGAAGTTTATGCTTCCGAGCGCTGTGATCTGCCTGCGGAGATCCTGGAGTTCCTTTCGTGCGGCGGAGAGGTCTTCAAGTTTTTCCGCAACTGCCTTTGCATCGCTGAATGCAAGCTCGTACTTGTCCCACAGGGATATGCGAAGCTTGTCCCGCTCCTTCTCTGCGGCAGTCTTCTTTTCGGTTGCCGCGGCGAGTGCATTGGAGAACTTCTCCTTGTCGGAGCTTTTTTCGCGTATTTCCTTTGTGATCTCGCTTATGCGCTTCTCGCAGCCGTTCTCCTTTTCTATCAGCTCTTCGATAGCCTTGCCGGTATCTCCGAACCGGGTCTTTGCTGTTTCTATCTCTGCTTTCTTGTCTACGATCTGCTTTTTCAGTTCCTCGGTAGATGCATTCACTTCCGCTGTTTCGCGGTCGAACTGCTCGCCGCTTCCTGCTGCCGCATCTCTTGCGCGTTCCGCATCTGCCTTCTGCTGCATAAGGTTTTCGATATCCTTCTCGGCGGCTATGCGCGCAAGGTTCAGCTCTGCGATCTTCTCGGAAGTCTCCGAGCGGTCGGATTCAGCCTTTTCGAGCTTTGCACCCGCCTGTTTCAGCTTCTCCTCATTCGCGGCTATATCCGCGCCGAGCTTTTCTATATCAGCTTTTGCCGTTTCAATAAGCTTATCCTGTTCGGAGGTCTGCTTTCTGCTCTTTTCAATGATGAGCTCGGCGCTGTCCTGCTGCTCCTCGAGCTGGCGGATAAGATCCTTTATACCCGCGATCTCGGTGGTTATGCGGACTTCCTCCTGTTTCAGCGCGGTTATCCTTTCGGTGAAGCCCTCCATTTCAATGCTCATCTTTCCGACTTCCGCGGAAAGTGCGGCATATTCTTCCTGGGAGGTCTTTATCTTTTCG
>JAFVBZ010000171.1 GCA_017479645.1 Ruminiclostridium sp. | reverse complement strand
CCGAAAATACCCTTTTCAGCAGGGAAAGGAGGACGCGGCTTTGGTTCGCCTCTGTTGCCTTCGATAGATGTGATAAGAGCTGTTTCCTCACCGCATACGAATGCACCTGCACCAAGACGAACATCAAGGTCAAACTCGAAATCACTGCCGAAGAGCTTCTTGCGGAGATATCCGCGCTCACGAGCCTGTCCGATAGCTACCTGGAGTCTGTGAACAGCGATAGGATACTCTGCTCTTACATAAACGAAGCCCTTTGTAGCACCGATAGCGTAGCCGGCAATCGCCATAGCCTCGATGATAGCGTGGGGGTCACCTTCAAGAACGGAACGGTCCATGAATGCACCCGGGTCACCTTCGTCGGCGTTGCAGCATACATACTTCTGATCCGCAACGGGAACGATAGTACGAGCCATCTGCCACTTTCTGCCTGTGGGGAATCCACCGCCTCCGCGTCCGCGAAGTCCGGATTTGCTTATAACATCGATAACCTGCTCAGGCGTCATCTCTGTAACTACCTTTTCGAGAGCCTTGTAACCGTCTTTTTCGAGGTAATCATCGATGTTCTCGGGATCTATAACACCGCAGTTGCGAAGTGCAACACGATGCTGCTTCTTATAGAAGTTTGTCTCATTGTAGGCAATGATGCCGTCGGGAGTCTTTGTCTCTTCATAAACATACTCCTCAACGATGCGGTCATTTACAAGATGTTCCTCAACTATCTTCTCGATGTGATCCGCGCTCATCATCGAGTAGAATGTTCCCTCGGGATATACTATCATGATCGGACCGAGAGCACAGAGACCGAAGCATCCTGTTCTTACAACCTTTACATGATCGTCAATACCTTTTTTCTTTATCTCTTCTTCAAGCTTGTCGGCAATCTTCATGCTTCCGGAAGAGGTACAGCCTGTACCGCCGCAAATTAAAACTTTACGCTCCATATCTGAATATTCCTTTCAATTTTGTATGTGGTATTAGTTTTGCGTTCAATCCGCGTATTTTTCAAGAATGCCTTTAAGCATATCATTAGTAAGTTTTCCGTAAACATCGTCGTTTACTGTCATAACAGGCGCAAGTCCGCAAGCTCCTATGCAGCGGCATGCATCGAGGGAGAACTTTCCGTCAGCTGTACACTGACCCTCTTCGATACCGAGGATATTCTTCAGCTCATTGAAAATATCGCCTGAGCCTTTAACATAGCATGCTGTACCGAGACATACTGAAACACGGTACTTACCCTTGGGATAAAGGGAGAACTGCGCATAGAATGTAGAAACACCGTAGATCTTCTCCATCGGTATGCCTGTTTCTTCGGAAATTATCGACTGAACTTCTATAGGAAGATAGCCGTATATCTCCTGCGCTTTCTGAAGGATAGGCATAAGCGCACCAGCCTGTCCCTTGTGCTCTTTGATCATACTGCGGAGCGCTTTTTCCTGCTCGGCAGTACCATTAAAAGCAACTTTTACTTTTTGTGTGGAACTCATTTATAGAACCTCCTTTTATTGGATCGCCGCACAGCGTCCGCTCATTATGTGAAAAATATAACACATATACACATACTGATTATATCACAAACGTCTGAAAAAAGCTACTGATTTTATTAGACAATTTTTTATCTCATATTTGTAAAATTTGTACAAATATAACAGTTAGCGCTAGCTAACTGTTATGCAACTTGAATACACTAAACTCGTACTCCTTTGAAACAATAAAGCAAAAGATATTTTGTGTTTTTTGCACAATTTTTCAAAAAACTGATGACAAATTATGCAAAATATGCTATAATACTTATACCAATATTTGAAACGGAGTGTTTATACTATGGAATGGTATCAGAAAGCATCGTTTTATCACATCTATCCTCTCGGTTACTGCGGAGCCCTCGAAAAGAACGACTACACAAGTGAACCTGTAAGCAGGATCCTCGATGTGATAGATAATATTCCCCATATCAAGGATCTCGGCTGCAATGCTGTCTATTTCGGGCCTATCTTTGAGTCCGCATATCATGGATACGACACAGTTGACTATACAAAAATAGACAGAAGACTCGGTACTAACGCCGATTTCAAAAAGGTCTGCGACGCTCTCCATGAAAACGGTATAAGAGTCGTTATTGACGGCGTTTTCAATCATGTCGGAAGAGATTTCTGGGCATTCAAGGAAGTCCGCGCCAAGCGCTGGGAAACACCTTATAAAGACTGGTTCCACCTCAGAGACGGAAAATCTCCCTACGACGACAACTTCTGGTACGAAGGCTGGGAGGGCCATTTTGAACTTGTCAAGCTCAATCTCTATAACGGAGATGTTAAACAGTACATAAAGGACTGCATCACCGGCTGGTTCAACGAATTCGGCATTGACGGACTGCGGCTCGATGTTGCATACTGTCTTGACCTCAATTTTCTTAAAGAACTCCACGGCCACTGCAAGTGGCTCAGGAACGATTTCTGGCTTATGGGCGAAACGCTTCACGGCGACTATAACCGCTGGATGAATTCGGAAATGCTCGACAGCGTTACGAACTATGAGTGCTACAAGGGTCTGTACTCAAGCTTCAATGATATGAACATGTTCGAGATCGCACACTCCATAAACCGCCAGTTCGGTAAAGAGAGCTGGTGTCTGTACCGCGGAAAGAGCCTTTATACATTCGTTGACAATCACGATGTCAGCAGGATCGCTACAATGCTCAGAAACAAGGATCATCTCGATCCTATCTATACCCTGCTCTACACAATGCCCGGAATCCCGTCTGTTTACTACGGCAGTGAATACGGCTGGGAAGGCGATAAGAAAAACGGAGATGAATGCCTGCGCGTTAAGTTCACAAAGAGCGATGACACCGAACTCACAAAGCATATTGCAAAGCTCTCGAAGTTCCGCACCGAAAGTGATGCTCTTGCAGGCGGTGATTACAAACAGCTTGAACTTCACAATCACAATTACGCGTTTATGCGTGAATACAACGGCGATATTGTTGTTTCGATGGTAAACGCCGGCGACGATCATACATTCAACGTAAATGTGAACGGACAGTTCGAAGATATACTTTCGGGAGAGAAATTCGAGCTTTCACAGGGTGTTCCTGTAAAAGCTCACTCTTCCCGTGTGTTCAGAAAAGTCTGATGTACATACAGCAAAACAACAGGAACAAGGAGGAATATCATGCCGCATATCAGTATCAAAATGCTCGCAGGAAGAAGCGAGGAACAGAAGAAGAAAGCTGCCGAAGCAGTAAAGAACGCTCTTGCAGAATCACTCGGTATGAGCGATCACTACATCACTGCAACAGTCGAGGACTTCTCTCCAGAAGAATGGCAGACTGTATTCAAGGAAGAGATCACCGATAAACCCGATAAGGTTTATGTTAAGCCTCAGTACGATCCGAAATCCCTTCTCTGATATCCGAATCCCGCACTGCGATTCCCTGCTGTGCGGGATTTTTATGCAAAAATTGCCAAAAAGCCCTTGCTAAATTCAACAATATATGATATAATATATAAAAGTATCCGTTTCGGAGGTTAGAGATGAAAGATCTTTTCAAGAGACTCGGCACACAGATAATCCTTCTTTCTGTCGCTTCACTTGCTATTACCGTTGCGATCGTGCTTACGGTTTCACTTATTATGTTCGGAAGTTACAATGATTCTATACTTGTGGAACGCTCTGTTGTTGGTATGAACGTTCTTGAAAACAAGCTTGATGAGAAAATGACCGAGATCCGGACAAACTATGACAGCTGGTCAAGCCAGTCAAGCTTTGTAAGCGCAATGACGTTCCGAAATGAGACATATTTTGCCGATGAATGGAAAAACCTTTCTTCTTCGGAGGGCGATTTTTGCGCTATCAGCGATATAAAAGGCAACGTACTCTACAAAAGCGACAACTACCCTTTCACTACTTTTGACCTCGGTGCTGTTGCGGCAGGTACAAATACAGTAAAAGGAATCTACCTTTATGACGATGTCCTTTGCCTTTTATGCTCCGGACAGATATCGGCAAACGGCGTTACAAGCGGTCTGACAGTCGGGTTCAAGCTTGATTCAAGTGACTGGCTTGATGATCTCAAGAAAATGATAGACTGCGATGTTACGATCTTCAAGGGCAATACAAGATATGCAACTACTATTAACGACCCGTCGAACAATCAGAGGATCGTCGGAACAACGATGGCATCAAATATCGAAAACACTGTCATCAACGGCAAAAGCACTTACCAGGGTAAAGCCACAATCGTCGGAAAACCTTACTACGTTTCATACGAACCTATGTATGATGTAAATAAGAACGTAATAGGCGCATACTTCTCCGGAAATGATGCAACAGATGCAAACAACGAGTTTTCAACTGTAATTATAGTTTCAATAATAATCGCGCTCATTGCCCTTGCAGTGACCGCGTTTATAGTAAGTATGTTCACACGCAAAAAGGTCATTACTCCTCTCGGACAGGTAACTGTACTTGCAGACGAAATGGAGAACGGCAAGCTTAAGACCACTGATGTAAACTATGTATTCGCCGATGACGAAGTAGGTAAGTTTGCGGAAAAGCTCAGAACTGCCAAAAAGGCGCTTAGTGAGTGCATCAGTGACATCTCTTCGATCATGGGATATATGGCTTCCGGAGACTTCACGGAAACACCGGGTGTTGAATATCCCGGAGACTTCGAGGAAATAAGAAACAGCATTCTCAATATCGAGAACGATCTCGGCATAACGCTGAGAAAAATGACTATTTCGTCTGATGAAGTGCTTTCCGGATCGGATCAGATGTCCGAAGGTTCACAGTCTCTCGCAGACGGTACCACGCGGCAGGCTGCCGCTATTCAGCAGATTTCCGCCACTATTGCAGATGTTTCCGCAAAGGTAGCAATGACAGCTCAGAATGCCGCAAAGGCAGGCGAGATATCAAGACAGACGGAAGATGAAGTTAATCTCCAGGACAGCTCTATACAGAATATGGTCACCGCTATGAGCGATATAAGCAATACTTCAAAGAAAATCGAAAAGATCATAAAGACTATCGAGGACATCTCCTTCCAGACCAACATACTTGCGCTTAACGCCGCTGTCGAAGCTGCGAGAGCCGGTGATGCCGGAAAAGGTTTCGCAGTCGTTGCCGATGAAGTGAGAAATCTTGCAAACAAGAGCGCGGAGGCTGCCAAGAGCACAACTACACTTATCTCCGCTTCTATTGATGCGGTTAACAAGGGCTCGAAGATCGCCGGCGAGACTGCCGAGTCAATGAAGAAAGTCAAGGACAAGACCGCTGAGACTGCCAGCCTGATAGTTACTATCGCGGAAGCAAGCGCAGAACAGACTGATGCGATCAAGCAGATTACTTCCGGTATCGATCAGATATCCCAGGTAGTTCAGATGAACTCCGCTACAGCAGAAGAAACTGCTGCTTCCTGTGAAGAGCTCAACGGTCAGTCAAGAATTTTAAAAGATCAGGTTTCAAGGTTCAAGATCAATCAGTAAAAATCAAAGAGAGGCTTTCCTTTGGGAAGCCTCTTTTTTACTGAATATAAAAATCCTGCCGCACCGAAGTGCAGCAGGATTATTTTAAATATTATCAGCCAAGAGAAGCGTTGAGTTCGTCAATCGCGTTCTGAATAACTCCGCCGTATTCCGCACGTCCGGCAGTAAAGCTGTCGTCTGTGGTGTAGTACATCTTCTTAACGATGTAGTCCATAGGAGTTTCGCCTGTTGTAGCCTGTGTACCGGAGATATCAACACCGGTTCTGAAGTCGAATACAGGAACGAGCGGGCAGTCTGTAACGGATTCGAGTTCTTCTCTGAATGAAAGCTGTGTTTCTGTCCACTTCTCATCGTTCATAAGCTTTTCTCTTGATGTTGCCTTGACATCGGGATCGTTGTTGGCAAGGATATGAGACTGAACGAAAGCCTTGTATGTATCAAGGTTTGTGGAACCTGCGCAGAGTGCAAATCCGAATACATCGTAATCATGATAGTACTTGTCAGCCTTAGGATCCTTAGGTGTGGGAACGAAGAAGATCTCGTCGTAATCCCAGCCCATCTTCTCGCAGTACTTGTGACCGTCGCCCTGGTAGAACCATGTACCGTCGTCCCAGAACAGTGTATCGCCGTTTACCCAAGCCTTTGCGTTGATGGAGTAACCGTTCTCTACGAGCGGATAACGATAGTTCTGTGCGCAGAGTGTGGAAATAAGATCAGCGGCACGCTCAACATTAGGATCGTAGAGGTTGTTTACAAGCTTTCCGTCATCGCCTATACCAACTATCGGAACACCTGTCGTAGCGAAGATAAGGGACTGTGCGTACCAACCGTCGCATACATACTTGTTTTCACCGGTCTGCTGGAACTTCTGAGCCATATCAAGGAATGCGTCCCAATCCCATTCGCCCTTGCGGTAGAGCTCGTAAGGATCCGGGAGACCAGCTTCTTCAATAACGCTTCTTCTGTAATACCAGAGTTCTGCGATCTTGTATTCCTGTACGGGGCAGTACAT
>JAFVBZ010000170.1 GCA_017479645.1 Ruminiclostridium sp. | reverse complement strand
TTACCGGACAGCGCATCGACAAGCTTTTCGAGCTGATAAACTACACCGCCGAACAGGACGCCCGCCGCATTACAACAGGTATGCTGAATGACCTGTTAAGCTATGCGACATCGCGTGTTCAGCCGCCTTCCGACAAGGGCAAGCGTCTCAAGATATACTACATGACCCAGGCTTCCACCAAGCCGCCGACATTCGTAGTTTTCTGCAACAACCGTGAGCTTTTCCATTACTCATACCAGCGCTATATCGAGAATCAGATCCGTGAGGCATTCAGCCTTGATGCAACACCGATACGTCTCGTTATAAGAGAGCGCGGAGACGAGAAGAACGCTAAAGCGTGACCGGCGCAGGAGCGCTGTCCGATGCGGACGGCAGCAGGGCTCTGCCCTGCACCCGCAAGCCTTTTGAAAAAGGCTTGACCGAAAACTTTTATCAGCTTCGCGCTGAAAAGAGAGGTATAATATGTTTATTGTTTGTATGATCTTAGCGGCAGTTGTACCCTATCTTCTCTGCGGTATAAATTCCGCAATAATCGTTACAAAAATAAAATCCGGTCAGGATATAAGAGAGCTCGGAAGCGGCAATGCCGGACTCACGAATACGCTGCGCACACAGGGTAAAGCCGCTGCGTTGTTCGTACTTATCGGCGATATCCTCAAAGGCGTGCTTTCCATCGTTATCGTGCATTTTCTCTTCAGATTCCTGCTTGGTATTGATACTTACTCACATGCCGACGGCTGGACATGGATCAATTATATGGCGGGTATTTTCGGAGTTATAGGTCATGTTTTTCCGGTATATTACGGCTTTAAGGGCGGTAAGGGCGTACTTGTCACCTTTGCGGCAATGCTTGCTATAAACTGGATAGCGGGAGTCGTTCCGTTCATTATCTTTGCAATAGTTGTGGCTATTTCACGCTATGTGTCCCTCGGTTCGATCACAGCCGCCGCCTGCTACCCGTTCTGCGTTCTGATTTTCTCGCTTATGCAGAATGACAGCGCGTCGTGGATAAACTTCGGACTTGCGGCGGTTATCGGCGTAATGCTGATCTATATGCACCGCGAAAATATCAAGAGACTTATGACACATACGGAAAAGAAGCTCGGACAGAGATCCGAAGAAAATGAGGCTGCAAAATGAACAGATACATCATCAACGAAAACTATATGAAGCTTACCGGACGCGGAATGTATGATGAGGACGGGATATACTGGTGCTCGCTTTCCGGAAGCGGTTTTGAATGTCATTACAAGGGTAACGGGCTGAATATAAAACTCGTAGGCGACAAGTCGGCGGAGATACCGGACAACGATCTTAACTGGGCAAGATATGCTATGTATGTTGACGGAGAGCGGAAAATTGAAGGTCAGCTTGACAGCATTACAAAGACTCTTACCCTCGAAGGAGAAATTGACGCGGATATCAAGCTTATAAAGCTGTCCGAATGCGCAATGTCCAACCTCGGTATTTACCCGATAATCTGTGACGGCGTGATAACGCCGATACCCGATAAGAAGCTGAAGCTTGAGATTATCGGAGATTCGATAACCTGCGGGTACGGCGTGGACGTAAATGACCCGAACATCGGTTTCAAGACAGCTACCGAGGACTTCACAAAAGCGTATTCATACAAGACCGCACAGCTTCTTGACGCTGATGTCCGTGCATTCTCCATAAGCGGCTGGGGCATTATCTCCGGTTATGTGGATTCCCCCGACAAGCCTCCGCTTACAGACCAGCTTCTCCCGCCCTACTACACAAAACTCGGTTTTTCTCATCAGAAATTCGATGACAGGGACGGACTGGAACCCCAGAATATAAACTGGGATTTCAGCAGGTATGTTCCGGATCTCATCGTTGTAAACCTCGGAACCAACGATAACAGCTGGTGTACCGGTCACGAGGACAGATACGCAAAGTATGTGGAAGAATACGCAAAGTTCCTCAATACCGTACAAAGCTGCAATCCCACATCAAAGATCATGTGTGTTATGGGAATAATGCTCGATGAGATCGCGCCGTATATGGAAAAGGCAGTGGAACGGTTCAGAGAGCAGTCCGGCTTTGAACAGATATACACAATGCGGTTCACTCCCCATGACGGTTCTCTCGGATACGGCGCAGACTGGCACCCCTCCCCCGCAACACATGACAGAGCTGCAAAGGCACTCGCGGAGAAGATAAGAGAGATAATGAACTAATACTGTATAAAATAATCCAGTAAAACTATTGACAAAAGCCGCATACTATGATACAATATATCAAAAGATAGAGGCGCGGGTTTAAAGAGTAGCATTAACGCCAATATTTCAACATATTGTTAATGTGAAAGGTAAAGCCGCCGAGGAATGTATAGGTTGAAATATGCATATCCGGTCGTGCATTGAATAAGTGTACGATTGTCATTAAGCCGTCAGGCGTAATGGAGAGCTATCGGCAATATGTTTTATGCAGTTGCCTATTCCCTGTTATGTAAACGAACCGGCTTTTCAAGTCGGTTTTTTTGTTGCAGTACACAGCCTGCACAAAGATAAACA
>JAFVBZ010000169.1 GCA_017479645.1 Ruminiclostridium sp. | reverse complement strand
ACCGGCGTTGAGATCTGGGAAGATACCGACGGTACGGTTGACATTTTCGTTGCCGGTGTGGGAACAGGCGGAACGATCTCCGGCACAGGCAAATACCTCAGATCGAAAAAGCCGGAAGTAAAGATCGTTGCAGTTGAACCGAAAGACTCCCCCGTTCTTTCCGAAGGTAAATCCGGTCCCCACAAGATCCAGGGTATCGGCGCAGGATTCGTTCCGGATACTCTTGACACAAAGATCTATGATGAGATAATCCCCGTTGCAAACGAAGACGCGTTCGAGACCGGAAGACTTATCGCAAAGAAAGAAGGCGTTCTCGTCGGCATTTCCTCCGGTGCTTCCCTCTGGGCTGCGATACAGCTCGCCAAGCGTCCCGAAAACAAGGGCAAGACTATAGTTGCTCTTCTTCCCGATACCGGCGAACGTTATCTCTCCACAGCAATGTTTGAATGATACAGACGAAAAACTCCCGCAGTAAACTGTACTGCGGGAGTTCTTTATATTCTTTTACTCATCTGTCACTTCCGTGTTTTCTTCCGTTCCCTGCTCATCTGCGGACGATTCTTCCTGCACCGGCTCTTCATCACCGTCAAAAAGCTCCTCACTGTCCTGCAATTCATTCCGGCTTGTAATGTTCATTTCAACATAATCCGCGCCTGTCTCCGTAAGCAGCCAGTTGTTTATAGTCTCGGCCCGCTCGTCACTTATCGGATATTCTGTCTGCGCATTGAATATGTAATATGAACTGTTTGCAGATGACATATATCCGAAAGAGCTTTCCTCAAGCTCTGTAAATATCATCGATGCCTTCTCCGCAACAGATGTATAATCAATAATGCTATCCGCTTCGCTCACGATCTCATCATACCGATTCTGAAGTTCATCAAATTCAGTCTGCTTCTTTTCAAGCTCGGATTTAAGTTCATTGATCTGGCTCTCCTGCACCGCTATCGTTATTCGTTCCGCATCGTCCGTCTGTGTGAAATCCGGTATCATATTCTGCGTAACACGAAGCTTGTAATCCGACAAACCATAATTCGGCAGCTGTCCGCGAAGCATTTCTATCGTCTGCTCGGAAATATGCTCACCTATTATCGAGACGTTGATTATCTTGTTTTCATCATCTGTGCTTGTCTGAACCACCTGTGAATCGGAAAAGATAAACTCGCGGTTTATGTAGTTGTCGATACTTGTGTTTATCACCGAGGAAACAACGGTTTTTGCACCTATATATACGCTCGGAACTATCGCTATTACGGTTATTACGCTGACTATCATATTTACACGTTTCTGACCTTCCGAAGACAGCTTTCGTACTTTAGGGATCCTTAATACAACTGCGACAAATGCCGTGGATAACGCAATAAACAGTGTATTGATAAGGAACAGATATCCCGCGCCAAGTATAAACTTTGCGTCCATGCGGGCGATGCCGTATCCGACAGTACAAAGCGGCGGCATAAGTGCGGTAGCTATCGCTACTCCGGGAACTACATTTCCCTTGACCTTTCTCGTGTTGCCTATCATTCCCGCAATTCCGCCGAACAGTGCTATCAGTACATCCCATAATGTTGGGCTTGTACGCGCGATCATTTCGGATGTCGGTTCGGACAGCGGCGATATCATAAAATATACAGTCGATGCGATAAGACTTATTATCACCTGCGTTCCGAAACGCATTGCCGCTTTCTGAAGCAGTGACAGGTCTCGCACAGCAAGGGAATATCCCATTGACATTATTCCGCTCATCAGCGGAGAAACGAGCATTGCGCCTATTATTACGGCAGTCGAGTTCACGTTGAGTCCGATAGATGCTATAAATATCGCAAGCATAAGGATCCACATATTGGAACCGTGGATCTCTGTATTCTCGTCCATCATGCGCCCGATTTCTTCATAGCTCATCATATCGCCGCGCATATCAAGAAGTTTCCGGAAGTAGCTCTTTGCGCCTCTGACTTTACGGACTTCCTTCTGAACATTTTCGTTCTGCATAAGTTCAGCCTTCATCTCGCCGACATCACTTTTTATGCCTTCTCGCATTTCGCGGTGCTTTTCTTTCATATCGTTAATTCTGTCACTGTTCATTTTTATGCCTTTCAGATACAATCAAAATAAAAGTGCCGCGGATACCTCGCACGGCACTGCATTCACATTATACCATTTTCGGAACAATTTGTAAAGAGCTCGTAAACCATGATCTCAGATCTCGTTTTTTATCTTGTTCAGAGCGCCCTTTTCAAGTCTTGACACCTGTGCCTGGCTTATACCTATCTCATCTGCGACTTCGACTTGCGTTTTACCCTGCAGGAAGCGCAGATTCAGTATCTTCTTTTCGCGTTCTCCGAGTGCGGATATCGCATCTTTCAGTGCGATCTCATTAAGCCAGTTGTTATCGTCGTTGCTGTCGCCGATCTGATCCATAACATAGACAGTATCACCCGAATCGGAAAACACAGGTTCATACAGCGATATAGGTTCGCTTACAGCTTCAAGCGCTATCACTACGTCTTCGCGCCTGCATTCGATCTTATCGGATATCTCCTCGATCGTAGGTTCGCGTTTCATTTCCGTCGTAAGCTTTTCTTTCGCCTGCATCGCTTTATATGCTATATCGCGCAGTGACCTGCTTACCCGTATCTGTCCGCTGTCACGGATATGACGCTTTACCTCTCCTTCTATCATCGGGATAGCATATAGTTGGCGAAACATTTTCTATCAAATTGTGCTTTTAGCGGTTCCCCTGATAATTAAAATAAAAAATGTGATTCCCCATTTAACTCACCAAGATCGGGTGCAGCGGCACGCTGCCGCAGGTCAAGGGCGCGTAGTCCTTGTGCCGTCTGCAAAGACAGCGCACAAGCGCTTTTTTGCTTTTTGGTGAGTTATCCGGGTAATCATAATAAAAAAATATTGACATACAGTACTAATCGTTATATAATGTAAATATGGGGCATATCGCTCAAAGACTTTATTCGGTCTTATGAAGTATCGTCTGTAAATAAAACGAGGTTAACAATATGAAAAAAATATTTATGAAAACTCTTGCACTGCTGTCTGCTTTTGCTGTATTCGGCGCGTCATCATGCGGAGGAGACAGCCAGCCCGCCGGAACAGCTTCCGCGCCTGTATCCGACAATACACAGTCAGAGTCTCAGGACAGCAGCCTTACATATCCTGTTACTGTAATAACAGGATATTCGACAAACGAAGAAGATCCCCGCGGTGT
>JAFVBZ010000168.1 GCA_017479645.1 Ruminiclostridium sp. | reverse complement strand
CCACACCCGCCGGACACATCACAGACCGTTATCTTCTGCTAACTCCTTGCTAAACAACTATCTTCACCTATGAAAGCACTCTCGCCTTTGTTACTTTCTGCGAAAGTAACGCAAAGGTACTTTTGACAGTGCGGCAAGCCTTCTATCAAAAGTACCATTGCGCCAGCCGTTCCCTCTGGACTCCCTTATGGCAGAAAGCCATAAAGAAGCTCTCCAAAACGCCGCAAGGACGCGGCGACAAAAGAGAGCTTCAGAATGCACGCCTTGAAAAACTGGGGCGGCAGAAGCGGCTAACGCTGAACAAGGACAGCAGGAGCTGTCACATCACTGTCACGGACGAACGTGACAGCACGAAACCGCACAGCGAATGGGATTGAGGGCAACTGTCACGTTTGTCACGCTGTCACGTTGCACGTAAATCTCATTTATGATATGTGAAAAACATACATTTACGCCTGAACATTATCCGGAACCTCTTCTATATCTATCATCCACTTGCTGATATACGGTGTATCAGAAAATAGCCGCGGTTTGAAATCGAAATGATGAGTAAGGCGATACGCCTTTCCGTCAATAATGAATCCGTCCGTTCCTTCCGACATTTTCAGCCCTTGTGTAGTGCTTACAAAAAAATCCTGCATTACCTCCGATTTCTGATCGGAATTGGCTGCGGCGATCCTTTTGTATATATCAAATATCTGTTCGTCGCTATCGGCGTTTGTATATTCATCTTTCGTAACAATACGTTTGTACTTGTCCGAAAGCATATCGTAATCAACAAGCTTAATAACAAATCCGGTGTAATTCTCGACATCAGCATAATGGTGCCAATTGTATGCCGTTTCGTTGAATATATGTCCTGCAAAACGATAACTATATTCCTCTGTTGTGCCAAATTTATAGGCAACCAGAGACAATGCTCCGAAAAGAACGGTAGCAATAACGACTATAATAATAACTATGATAAGCAATCGTTTAATAATAGATTTTTTCATAACTGCCCTCCTAAAATTATTCGTACGCTCCTAATAAATTATACCACAATATTCATTTGTTTGCAATATGTTTTTCCACGCTGTCACGCCTTTGCAGCTACCAACAGGACAGACGCTTTCTTTGCCAGCTTCTTCTCCCGCTCTTTGTCAAACTCGCTCATAACCTCAACCGCGTCCGGCACGTCCATTTTCTCCCGATCCACATCGCGTATCAGCCGATCACGTTTGTTTCGTATATCGTCCTTGTATTCCTCGAAATCGCGGTGAAATTCAATGTATTGCCTGCTGTCAGCTCCAAACTCGTCCTTGACCTTCTTGACGTAGTTCTTCATATAGCTGATAGAGCGCTCGACCTCGTGCTTGATCGGGTCGGTGGCGGTGTTATCCCGTATCTTCTTGATGTTTTCGTTCCGCGCTTTATTGCCGCACTCTTTGGAGCAATATTTGACACGTCCGTTTGCAGGCGCAAACATCTTTCCGCATATCTCGCAGCGCGTGATCTTAATGTCGTGCTTCTCGCAGCCGCGGTGCAGATCGCAGATGAAGAAGTCAAGCGTATCGGCGCAGACCGTGTACTGCTTATCCCCGCAGATTACCGCCGTAGCGGTGCTGCCGGGGTTATTCAGCGTTCCCTCAATGGACACGAACGGCGCTGTCAGACGGGTAAAGGTATTCATCAGTTCGGACTGCCACTTCTTCCGCTTCTTTTCAATGTTTATCGGCAGCGTCAGACCGTTTATGAATGTGGCGAGCGACTGCTTACCGCTCCCGAAATCGGTCTCCGCGTTCCCGAAATCATCAAATAACCTCGCAACGATGTACTGCAAGCAGATGTTGTCGTTCATTGACAGCGCTTCCAGCGTCTCCATTGCCGCCTTACGTTCACCCTTGCTGCTTGTCAGAACCTTGCATAAGTTATCAACTCCGGTTTTCAGCGCTTCGTGGTTTGCCGAGAACTCGTATATCTGCCGCACGATGTCTGAAATCTTATAGTCTTTAAACTCGCGCACTTTGGTGTCATTTGAGATACCGATGTGCGCTTTTCCTTTTCTGTACTCGAAATAATAACCGAAATAAACCATAATTCGCTCCAAAAATCAATCTGTAAAACCGTAATTCTTAAAATAATATGCTGTACGGTTATTTATATTATAGTCTGTTTATGCGGATTTTTCAAGTCCCTTAAACTACCGCAAAAGTTGTAACTTGTAAAATATACGGGTTCGACCAAAAAGAGGTATAATATATATGTAAGGGGTCACAAGACCCACGGCAAACAGACAGAAAGAGAGGCAATTATGAGAAGAATTTTAACGATCAAGCAGGCAGCACAGCTCATCGAAGGGCTTACGGAGTACCGTATCAGACAAATGTGCAAATCGGGACAGCTCCGGAGCTTCAAAGCCGGAAACAAGTACCTCATAGCCGAGGAAGACTTGTACGAAACAGTATTCGGCAGGACAGTCAAGGAGGAACAGAGATGACAGAAAGAGAAACCTACGCATCGGCAGAGATAGCGCTTCTGCCGAGAAAGGACGGGGGAGCAAATCCCCCGCCCGCT
>JAFVBZ010000167.1 GCA_017479645.1 Ruminiclostridium sp. | reverse complement strand
CGGACTTATGGATCAGATGGCAGCTTCCGTAGGCGGCTTCGTTGCGATAGATTTCAAGGACGTTGAAAGCCCGATAATCGAGAACGTGAACGTTGACTTCGACAGCTTCGGACACGCGCTGTGCATCGTTGACACCCACGGCGAACACCCGTATCTGAATGTTGAATACGCTGCGATACTTGATGAGATGCACCAGATAGCCGACTACTTCTCGGTAGATTGTCTGCGCCGTATATGCAAGCACGACATAATTCTGAATATGAAGATACTCCGCGAGAAATTCGGAGATCGTGCGGTTCTGCGCGCCATTCACTTCTTTGAGGAGAACAAGAGAGTCGATAAGCTTGTGAACGCGCTGAAACGCAACGATTTCCAGGCATTTCTCGATTCGATAAACGAAAGCGGCAACTCTTCATATAAATATCTCCAGAACATCTACTCATGCGCCGACGTGAAGCACCAGGGTCTCGGAATCGGTCTTAATATCGCGGAATACGCCCTTGAAAGAAAAGGCGCCTCCCGTGTACACGGAGGCGGCTTTGCAGGTACTATTCAGGCTTTTGTGCCTTTTGAACTGCTCAAGGAGTTCAAAATGGAGCTGGAAAAGGTATTCGGAAACGGCAGCTGCCACGTTCTCAAGATACGTCCGATAGGCGGCTGTGAGGTAACGCTGGAAAGCATAGAGAACGCGGGCTGATACCGGTCATTCTTTCGGAACGCAGTATTGCTCTGCTTTTGAGACGAGAGTCTTGTCCACGAGAGCTTCCGTGAGTATGCCGTTTTCGGTGTACTCCTCGGACAGCACCTTTCCGAGAACGCGTATCTCCGCGGAAAATCCCGCCTTGTCGTAAGGGATCATAAGCTTCATTTTCTTCGCGCTCTCCGGCAGGTTCTTTGCGATAAGCTCAAGCAGACGGTCTATGCCCGCGCCTGTTTTCGCGGATATGCAGACCGTCGTGTCGTTTTCGGAGATCTTGTAATCCACGGAATCCGCCTTGTTCAGCACATTGATAACGGGTATCCCGCCGCAGCCGAGATCTGCGAGAAGCTTCTCGGCGGTAAGCGTCTTGTCCTTTGCTTCCGGATCGGAGATATCCGAAACGTGAAGTATAATATCCGCATTCGCTGCTTCTTCGAGAGTCGAGCGGAAGGCTTCTACCAGGTGGTGGGGAAGTCTCCGTATAAGTCCGACGGTATCTATGAGCGTTACGCTTCTTCCGTCCGGCAGCTCTATGGCTCTTGACGTAAGATCAAGGGTAGCGAAAAGCTTGTCCTCTGCGAGCACTCCGGCTCCCGTAAGGCGGTTTAAGAGTGTGGATTTTCCGACATTCGTATAACCGACGATCGCCGCGGTGAGAACATTATCCTTCTTCCGGCGGCTTCGGGAAAAGCTTCTGCGGCTTTCAAGCTCTTTCAGCTCGCTTTCGAGCTTTTCTATCCTGCGGCGGATATGCCGGCGGTCGGTTTCAAGCTGTTTTTCGCCGGGACCGCGGGTACCTATACCGCCTCCGAGCCTTGACAGCGAACGGCCTATTCCCATAAGCCGCGGCAGACGGTATCTCAGCTGCGCAAGTTCGACCTGGAGCTTGCCTTCATTTGAAACTGCACGACCCGCAAAAATATCAAGTATCAGCATCGTCCGGTCAATAACACGGACATTCACAATGTCCTCGATATTGCGGATCTCGCTTGCAGTCAGCTCCGTATCGAACACGACAAGTTCAGCACCGAGGTTTTTCGCAAGTTCCGCCAGTTCTTCGATCTTTCCCTCGCCGAGCACTGTTGCGCTGTCAGCGGAGGGACGTTTCTGTATCACTCTTGCAACGGTCTCGGCGTTAGCAGTCTTTGCAAGCTCCTCGAGCTCGTCCATTGAGGTCTCTGCATCATAGCCGCCGGTGTCGAGGGCGGCGAGTATCGCCTTTACAGGTACTTTTTCATTCTGGTTTTCGGTCATAATATTCTTCCTTTTTACAGCAGGTGATCATTTATGAGATTATTGTTTGATATGGACAAGAAAGACTACGATCCGGACGGAACGAAGTTCTTCCGCCCGTCGGTAAGAGGGATCATAGTGCGCGGTGGAAAGCTTGCGCTTGTCCATAGCCTTAAATACGATTATTACAAGTTTCCGGGCGGCGGTATAGACGACGGTGAAACTCATACAGCGACTCTTGTGCGTGAGGTCCGCGAGGAAACGGGACTCAACGTGCTTCCGGAGTCGGTGAGGGAGTACGGATATGTTTACCGCGCACAGAAAGGAAAGACGGAGGACATATTCGTGCAGGAGAACTTCTACTACTTCTGCGGGGTGTCCGATGTCCGGTCCGGTACATCACTTGACGGCTACGAAGCCGAGGAGCAGTTCACGCTTGAATTCGCCGCTCCCCGCTATGCCGCGGAGGTAAACCGCACGCATGATCACGGCGAGAAAGACGGAAACGGGCGGTTCGCGGTAATGAACGAGCGCGACACAAGAGTGCTGGAAATGCTCGCCGACGAACTCGGACTTTAAGGCTATACCGCATAAATAACGTGCGCAGATTGCGCCGTCAGTATTTTCTAAACGCAGCTTTATTTCGCGGCATCCATGCCGCGTTTTGGCTACGTTAGAAAAGCATCGTGCTTTTTCGTCAGATTGGCTAAATTTGACGCAGGCTTGCTGGCGCAAGTCAAGGAAAATTTGGTCAAGATGACGGAATAATATGCAAGCAAGAGCATGATGCTCTTATAATCGCTGCCAAAGCGCCGCACGATGCGGTGCCATAAACAGCGATGCAAAGATTGTGTGCGTCTATTTGTGCGGTATTGCCTTAACTATTATACAACATTTCGCATACAAATTGCAACAGGAAGTTTACAAAATGCAGAAAATTCTCGGATATGTCAGAAAAGCCTGCGAAAAATACAATATGATAGCAGACGGCGACAGCATAGCTGTAGGCGTTTCCGGCGGCAAGGACAGTCTTGTGCTCTTACGCGCACTCGCAGAGTACAGCCAGTTTGCCGCGCAGAGATTCACGGTCACGGCAATAACCGTCGATATGCGGTACGGCGGAGCGGATTCCGACTTTTCGGCAGTATCCGAATACTGCGCCGGGCTCGGAGTCCCGTACATTATCCTGCCTACCGATATCGGGCAGATCGTGTTCGATGTACGCAAAGAGCCGAATCCGTGCTCGCTTTGTGCGAAAATGCGGAGGGGAGCGCTTATCGACGAAGCGCAGAAAGCCGGCTGCAATAAGATAGCTCTCGGGCATCACAACGGAGATGTGGTTGAAACATTCCTCATGTGCCTTTTCAACGAGGGCAGAGTAGGCTGTTTCTCGCCCGTTACGGAGTACCCCGACAGGGGACAGTCCCTTATCCGTCCGCTGATCCTCGCTCCGGAGAAGGATATCATGTCCTGCTGCCGGCGCAGCGGTATAGTTCCGGTGAAGTCGCTTTGTCCTGCGGACAAGCATACGGCTCGTGAAGAAATGAAGTCGTGGATAGCGGACAGGGAACGAACTGACAGAGGCTTCTCAAAGCGCATATTCGGCGCACTTGAGCGCAGCGGTATCGACGGCTGGCACGAGTGAAATCCGATCAAGAATTATGAATTCAGGTATCGCCGCCGGCGATGATTACAATAAGGGGGGTGATGTATTGGCTCGCAGAGAGATAGGTCTTGATCTTGTCCTTTCCGATGACAATGAAGAAGATGATTACGGTTACACCGGGAACGGCAGGAAGAATAAGGAAGGTGATCTTCCTAAGCATTTATCCGGTGATCAGCATGCGTATAAATCCGCTTTTGACCCGTATGCTTATCTGAACAGGGAATACGGCTATGACGAAGATGACTATGATGACGATACAGATGCAGATGAAAAAAGCGTTCATAAATACATCGCGGAAGAACCGATAATTACCGGCTCGGCGGAAAGAACATCTGCGGAAACGAAAGCGGAACAGGTGCAAGACCATGAGGCTGTACCGGAACCGCCCATGCAGGATATGGCTGAACAGGAGGAGCCTGCTGCCGGACAGCCTGTGTCCGAAGCGGCTGAGCCGGAAAAAACTGCTCCGGAGCAGCCGGCACCCAAAGCGGCTGAACCGGAACCGCCTGCAATGGAAACGCCGAAAGGCGACAGTTCACGAAAGCTTGACGTACCGAAGCCGGTACTTGAGGTAATGGAGCTGCTGAAAGCCCATTACTATACAGCGTACCTTGTGGGAGAGTGCGTTTATCTGATGTATATCGGCGAGCGCGTTATGGATTTCGATATAGTCTGCAATGCCGAGCCGGACAGAATACTTGCTATCTTTGAGAGAAACTTCAAAGTGCGGACGGATCAGATCGACCGCGGTGAGCTTATCATCATCAACGGAGGTATGGGCATTTCAGTCTCGCCGTTCCGCTCGCGCATCGACGGAAGCGGAAAACCCATATACTGCCGTACCATAGACGAGGATATGTGCCGGCGCACATTCACCTCCGAAACGGTGGCTTACAATCCGGATTCCGGGATCTATGACCCCTATGACGGGCTTTCCTGCATCACGGCGGAAAAGACGGTGCTCAAAGCCATAGACGAAGAGAAATATGAGGAGATCGAGAGAGAACGCAGTTCCGGTAAGCGAAAAAAGCGTGAACTGCCGGAAAAGACGGTTATCCCGTCATTCCAGGAAAACCCGGAGAGCATTCTGACCGCTATGATGAAGCTTTCGCGCGGTGAAGCGGAGATAAGTCCGTACACGCTGAAGAATATGAATGACAATGCCGGGCTGATAGAACGGATAATGCCCGATGAGATCGCGCGCTATTTCCGCCGCATTCTGCTTGGCAGGCGGGCTGCGGACGCTCTGCTGCAGTTCCCAGAGATCGTGTTCCGGATATTCCCGCTGCTCCGCGTTCAGCAGAACTTCGATCAGAAGAGCGATTACCAGGAGTACACGCTATATGAACATACCGCCCGTGCAGTGGGATATGCGGTGCCGGATTACCAGGTCAGACTTGCGCTGCTCCTGCATGCGGCAGGGAAGCCGGACTGCGCCGCGGACAGAGGCGACTATATGACGTTCTACGGTCATGCGGAGCGCGGAGTGATGCTGGCGGGTGATGCTCTGGAGGAATACGGCGCTGATACACGGACGACGGAGAAGGTGCTGTTTATGATAAAGCACCACGACGATCACATTACGCCGGACAACTTCATCGAATTCACGGATATGTTCGGAGCGGAGGACACAAGGCTGCTCCTGCTGATGCAGTCGGCAAATATCCGCGCGAAAAGCCATGATGAGCTGAACGAACGGGTCTCCGCGGTGCTGCGCCAGCTCGCGGATCAGATCACCGCGACAGCCGCTCCGGCTCGTGCGCGCACAAAGCGGACTGCGACGATAGAAGGTCTGCGCGGCATCACAGATCTTTTGAACAGGAACGGGATATAAGCCTGCGCTAACCGAATTTTCCGAAAATGCAAATTATGTCTTGCATTTTTATGCAAGATGTGGTAGAATATAACTATAATATTTCACGAAAGGAAGTACCCCTAATATGTTAGTATCGGCAAAAGATATGCTGAACAAGGCTCGTGACGGCAAATACGCCGTTGGTCAGTTCAACATCAACAACCTCGAATGGACAAAGGCTATACTCCTCACAGCGCAGGAGCTGAAATCTCCCGTTATCCTCGGCGTTTCCGAGGGTGCAGGAAAGTATATGTGCGGCTATAAGACAGTAGTCGGCATGGTAAACGGTATGATCGACTCCCTCGGCATCACCGTTCCTGTTGCTCTCCACCTTGACCACGGTACATTTGAAGGCGCAAAGGCTTGCATCAACGCAGGTTTCTCGTCCATAATGTTCGACGGCTCACATCTCCCCTTCGAGGAGAACTTCGCAAAGACAACAGCTCTCGTAAACACCTGTGACGTTCTCGGTCTCTCTCTTGAGGCTGAAGTAGGCGCTATCGGCGGCGAAGAGGACGGCGTTGTTGGTATGGGCGAGTGCGCAGATCCCGAAGAGTGCAAGAAAATCGCTGATCTCGGTGTTACAATGCTTGCTGCCGGCATCGGCAATATCCACGGCAAGTACCCCGAGAACTGGCCCGGACTCAGCTTCGAGACACTTGAAGCTATCAAGGCTAAGGTAGGCGATATGCCTCTCGTACTCCACGGCGGTACAGGTATCCCGGACGATCAGATCAAGAAGGCTATCTCCCTCGGCGTTGCAAAGATCAACGTTAACACCGAGTGCCAGCTCGTATTCCAGGAAGCTACAAGAAAGTACATCGAAGCAGGCAAGGATCTCGAAGGCAAGGGCTTCGATCCCAGAAAGCTCCTCGCTCCCGGATTTGAGGCCATCAAGGCTAAGGTCAAGGAGAAGATGGAGATCTTCGGTTCCGTTGGCAAGGCTTAAATCACAGCATCATACAGAGATCCGGCGGCATTTTGCTGCCGGATTTTTTGTTTTTTCTATTGAATTTGCACTGCTGTTATGATATAATAACATAGATTTATTATATTTGTTGGAGTGTGACCTATGAAATATATAATGTCACTGGATCAGGGTACTACATCGTCGCGCGCAGTCATTTTCGACAAGTCGGCGAATGTTGTTTCTGTTGCGCAGAAGGAGTTCACACAGTATTTTCCGGGCAACGGATATGTGGAGCATGACCCGGAGGAGATATGGGAATCACAGGCGGAAGTATGCCGCAGCGCAATGAAGAAAGCCGGACTTTCCGCTTCCGATATCGCTGCGATCGGCATAACCAACCAGCGTGAAACAGCAATAGTCTGGGATAAGAACACCGGAAAGCCTGTATATAACGCGATAGTCTGGCAGTGCCGCAGAACCGCGCCTATGTGCGAATCGCTGAAAGAGCGGGGACTTACCGATCTGATACGCGAAAAGACGGGACTGCTTATAGACCCGTATTTCAGCGCGACAAAGATAAAGTGGATACTTGACAACGTTGAGGGAGCAAGAGAGCGTGCCGAAAGAGGAGAGCTTCTTTTCGGAACGGTGGACTGCTGGCTGATGTGGAAGCTTTCCGGCGGAAAGGCTCATGTCACCGATCACACCAACACGTCCCGCACGATGCTGTTCAACATACATACTCTTGAGTGGGACAGGGATATACTTGAGCTGCTCGGGATACCGGCTTCGATGATGCCGGAAGTTTCGGATTCCTCCGGGCATATCTGCGATACGGCGCCGGAGATATTCGGCGGAAGCATACCGGTCTGCGGCTGTGCGGGAGATCAGCAGTCCGCGCTGTTCGGTCAGCGCTGCTTTGAAAAGGGCGATGTCAAGAACACCTACGGCACGGGAGCGTTCCTGCTGATGAACACGGGCAGCGATGCCGCGGTATCCACCGGAGGTATGCTCACAACGATCGCCTGGAGCATAGGCGGAAAGGTGACCTACGCTCTCGAAGGCTCGGTATTCATTGCGGGAGCCGTGGTGAAGTGGCTCAGAGACGAGATGGAGATGGTAAAGACCGCTGCGGAGACAGAGCGCATAGCATTAAGTGTCCCGGACAGCTGCGGGGTTTATGTTGTGCCGGCATTCGTAGGTCTCGGCGCACCATTCTGGGACAGCGGCGCGAGAGGTGTCATAACCGGGCTGACACGGGCGGCGGGAAGAGCGCATATTGTCCGCGCGGCACTTGAATCTATCGCATATCAGGTATGCGACGTTATGACGGCAATGGAGAAAGATACCGGAAAGATAGGTGCGGTCAAGGCGGACGGCGGTGCAAGTTCCAACAACTTCCTGATGCAGTTCCAGGCGGATATTTCCGGCAAGACCGTGATACGCCCGAAGATAGTGGAATCCACGGCGCTCGGTGCATGCTTCCTTGCGGGGCTCGGCTGCGGTTATTTCGGGAGCATTGAAGAGATAGCTGCGATAGATGACGGGGCAGTGGCATTTGAGCCGGAGATGGACGCCGGCGAGCGTGAAAGGCTCATTGCCGGCTGGCATGACGCGGTAGTGCGTTCTTTCAGTTTCGTCTGCAAGGACGAGAGAGACGGAAGTCTCTGATCTCAGTCTGAGTAATGTCCGTGAGAGCAGATAAGAGATTATAAACGGTATAAAGACAGCATAGGAAGCTATAAATGCATACGATACTTGTGCTCCGAAATACAGTTCCGCCTGCGGGGGTCCGGCAGGCGGATTTTTATATAAACGAAACTGTTGACGAATACGGAAAAAGATGTTATAATATAAGGTAATAATTTATGCACTGAACGGCATGAAAATGCCTGTTTTATTTCAGAAGGACGATGGTATGAGAAGAATATTCAGAGCTGTACCGGCTCTTATTGCGGTTTTGACCGTATTATTCATGCTTTCGGTTCCCGCTGCCGCAGCTTCGCTGAACGGAATAAGCACATCTGTGACCGAAGCGGCTCCCGGTGACCGGTTTACTGTGTATGTCGATATACCCCGCAGCGCGAATGCGGATACCCTTTCCGTCCGCGTGGAGTATGACCCCTATGTGTTCAGTATAATTTCGTGGAGAGCCGATGTTCCGAATGCTGTATCCAACAGCGGTGACGGCTTCTTTGTAGTGACTTCCGCGAATGCGCAGAGAGCGATTGATCTCAGCAGAGGGCTTCGGTTTTACGCGGAAGCGGAGGTAAACAGGAACGCTCCTACCGGCGGATATGATTTCAGACTCGTGACATCAAGCGTTTCCTATGTTAAGGACAACGGATATGAGTTTGTTGAGCTGTGGTCACCCGCTGACCGCAGTGCTGCTGTCCGCATCAACGGAAACAGCTCCGGTTCCATATTTACAACAGCCACAAAGCGCGAGGAAGTCACGCAGCGCACAACTGCACGGAACGACGATACCCCCGACGAGACCGAGGAGGTATATGACCCCGATGATGAAACCGTTGACCCGCCCGATGAGGAGGACAGCATATACGATGATGAAGATGATCCGGACGACTGGTATGAGGAGCCTTTCGATGAGGAACCTTCCGATGAGGAACCTGTCGATGAGGAACCGACAGAAAGCGATATGCCGGAAACTGCCCGCGATGTGAAGATAACGCTTGATTCGCAGCTCACCGGTCTTTCCGACGGAAAGATACGGCTTTCCACAAAGTCCTACTTCTTCACGGAAGATACTGTCGTAGAGCTCCGGAACACCGATCCTTACGGTGCAGACGCACAGCACGCGGTGGCAAACCTCCTGCTTGAGAGCCACGACAGATATACATTCGACATAACACTTCGCGGGACAGATACCGGCTCTCTGATCTCGACGCTTGGCAGCGGTTATATCGAGCTTGCGATTCCGCTTCCGGAGAGAATGAAGACATCTCCCGATGCGCTCCGTGTATATCACATCGCAGACGGTTTCCCGAGACTTATCGCAAGCAGCATCACCTCCGAGGACGGCACTGCGAAGATATGTTTCCGCGCCAACTCGTTTTCGCCGTACATGATAATCGACACTGTGAACGAATACTACCCGGAGCCGGAGATCATCTCCGGAAACAGTACCGGCGGAAACGGGGGACGACCCATAAATCCCGCTACCGGAGTAGCTGCCGCGATCATAATACCGTCGGCGATGATAGGTTGTGTGGTGCTTGCGAAAAAGTCGAAAAAAAGGAAAAGAGCGAAAAAATATCAGGGAGGGGAAGACGATGAGGAAACGCAGTAAGATCGCTGCGGCAAAACATACGGCAGCTGTTGCGGCAGCCGTTGGTATGACGCTTGCGATGTCATGTGTGCCAAGTGGACCTGTCGGACAGCCGCTCCTCGGAATAACCGCAGGCGCTGAAAGCAGCGGGATCTGCGGAGATGACCTTTCATGGAAGCTCGACAACGAAGGAACTCTTACCGTGATCGGGACAGGGGCAATGTACGATCAGCCGGAAACAAGGTGGAAGTCGCTCCGGAACAGTATCACGGCTATAGTTATAGAAAGCGGCGTTACAAGCATCGGTGATTACGCATTTGAAGGACTGACCAATGTAAAGAGCGTAAGCCTTCCCGATACGCTTACCGCAATAGGTGATGAGGCGTTCTGCAATACCGGCACTTCCGCTGCGATAGACTATATTTACATTCCCGACAGCGTTGTTTCGATAGGTACGGGCGCATTTGAAATGTGCAATGCTGATAGTGTGCGGCTGCCGGCAGGGATAACCGCAATTCCCGACGATGCATTCTCCCATTCCCGCATCAGAAGCATCGTTATTCCGGACAATGTCACGGAGATCGGCGATAAGGCATTTGCCTACTGCACATCACTTGTGAGCGCCGAGCTTCCGGAGGGGGTGGTAACGATAGGTGAGAGCGCATTCAGTTCCTGCCTTTCACTGGAGTATCTGACATTGCCGGCTTCACTTGAAGTGATCGGTGACCGCGCTCTGTACGACTGTGATTCGCTTGTCGGCATCAGTATTCCGACTGCTGTGAAAAGCATCGGAAATTATGCGTTTGCACGCTGTGACGAGCTTGAAATGGTCTATATACCGGACTCGGTTTTGGCGATAGGTTCCGGTATGCTTGCAAATGATCCTCTCCTTGACGCAGTTTATTACAGCGGCACTGAAAGCGAATGGTATTCGGTTTTTGAGCCGTCCGGGCTTGAAACAGACGATGAAGTGCGTTCGTATCTGGGAGTTGACGATTATGTCAGCTTTGTTTTCGCGGCATCTCCGCTGCTTCCGGATCACGAAAGCGGATTGAACGTTAAAAAGACATCTCTCATTCCCGGCGAGGAATTTTATCTTGATATCTATATCCCGCCCCGTGCGCAAGAAGCCGATTCGTTATACTTTACCGTGAAATTTGACTCTGATGCATTTGAAGCGGTTTCGTGGTATTCTTCCGACATAAGTTCGCCCGTATATATAGGAAAATACATACCGGACAGCACCGCTGACAGCGGTACCGATTATATAGCTCTTGATGCTTCCGCGGCAGGTGCGGATCTCAGCGAAGGAATCCTGCTCACGGCAAAAATGAAGGTGAGGGAGAACGCCTCCGCAGGCGATCACAGAATATATTTTGAAGAAGCGGGTGCATTCCGTTCCGACCGGACATCGTCGGTTCAGGAGTCGTTATGGTATCCGACAAGCATGTCGGTGAACCTGTCTGTATCGTCGGATTCCGTTGTCGGACATGTCTCCGGTTACGGCGATAACAAGGGCATCGTAACCGTCACGCTGCTCGATCCCGACGGCAGGGCGGTAAGCAGTATGACCGCGGTTGACGGGGATTATGTGTTCTCCGGGCTTACTCCCGGCGCATCATATTCCGTGCGTGCTTCAATGCCGCGCTGTGCGCCGAGAACAGTCACTTTTACGGCAGGAGACTCTGTGACGGAGCAGGATATCGTTCTGCGAAAATACGGAGATGTGAACGGCGACACGTTCGTCGATGCAAAAGACGCAACACAGATAATGCGCTATGAAGTGGGAATGCCCTCGCTGATAAAAGGTGCGGACGATACGGTTGACACATATCTTCTGCAAGTCGCGGATATCATCGGGAGCGGGAAACCGTCCTCAAAGGACGCAACGCAGATACTGCGCTATGACGTAGGAATGACTTCGATGTTTGACAGACTTGTATAAAAGACCGGGAGGATTTGCTTTATGAAAAAGATCAGTCTTGCAAAAAAGATCGCTGCGTGTG
>JAFVBZ010000166.1 GCA_017479645.1 Ruminiclostridium sp. | reverse complement strand
GTCGAGCAGCACGACGCCCGGCGCTTTCATAATGATATCGAACCGGTCAAGGCATTTCAGATAATCCTCGCCGTATATCACCTCGATACCGTCTGTTTCAAGGCAGGAAACATCGTTCCTGTCCGCTATCGTGATATTGCAGCCGAACTTTTTCAGCAGAGACAGCGTGGAGCGTCCCTCACGCCCGAATCCGAGTATCAGAACATTTTTCCCGCGGAAGAAATCCGCAAGCTTATGGTAAAACGTGTTCATTAAGCGTCTCAGTCCTTTGCTTCCTCTTTCGTGAGCAGTCCGATCAGTTCTTCCGGCACGAAGTTGTTCTTGTCGAAGAAGCTGTCAAGGCTCACGGGTCTCTCCGGCTCGGCGGAGATGTATCTTTTCAGCAGGAACGGCACATGACCGTTCTCTCTGCGTTTATATGCGTTGTAAAGCGCAAGCTGCACCTCGTCGCGGGTACCGACGCACTCAAAAGGCTTGTCGCGGTCGGGATATACCAGCCCGTCGAACAGGTCGGTGAACTCCGGATCGTCGAGCATCTCCGAGCCGAAAATGCCTTTAAGATTGCCGTCGTCCAGAAATGCCGACAGCATTATATATACATAAAGGCATTTCGCGCACTTACCGCACCAGGAATCCGTCTTTGAGCCGGCATTGCAGCTTCTGAAAACGGGGAGGTACTTCGGGTACTGCACGAATCGCTGTGCTATCTGCCATTCGCTCCAAGGGCGCAGGAGGCTGAAATAATCGGGCGGGACGGTGAGCCACTTTGCGCAGTATTCACGGAAATCCTGCTCGAACTCCGTGCTTTTGCTGTACTGGTGGTTTACTCCGGTGCCGTTCACGTTGCCCTCGTTCGCGCTGCTCTCATTTGAAAGCGCGATGTACTTCTTTCCGGTGATGAGCGCCGCAAGGTAGGACGAGAACGCGACTATTGCCGAGAACGGCGTATGTCCGTTGAGCCAGCCTTCCGCGTTTCTGCGGAGAAGCTCCGGGTGTATGGAGCGTTTCAGCCCGACAATGCGTTCATCGGCGTAACCCGCCGTGTGTGCGCAGTCGAGCGTGGTTTTGCGGGGATTTATGATGTAGCAGAGGTTGTCGTCCTGCATACCTTTCAGCAGTTCGAGGGTAACGATGCTGTCCTTTCCGCCGCCTACGGGGATAAGTGCGCCTTTGCGCTCTCCGCTGAACGGGTCGGTGAAGCGGGGTACATCGCAGTTATCCGCTTCTATGCGCATGAAGCTGTCGATGTCGGTATCAATGCCGTTGCGGTAGAAGAATTCACCGAGTCCGCCGAAATAAAGCTTCTTCCACCACTTTATCTGCTCCCCGTTCAGAGCGCCGCACTTTACCTGCACAAGGGGAGGGCAGGCGCATTTCCAGTAGCTCACAAGCTCGGTCATTCCTATCGAGAATATCACATACTCAATTAGCTCCCGCGGCATATCCGCCGGTATTTTAAGCCCGTTCCACTTCCAGGAGGGGAGAAATTCATATTCCCCGATCGTGAAGCGGAAGGAGAATCCCTCGTCGTTTATGTCATAGCTGTGGTAGATGAAAACGGGGTATTTTTCGCGGAGTTCCGAAAATTTATCCAAAAAAACACTTCTTTCCCTTATATCATTTTGCTTTTAAGAAGCTCAAACAGGTATATGGCATTAGGTCTCTGGTGCGGGAAACCGCCTCCTCTGACCTCATCCGAGAACGTCAGATAAAGATCCTTTGTGCCTTTCTCCGTGAGAAAACTGAATTCAATTATGTACTGTCCTTTGCCGGAATCGTTGAAGTCGCTGTACATCACGGTGTCAAGCGTGTAGTATTCGACGTAGCTTGAATATTCATTGAATCTGTAAAGAATGATCCTGTCGTAGTTTGTCACAGTCACATAGGCGTATTCGCTTGTGCGTCCGCCTACGCGCTTGCTTTCACATTTTACCGTGGCGAGGATAGGGCAGAGGCTTGACTCGCCCGATATAAGAAGCGGCATGATCGATTTTGTCATTGTTGATTCCGAGATCTCCATAAACAACCTCCGTTTTCATGATCCTGTTCTTTTACTGCATTACATAAACCCGCCGTCAACACCGAGAACCTGACCGGTGGTGAAGTCATTGCTCTCAAAGAACCGGGCAGCGTGTGAGATATGCTCCGGCGTTCCTATGCGCATGAGGGGCGTTGAGTCTTTCAGCTCCTGCATCTCCTCCGCTGTGAGGTGTCCGTTCATGGGGCTTTCGATAACTCCGGGAGCAATGCAGTTCACCCTTATCCCCGACGGTCCGAGCTCTTTTGCGAGAGCCTTTGTGAAGCCGATGATACCGGCTTTCGCGGCGGAGTAGGGAACTTCGCAGGACGCGCCGTACACTCCCCATACCGAGGAAATGTTTATGATGCAGCCCTTATGCGCCCGTATCATTCCCCGGCTTATCTCACGGCTAAGGCGCATCGTGCCGGTAAGATCTGTGCTTATCATTCTGTCCAGTTCTTCGTCCGTAACGTCCGTGAACAGCTTTATCTGCGCTATCCCCGCGTTGTTTATCAGCAGTGAGCATTCCTTCGCCTGTTCCGCGAGGGCGTATATGTCCTCCGCTTCCGAAAGATCGCACCGGACCGGCTTTGCACCGTACTCAGAACGGAGTTTTTCAGCCTGTGCGCTGTCGGAAAGGTAGGTAAAAACAACGTCATAGTCACGGGCAAACTCGCGGACGAGTGCTGTTCCGATAGCACCGGTCCCGCCTGTAATGAGCGCGGTCCTCTTACCCATTATATTTCACCCTGCCTGACCGATATTCCGTTATCGTCTGCGGACAGCAGTATCTTTGCCGGAGTATTCTCCTCCGCGTCGATGATGAGATTTGCGATATTATCCTCGACTTCCTCGCGGATAACGCGGAGAATGTCGCGTCCGCCGTACTTTCCGCCGTGGGACTTCTTTGCGATATATTTGTACGCGCTGTCGTCGATCTCAAGAGTGATGCCGTTCTCACCGAGCGCCTTTACTGTATCGGCGAGCTGGAGCTTTGCGATATCGGCATAGTTCTCTTCGGTAAGGGGCGAGAATACCACGACTTCGTCCACGCGTCCGAGGAACTCGGGGCGCAGGAAATCCTTCAGCGCCTTCATTGCCTTTTCCTTGGACATATCGCCGGCGGTCTTGCCGAATCCCATTCCCGACTCTCCGGTAGAGGAACCGGCATTCGAGGTCATGCAGATTATGGTGTTCTCGAAGTTTACCTTCTTGCCGTGGGAATCGCTGATCCTGCCCTCGTCGAGTATCTGGAGCAGTATATTCATAACGTCCGGGTGAGCCTTCTCGATCTCGTCGAAAAGTATCACGGAGTAGGGTCTTCTGCGCACCTTTTCTGTGAGCTGACCGGCATCGTCGAATCCCACATATCCGGGAGGCGAACCGATGATCTTGGAGACGCTGTGCTTCTCCATATACTCGGACATATCGAGGCGTATAAGCGGTTCAACTCCGCTGAAAAGCTCCTCGGACAGCACCTTTACGAGCTGTGTCTTTCCGACGCCGGTAGGACCTACGAAGATGAAGGAAGCGGGTCTGCGCTTTGTGGTGAGGTTTACGCGGGTGCGCTTTATCGCCTTCGCCACCTTTTCGCAGGCTTCGTCCTGTCCGATGATCTTTGATTTCAGCACATTCTCAAGCTTTGCTATCTTTCTGAACTCTGTCTCCATTATCTTCTGCGCCGGGATACCCGTCCACATTTCGATGACGGTGGAGAGATCGGCGGGGGTGAGATGCACTTCGGAAACCAGCGGTTCAAGGCGCTTGATCTCCTCATCGTTCTTTGCGCG
>JAFVBZ010000165.1 GCA_017479645.1 Ruminiclostridium sp. | reverse complement strand
CGTGAATGTCATAACCGCAGGAAACCTTTATCCTGTAACTGTTTCCTCTTTTTATAAATGTTGCCATTGTGTTTATTCCTCCTACGATAAAACACAAGGCTATTCAGCAGCCGTGCCATTGTATCAGTACACACGGGCTGCCCTATGACTTTCTGTCATAGCTGTAAATTTTCCACTTACTATTATACACTTTAAAGTGTGATTTTGTCAAGTGGAAAATAAACATTTTTATAGCCTTAGTGGTGTTTCACGGGTGTCCGCCGAACGGACACCCTCTGATTTTATTCCAGTACCGTTTTCCGTTTCTTCTGTATCTCCTGCCCCCGTTCTTCGTAAGTCTGCAAGTGCTCCACATTGTAGAGAATAGTCGCCATAAGCGCGGTATCGTCTTCCAACTTATGCAGCCGGAGCATATCGGCGCTGTCGGCACTTTCAAGTTCGGCAAGTTCTGACTGCCACGCTTTGGGAGTGATTTTCTCTCCCTCGCCGAGAGTGCTTTTGAAGTAAGAGCGCATAGCCTTGTAAGCTTCAATCTGACTGCCGTGCTCGGCGTAAAACCTGTCTTTTTTCTTCTGATTGGTGATACTTTTCCACTGGTCATAGACCGCCTTGTTGGGCTTGAAAATCTCGTAGTGGTCAAGCAGCTCGTGCAGCGCCTTGATACGTTTCTGACGGGAGAGTATCTTGTCTTTCAGTTCATGATATTCAGATTCAAGCGCGGCGTGTTTCTCGGACAGCTCCGTCATCGTTGAGATGTGATTGCCTTGCAGGAATGCCACCGCCTGTGAAACGTCACGGAGCTTTTGCGCTTTTTTCAGATTTCCGAGTTTCAAACCGCGAGCTTCCGCAAATTTCTCACCGTTGCTGTAGAACCGCATAAGGATAGAAACGAGGTTTTCTTCCTGCGGACTCTGATTGAGTTCAGCGATAGCAGCGTTGACCCGTTCAAGCTCCGCCTGCAACCTGTGCAGCTCGTCATTCTGCTCCTGTATCCGGCGGTTGATGTCACCCTTGACGGTACGGATTCCTTTCCGCTCCATTTGGGTGACTGCCGCACCGAGGTGAATGGTCGGCTGTTCCAGTTTTCCCTGACGCTCGAATGAACGATGATCCACGCGCTCGGCGATTCCTTTTTCAGTGAGAACCGCATTGAGAAAGTCCGCCCAAGCCGCCCGCCATTCCTCGGCTTTGGTCTTGTCGTTCCAGTCGGTTGTCTGAACCGTCCGGCATTTATAGGTGCGTTTTTTCTTGTCATAGATTTTATTTCCGTCTGCGTCGAGAATGTACTCCTTGCGCTGCTTGTCGCCCCAAGTTCCGTCCTCGTTGAACGGACGGAGCGTAAGCATAATGTGCGCGTGAATGTTCGGCTGTTCGCGGTCGGGGTCATGAACGCAGAGATCGGCGCACATTCCTTTGTTTACGAAAGCTTCCTGAACGAACCGCCGTGCAAGTTCGATATTTTCCGCGCGTGACAGCTCGTTTGGGAGCGAAATTTCTATCTCGCGAGCGAGCTGGGAGTTCCTCGCCTTCTCGACTTTCTCAACCGCGTTCCAAAGCGTGGAGCGGTCTGCGTACTCGGACGGCGCGTATTCCGAAAGAAGTATCTCGGTGTGAACGACACCACCCTTGCGGGTGTAATCGTGAGTGAGCCCGTCATACTCGTTCGTAAGTTTCTCGCCGCTCCGGTATGCGGCTGCACCCACTGCGGATTTGCCTTTGCCGCGGCTGATTATTTTTATCGAACAGTGATATATGGCGATAAAAAATCCTCCTTTCATTCATCTCGGCGTATGCCGATTTTTATATTTCGAGCAGTAGTGCGAGATTTCATTTTCCCTCGGAGAGCGCACTATACCACTTTTGTGGTATATAAGTGCGCCCTTCTCCCGAAGGGAGCTATCTTGTGAATCAATTTTTTCAAAGACTTCATCATCATCATTCATTTTTCTTCCGGAATATTTCTTCGCGGAGCTTGTCCGGTATCGCACCGAACGCCGAGATGAGAAGCTGCTTTATTTCATCATCGGTGTAGGATTCCGCGTCCGGTATAAAACTTTCAAGGATAGCTCCGCGCACGATCAGGCGGCGAGTCCGTTTCTTCCTTTTCTCGCAGGTGTTCCTTGTCGCGGCTTCGTAGATCTGATGTTCGAGCTGCACCTTTAATTTTTTGTAGTCCTTGATTTTGCGCTCGGTGCTTTCGTTGTCTGCCATAGGTTATTCCTCCTGTAAAAAGTTTCTGATTTAAAAATCGGTGTATTTGATGTATCTGCTGTATCTCGCCGCTGTGCAAGCGGAACTGTTCGGTACATCACGATGTATCCGAGATGTATCGCGGTGTATCTGCTCCGTATTTTCGATTGGCTCAACCGTGGGATTTGATACACCGAATACACCAAATACATCACTTTTGAAGTTGATTACGAAATATACGCGCGGTATGAAGTTTCAATGCCCTGATACCCGCGGGCTTTCTTTCCGCTCGACTGGTTCACGATATTGTTGCTGTACTCGATGTTGTATCTCCTGTGATTATTTTTCAGCCACAAGTTGAAGCTCTCGCGTTTGAGCGCGGTCACACTATTCAGACTGCACCAGTAGCAGTATGCTGAATACAAATCCGCTGTCGAACACTCCAGTCCAGCGCCGAACTTTATGAGCTGTTCGTCTTTCAGAAAAGCGATGATGTTGCAATTGTCCTCTTTCATCTGCAACAGATTACTGCGCGACTTTTCGCTGACCGTGAACTTGAAATCATTCTTGATAAGCCGGAGCAGTCCGCGATACGTCCAAAGGAAGATACCCTCTTTCTCGGCGATCAGTTTTTCCGAGAGGAACGGGTCGTTCACTCTGTCCGGCGGGACGGGCTTTGCCGAGAGAATTATCAGTCTGCGTTCCCAGCCGTCCGTCTTATCGTACAGCGACTTCGGTGCGCCGTTGGAGAAGCACATCGCACGGCATATCAACTTGACCTGACGACCCTGCTTACCCTTTGCCTGCACCGTGATAGGTGTTTCCGAGGTCGCGAGCGATTTCAGAAAGCTCGTATCTTTCAGCCCCTCCAAATTCATATCATCGTCAATGAGCACCATTTTCCCAACGAGGTTCGCTTTCAGAAACTTGTCGCCCGCGAGGTCGGTAATGCTGCCGAAGTACGCAGCCTCGCCGAAGATGCTGTACATCACCACGCCGATGCGCGACTTGCCCTCACCGCCGTTTCCGGTGATGAACAACATCGCCTGTCCTTTCGTGGAATGTATCAAGCAGTAACCCATATATTCCTGCAAGGTCACAATGTCCTCCGGTTCAAGCAGTTCCGCGAGAAACGAGAGCCAGCGTTCCGGTTCGGGTGCAGTCGGATTGTAATTTACATTCAGTCTGTTCCGGCATATCTTCTTTTCGCCCTGACGGAACTCCAGCTCTGTCGTTAGAATACCGTTGAGCAGATGAATCTCGTTGGCGCTGCCCTCAAAGTCGGGAGCGTAGCAGATGCTCTGTAATGCTCCCGTGAGCGCGTTCACTTTCTTGGCAAAATCTTTCTGCACCTGCTGTGCGAGCAGCTTGTCCGCGATCATCTTCCGCACGGTTTGAATATCGACTGCGCCGTCTGTGTTGTGAAATACTCCGTCAACGTATTTCATCGGGTGCGCCGCGAGAAATTCTTTGCAGAACGAAACCTCGTACACTTCTTTGCCGTTGAACCAAATGCACTTATCCTGCTTTTCTTCCATAATTTTCTGTCCTTTCTGTATGAGTTTTTTGCATTGACGGACGAAGGTGTCCGTACATTTTCAAGCTGTCGTAGTACCGTCGGAACTGCGGGATATTTGCACTGATGAACTCCGCACGTTCGTTCTCGGTGCTGTCGAGCAGCTCGTCCCATAAATACTCTGCATAGTCGAGCTGTTGCAAGCTCAGTATGAAACGCGAGTCGAGTGGTTCGCCTTGATCTGTCGGCGCGTACATCACCCGGAACTCCCGCAGCATTACAATGTAATCCGTGAGAACATCGAATGCACGTTGCACCCGTTCACGCCCTGACAGAATCCGCTTCCGCTTGGGTGCAATCATCGGCGGGCTGCTGCCGGAGATACCAAAATCCGCACAGAGCTTGTCCGCCGCCTCGTTTTTGGTAAGCCCGAACATCTGCGCCGTGAGGTCGGTCACGTCACCGTGAGCACCGCAGGCGTAACAGTGGAAATGGTCATCGTACATCTTCATTGAAGGGTTTCTGTCCCCGTGGAATATGCACCGAGCCATTCCCGCTCTGTTCACCTCCAGTCCGTACATCTCGGCAGCCTGCCGGATATCGACAAGCTGCCGTATCTGCTCGAAATCAATCAAGCTGCACCGCCGTTCTCTTCCTCCGAGAAGTCCTTTCCGAAAACTGCGGTGTAAAGGTCGCTCTCAGAGATCAGAAACTTGTTGCCCGCCTTGAAAGAGCGGAGCTGTCCGGTCTTGCACATCGTCCTGATGCGGTACTCGTTGATACCGTCGATAAGCTGTGCAGCTTCCTTGATCGTTAATACCTTTTTCTTTGTCATACTGTTCCTCCTGTTGTCGTGGAGCTATGCTCCGTTATTGAAAGTTGTTGATCGCTTTATGATGAAGTGAAAAATACCTTTCACCCACTGCCATTTTTCAGCCCGTTTTGAGGGGTATTTTTTGAAGAAATTTGAAGATTTTTTGAAATTTCGTTAATTCTGTACAATTGAGCCTTGCTACAAGCAACTGCATTGTGCATAATTACAATTCATAATAATTGCTTTCACCTATCGTCTTTTTTCAGCCGTTTTTTAGGGGTGTTTTCTGTGAAAAAGAGTCGGTTTCAGTAATTTTTGTTGTTACTGCACAAAAATCATCTGTTGCATTGTGCATAATGATACTCAATAATAATGCCTTTCACTTAACGTCTTTTTTTCGCTGTTTTGGGGTACTATTTTTTGAAGAAAAATGAAGAATTTTTGAAAATTCGTTAATTTTGTATAATTCTGAGCCGTAGGCAGAACTTGTATTGTGCAAATTAACGTGGCGGAATTGATCCTCTCACTCACTGCCATTTTTTCTCCTGTTTCGCAGGTCATTTTTCAAAGAAAAAATAAGTTTATCTGAAATTTCGGTATTTCTGCACAAAAATCATCTGTCGGATTGTGCTAAATGCCGCCCGAGAAAATACCTTTCACTTAACGTGAAAAAAGTGCCGTTTTTTCAACCCTTTTTCGGGGTGTTTTGAAAAGTTTTTTAAAATTCGTTAATTCTGTATAGTTTAGCACTGATAATACAGTTGCGTTTATGCAGAATGACGGCGGTATTTTGGGCATAGAAAAAGCCCCGCTGTTCCGGAGAACGCAGGGCGCTGAGTATGCTGTTGTGTTTCGGTATCAAAAAAGCCCAGCTAACAGGGAGGCTTTCGCTCCCGATAACCGAGCTGTGATCTGATATTCGATTGATGATCCGATACAGGAAATGCCCTGTTAGCAGGGCGTTTTTATGCTATGGTTGCTATATTCTGCACCACTCCTTTCAATGGTAAAAATTGGGAATATTTCGGCACGTCCAGCGCCGTGATAAAACAGGCAAAAACGGGTAGAAAATCGCTGTTTTTTCGCGTTCTGAGTCGTTCAAAATAGGCGGGTAATGATATTACCCTATCCACATATCAAAAGCGGCTCAGAGCGCGTTTTTCGTTCGGTCTGCACCAAGGGGAGTAACGACGCGTGACACCCTTGCAAATATGCTTATGGGGTCGTGAAGCGCGACCCCATAGCGGGGAGTCCACGGTTTGGACACCCTCTTATGAGGTAACGATTCGTTACTGCACTGTTTTCGGCACATTTCACCTGATTTTCCTTGAAATCCCTGTCGGAATATGGTATAATAATTTGGTAGGTAATGTAGGTTGGTCGGGTGCTCGGATTGTTGTACAGTTCCGAGCGGACTACCGGTTAAAACATAATCCATAGGAGGATATTCTTATGAACCGTGAATTGATAAAGGAATATATCGACAGTTTTGATACAAAAGTAGTATCAGTAATAGATCTCGATAAATGCAAAATCTCATATACTGGAATCAAAACAGGAAGGGATATTCTTGAGATTACAGGCGATGAAGAAATGTCAAGAGCATTTCTTCTTACGCGATTAGTTAATGAACTCGGATATCCTGCTGACAGAATTGAAATTGAAACCGAATACACTGCGGGACGCCCACACAAAACTACAAGCAGAATAGATGTAGTTGTCAGAGATAGTAAAGGTGATGCGTTTCTTTTTATTGAATGTAAGTCTCCTGAAGCATATTCTTCCGAAGATAAAGATCAACTTATTAACGATCAGCTTTATAAAGTAGCTGGTATGGAGAAAACTGACGGACATAAGGTTAAGTATCTTGTATTGTACACAACCAATGATACCAAAGGAAGTGTGTATGATGAGTGCATTATTATAGATACAGATAAATATCCCACATTTTCAGATTGGGAAAATGGACGGAACTGTACTAACACACTACCACAAAGATATGGAAAAGCCCAAAAGACACCATATGTCAAGGCTTCAGCTAAGGATCTTGAAACCGATTTTAATAACGATATGCTTATTCAACTTCAAAATGATTTGCACAATGTCCTTTGGGGAGGCGGAGGAACAGATGATAATGAGGTTTTTTCATCATTAACGAATCTTATACTTGCTAAAATTCAAGATGAGGATGAAAAAGAAGATGGCGACACTTATGATTTTCAATCACTCACATTTGAAAAAGATGGAGACGAAGAATTTGAAACAAACGAACAGTTATTTGATCGTATCAATAATCTTTATCGTAGAGCATTAAACTCAAAACTGTATATTACTGACCCAAAAGAACTTGAGAAATCCTATGTAATAGATACCAAAAAGTTTGCGTTATCCAAATTGAAATATGCGGTTCAAAAACTGGAGAACCTTTCCTTTGTTGACGGCAAAAACAGCTTAAGCGGTAAAGATATTCTCGGTGATTTCTTTGAAGGCATCATCAGAAATGGATTTAAGCAAAGTAAAGGTCAGTTTTTCACTCACATTAATATAGTTCGATTTATGCTTTATGCTATACAAGCAGATAGGCTTGCTATTAAGCGGATTAAAGAAGATTTAGAAATTCCATATATGGTTGACCCATCAGCAGGTAGTGGAACATTCCTGATTGAGTATATGAAGTTCATAACTCATAATATGAAATATCGTAATAAGGGAAGAACGGGGTATAACGCAGAACTTGGAACTGCAAGAAAAGTAAAGGATGCCTTATCAGAATGGTTTGGCATTGACAATCGTGAAAACCGTTGGGCTGCTAAGTTTATTTATGGTTCAGAAATAAACTTTAATTTGGGTACAGCAACAAAAGTTAATATGATACTTCACGGTGATGGCTCAACCAATATATTTGTAAAAGATGGGTTACTGCCCTTTACTCAGTATGTAAAAGAATCATCTCATAATGTATTGCACGACAGCTCTGATGATGATTTATATCAGGGGAAATCGGTAAATGGAAATTTTGACCTTATTCTTACAAATCCTCCATTTAGCGTTGAACTCGATAACGATACTAAAAAGTCATTGAAAAAAGGCTTTTTATTTGGAGACAAGAAGAATTCAGAGAATTTATTTATCGAAAGATGGTATCAGTTGCTTCGAGAAAACGGTAGGCTTGCCGCAATATTGCCGGAGAGTGTATTTGATACATCTGAGAATAAGTATATAAGGCTTTTCCTTTATAAGTATTTCAAAATTAAGGCAGTTGTTTCTTTACCTCAACTTGCTTTCGAGCCTTTCACATCTACAAAGACAAGCATTCTGTTTGCTCAGAAAAAGACAAAGAATGAGATTGAAGAGTGGAATCGAGCTTGGGCTGAAGCTTCTAAAGAGTATTCTGCACTTAAAACAAGAACAGAAAATATAATTGATGTCCTTGACGAAAAAAAGCAAAAGTCTAAATTCCATTCCATAAAAGAATTGTCATCAGATGAGGAAGCAGATATCATTCGAGAGATGCTTCAATCATTTCTTTCTCCCGCCGATAACGACAAGAATGTATATGATCTTGTATCAAAATATCGTTCAGAACTTGCAATCGTAACAAGCATTGATAAAGATTTGACTGATTATTATGGTTTTGTTAACGTCTGGTGGGTTTTTGCCAAAGTCACAAAAAAGTTGCCTTATGAGATTTTTATGGCGGAAGTTGACAACATAGGTTATAAGAGAACCATTCGTTCAGAGAAAGAGACAGTAAATGAGCTATATCGCTCATCAAATAACGAACCTATTATCGATGATGGTGTTATAGAGACTGTTCTCGATGAAATGAGGAATATAAACTGGGATTGAGGGTGTAAAAATGATAAAACGAGCTTCTGTAAGCAGTTCCACACTCAGTATAAGTGGGCAATGTAGATGTGACTCCAAATATGAAATATTTGTTTCGCAGGATTCTTGGAATGCTTTTCAATATAACGGAAATCTACAGGAAGTAGGAGATTTGCTTTTGCAGTTACCTATAAAAAAAGTAAGCAAAGGTGAGCTTAATGGAGAATATTATTTGATAAACATTTCCGATCAAGAACCCGGAAACGGTATTGTTGATTATAATAATGTAGCACTTATAGACACAATCAATTCCGATAAAAACCTACTAACCGATTGTGATATTATGGTTTCAAAGTTGGGAATGACAAGAGGATATATTTACTTAAAACCTAACATACCATCCGATTTAATCGGATCCTCAGAATTCATTCCATATAAGCTTAAAGATAGTGCAAATGGTTATTTCTATCTTTATCTTTTGCTTATGCCACAAATGCGAAACGCATATAGATGTTTAGAAACAGGTAAGACTCCTTCACATAAGAGAGTTAATCCTGCTGAGTTTTTGAAAATTAAAGTACCTGCTATTGATAGCGATGTAATATCAAAGTCGAATAAAGAAATAGAGAAATTACTTAAACAAATACACTCTCTAAAAGCAAAGCTAATATCACATCAAGATATCGTTGATGACGTGTTTAGTCATCATTTTTCTCTCGATTCTGATCTGAGAAACAACTTACACAAAGGAATGACATTTGGCACTCAATCATCTACAAACGCACATTCTTTTACATTTCATACACCTTTGAATCTGTTTTCTATGACATATGGATTACGATTCTCAGCTCGATCTGTTTATCCGATTTTTATTTGCCTTGATAATTCAATTAAATCACGCGAATATATATCTATAAAAGAATTAGTGAAAGAAGATATACATCGTGGCAAATCTCCCAATTATAATACAGACGGTGAGATTCCTGTTGTAAAAACCGCACACCTAACAAATGGTGAGATTATTATTTCAGAGGAAGAATTTGTTACAAAGGAAAACCTTGAGGCTAACCCGGGAGCAAAAGTTGTTTACGGAGACATACTTATTGCATCAACAGGTAAACCGTCTATTGGGAAAGTTGACTTAATGGAGCACAAAATAGAAATGTTTGCAGACGGACATATTTCAATATTGCGAATAAACGAGGAAAAATGCTTAAAGAAATTTCTTGTTTATTACCTAAGAAGTGTGCTTGGAAGCTATCAGATAGAGAAAAACTATGTTGGCTCAACAAATCAAATTGAAATCTACCCTGAGCAAATTGGAAATATAATTCTACCAGTAATTCCGTTATCTACTCAATTGAATATAATCAACGAGGTAGAAGAAAGAACAGCAGATCAAAACAAAATATTGTTACGGATAAAACATTTAAGAGCCCAAATTAATGAAATTATATCACGTTCCCTACGGACAGATAGTTGAAACGCAGAGGTGAAAAGGAATGATTCCAAATCCTTTTACTCAAAACGCACAAAAAATTGCTATAAAAATGGACACTTCCATTGATAGCGGTATAGTTGACAATATAAAACAAACAATATTAGAATCAGAGAAAATATCTGAGACTGAAAACGATAGGATTTCAAAATCTAATATTTACTATTGTATCTCTAATGGGTATGCTTCATTACACTATTTAAGTGGACAGGCAGAAAGCGATTATATACGAAAACAACTGTATTATATACGCAAGTGTGTTGATATTATTGGTGGATGTAATATTTATGAAATCAAAAATGACCCATACTTAACCAGTTATTGCTGCCAAGTATTTACCAATTATGGAAACATCTATGAGCAATGCTATAGACCGATTTCTGCAATAAAGCAATATAAAAGAGCTATAGGATTTTTTTCTTCCTTTGGTATGGCTCTGGGTAATTTGGGCATTGCATATCAATATTATTCAGACCTAATATATGATAACGATCACAAATATTATTTGAATTATTTTGCATATAAATATTTGTTAAAAGGTGTCAAAAGCTGCGATCCTAATGTTTTCCCGCAAGCACGAGCAGGCTTTAATAATCATCTAAACAGATATACTTCTGAAACTATAAAACTATTTAATAAAGGACAACAGTTAAGAAAATATAATTACGATGATCCGCAAGAGTTTGATTATAGGAATTGGGTATTGACGAACGGTTTATTTCTTAACCCATTGAATGATTTACCGCTAAGAAATCAACTCATTGCAGCGGATGTGTTTGGTCTCCCTAATATGACTGTAACCGAAAATTATCCAGTTTATCACTCATTGTTTAATCAGATGAAACAAGAGTATATCTATGCAAGATATTTATATTATTCTTCACTGGGAGAGAGGAATAAGCCCCATTTTGCTGATAAAGATGTTTTTTTATATAATCTATATGATTATCCACAATACTCAATCAGAATAGAAAATCTTAAAACTGCCTTCAGAACTTTATATGGTATTTTTGATAAAGTTGCATTTTTCCTTAATAAATACTATGGTTTAGGCATTGGTTACGAATCAGTTAATTTTTCTAAAATATGGCGGAAACAAAAACAAGATAAAAGTGATAATCTATTAAGTCCCAATACTCATCAGTCTGCTTCTTCGATGTACTGGATATATCAAGATTATATAAACGCTTCTGATAATGAGCAAAATGTATTTTCACCTAATCCGCATCTTAACAAAATCAAACGTATTAGAAATGCATTAGAACATCGCTCATTAAAAATAATATGGGACAGAACTAAGGTATCAGAAGATAGAAAAGATGGAATATCTGAATATGTTACAGAATCGCAGTTTTACAAATATACAGTGGAATTACTGCATACAATTCGTGAAACAATTATGAGTATTTCAATGTGTGTAAAAACAGAGGAAGATATCAGGAATAGTAAAGACAAATCCCAAATATCAATTCCAATAGTTATAGATAATTATGAAGATGAGTGGAAGATTTAATACTATGTAGCTACTATGAGTCAAATAAAATCCGCCACCGTTTCCGGCAGCGGATCGTTGCAATATGTTATTCTATGTCCGTGTACATCGGCGTGCAGCTGTCAAGATATCAGTATGGATTTTGGAGCATATCCTTTTGAATTTCCAAAACCCCGAATTTTGAATAGAACAGTTCCACTATGGTTACCGTTACAGTCTTCTGTAATCGCAAATCTGATAATAATCAGAAATAGGTCGCAACGGACATTATTCCTGTCCAAGAATTTCAAACATCATTAAAGCACCAAGTCTGAATCCGCGCTCAAAGTCAGCTTCACACTCTAACTGCGCTTCAATGTGGAGAGCGTCGGTGTAGGTGTCGAGTATCTCCTTACAGTCGGGGAACTGTTCAAGCAGCTTGTTCTCGGTGGCGCATATCAGTTCGCGATTCTCGATGCATCGCTTGGTGTTCGGTGCAGGTTTCTCGCTCGGGCATATCTCTCCGTAGTACCATTCATTGCCGAAATAACATTTAAGAAATAAAACGGCACAAACGCCGCTGTTAAGCCAAATGTCAAATCCCCCTGCAAATCAAGATTTGATATTAGGAGGAAAAAGCAATGAAGTCTATACTGGAAAAACTCTACTACGGCGAGATCAGCCCATGCTCACGCCCAACACCAACCACGAAGCGCTACCTGAAAGCCAAAGATGAGGTTGAACATCGCAGCGAGGAGATACTTGCAAAATATCCCGACTGCAAGGAACAACTTGAAAGCTACGCCGACGCGATACACATCACATCAGCTTGCGAGGGCTTGCAGGATTTTGAGGAAGGTTTCAGACTCGGAGCAACAATTATGCTTGAAATACTGGGCGATACTAATTAACATCATTAAAGTCAACAGCCACTTGTTTTTAACAGACAGGAGGCTGTTTTTATTATCTTTAGTATTTTTGTATATTATCGATCCATTTGTAATTGTTCAGAACAGCGGACTTGATAAACAAGTCAAGTATTACTCAAAGAATGGATATAACGCCTTTATCTGCAATTATTATCGGCGCATTTCTTAATCATTTCCTCGATTCTTGCAGACGCAGGATTCAAGGTGTGCGCTTTTTGTTTTATCAGACAAATACGATAAACCGGCAGTTTTTCTTTCAGAGGTATGACCCTGATGCTGTCACCTGTCGAAAAGTCCTCGGGTATGAAGCCGACTCCGAGTTTGCTTTTCACCATAGGTATTATCTGTCCGGCAGTCGCTGCTTCGACATCGGGAGAGAAAGTAAGATCATGACTGCGGAACCATTCCTCATACAGAGCGTAGGTTGCGGTATTCCGGCTGAGGGAGATAAGTGGATATTCCAAAAGTTCCGTCATAGAAACAGTCTTTTTCTTAAAGCCGTACAGTTCACGGCTGATGACAGCTTTTTCGTTGACCTCTTTTATCGGGACACATGATAATTCTTTTGGAATATCGCGGCTCTCAGACAGCGTTACGACTGCGATATCTGCGGCTTTATTCTGCATAACGGAGAGCGCTTCGCGGGTATTGCTGTTGGTGATCCGGAGCTTCACCTTCGGGAATTGCTTATGAAACTCACCGAGCACAGGAAGCAGGCAGCAGCTCAGTGCGACTTCCGTAGCTGCAATAGTCACAATACCGCTTTGCAGTTCCCGTTCCGTCGCTATCTCCTCTTCGCCAAGCTTTAACTGCTCGATAGCGATCGAAACGTGAGCATATAGCTTCTCTCCCTCGGGAGTGAGCTCGACTCCCTTGTTCGTGCGCACAAAAAGCGTACAGCCGAGCTCGTTTTCAAGATTTTTGATTGCTCTTGTAACATTGGGCTGATTGCTGTACATCCTCTCTGCGGCAAGTGTGATATTTCCGTATCTTGCGGCATAATAGAAGAATTTGTAGTGATCGTAGCTTATATCCATTATCATCACCATACCATTTCGATATATCTGATATGCCGAATATACATTTTACATATTCCGGTATTTATATTATAATGTAACAGGTGAAAAAAGTCAATACCAAAGGAGACAAAGCTATGACACAGAATAAAGACCTTACGGTCGGAGACCCTTCAAAAGTGCTGCGGAGCTTCTGTCTGCCGATGTTCGGGAGCATCATCTTTCAGCAGCTCTACAACATCGCCGACAGTTTCGTTGCGGGAAAGCTCATCGGAGAGGACGCACTTGCAGCAGTCGGCAACAGCTACGAGATCACGCTTATATTCATTGCATTCGCGTTCGGCTGCAATATGGGCTGTTCGGTCATCGTCTCGCAGCTTTTCGGGGCAAGAAAGATCACCGATATGAAGACTGCCGTGAACACATCTCTTATTTCAAGCAGCGCGGTCTGCACATTGCTTATGGCAGTAGGATTTGCGGCAAACGGCGGGTTGCTCGCGTTGATACAGACACCCGAAAACATCTTCGCAGACTCACTTCTATATCTTAACATATATATCCTCAGCCTGCCGTTCGTGTTCTTTTACAATGTCGCAACCGGGATTTTCTCTGCTCTCGGTGACTCAAAAACGCCGTTTGTGTTCCTTGCCGCATCTTCGACCGCGAATGTCGGCGCTGACATACTTTTTGTCGCAGGGTTCGGAATGGGAGTTGACGGTGTTGCTTGTGCGACTTTCATTTGTCAGGGCGTGAGCTGCATTCTTGCTGTCGCGTTTGTGTTACGGCGGCTTGCAGGATTTAAAACCGAGGAAAAAGCGCGGTTGTTCTCTTTCGAGCTTTTCGGGAAAATATCGGCTGTCGCAGTACCGAGCATATTGCAGCAGGGCTTTATTTCGGTAGGAAATATTCTGATACAGGGCGTTATAAACGGCTTTGGCTCGGGAGTTATAGCAGGATATTCGGCTGCCGTAAAGCTTAACAATCTCGTTATAACCTCACTGACGACACTTGGCAACGGTGTATCTAACTACACAGCGCAGAACATCGGTGCCGGCAAGCGTAAGCGCATAAGTGCAGGCTTCAAAGCCGCATTGAAGCTCGTATGGATAATTTCGATACCGCTTTCACTGCTGTATTTCTTTGTGGGCAAGCCGCTTGTTATGCTGTTTATGGACGAACCGACCGACACGGCGATTCAGACAGGCGTAATGTTTTTGAAGGTGGTCGCGCCGTTTTATATGGTCATAGCAGCAAAGCTTGTCTCGGACGGGATTCTTCGCGGTGCGGGACTTATGGGCAGATTTATGATCGCCACATTCACTGATCTGATACTGCGTGTGGCGCTTGCTTTTACTCTTTCCGCGCCATTAGGTGCAACAGGGATCTGGGCGGCATGGCCCATCGGTTGGTTTATCGCAGCTATACTGTCAGTTTCATTCTACATCGGCGCTTTCACCAAAGGTACGAAACGCAGAGCGTATACAAAATATCGGAAACAGACTGTAAAATAACAAAAGCCCCGCACGATGCAGTTTGCGGGGCTTTTGAGCGGCATTGCGGTTATTCAAATATTGAGAAATCACGGCTTTTATGCTTGTGATATAAACTTGTCGTTCTATCGCTGATACTCGCCATGCTTATTTCAAGCGCAGTGGGAACGCTGATACCGCTGTTCTTCAAGAAGATAAAGGTTGATCCGGCGGTCGCTTCGGGACCGCTGATAACAACGGTGAACGACCTTGTCGCAGTAGTCGCGTATTATGGTATGAGCTGGCTGTTGCTGCTGAATATTCTGCATCTCGCGTGAAAAATATTTGAAAGACATTTGTGGTACAATATCCTTGCGGCATAATTTTATATTAGTGTACTTCGATGCGAAGACGACGGAAGAATGGCAATAATCATTTTCGCGCATAAAGAAACCTGCATTGTTCAAAGTTCAATGCAGGTTTTATTCATCATATTCAGAGCGTCTGCTACCGGGTAAACAACATTTTATAATCGCCGGCACGCCTCTCACGACAACTACCGCCGCAATTATTATCAGAAACATAACCCGAACCACAGGCATCGGGTCTATGTTTTCGGACTCGGTATTTGTACTCTCGGTTATTTCGATCGTTGCCGCAGTAGTTTCGGCAGCCACAGCCGTAACTGTTGTAGTGACAACGGTTGTTGTGATTGAAGTCGTTTCTACAGGCAGAACTGCGGCAGTTGTGACCTCGGCAAACACCGGCTCGGGCGGCTTTTCGAGCAGATAAATATATCCTTGAAATCCGCTGCCCATATCATTTATGTTGCACGTTCGGGTGTGCCAGTATATCTGTCTGACGCTATCCGATTCAGATATCGTGACGGTATCGCCGTCTATGCTTTCCACGACAGCCACATGACCGTAAGAACCGAGATCCCAGCAAGCTATCGCTCCGAGCTGGGGCTCGTCTCCGCGTTCGTAGCAGTCATTAGGATTGCTGCTCACGCCGTCGTTCGGGAACCAATGCACTGATGAGCCGTGACAAAGATCGGGCTCATGTCCGAGTATTTCCCACGCGCGTCCATATGCGTATGTTGTGCAGTTCGGCATTGAGGTGACGTAGAGTGCAAAAAAGTTGGCGCTGTAAATACTGTCATCGAAAGCGGGAGCCGTTGTTCTCGGTATGAAATCCTCATCATCTGCAAATGCATTGATGCCGAGCATTATTCCGAGAACGACGGATAGAAACAAAGCTGTGATAATTCTTCTAAATTTCATATTATCGATAACTATGCCCTGCATTATAAAACGATGCAGGGCATTTGAAATTTATTCCGCAAGCTTTTTTCCAAGCTCACGAAGCTCGCCGAGTTCGGTTTCGTTCGCTTCGAGATTGGTGATGTAGCCCTCGTCTCCTACGATCTCCGCACCGTCTGCTTTCACACGTTCTTCCCATGCGTGCATCCAGTCGCCCGTACCCCAGTCATACGAACCGAACAGAACGACTTTCTTGCCGGAAAGCTCATTTTCAATGCGAGCGAAAAACGGCTCAAACTCAGCTTCTTCAAGCTGTTCATCACCCATTGCAGGGCAGCCGAACGCGAGCGCGTCATAGTCGGATATGTTTCCCGAAAAGTCAGAAACGCTAACCGCCTCAACTCCCGCACCCTCTGCGACCGCCTTCGCCATAGCTTCTGTGTTGCCTGTGCCGCTCCAGTAAATTACTGCTGTTTTCATAGTGATCTATCCTCCTCGTGAATTATTTCCATACTTCATCTGCTATCTCTTTTACAAGTCTGAGCTTTGCCCACTGTTCTTCCTCGGTAAGCTTATTACCGATCTCACAGGAAGCAAATCCGCACTGCGGGCTTAGGCACAGTCTTTCGAGCGGTATTATCTTTGCTGCTTCCTTTATCCTCGCGATCACCGCCGCCTTATCCTCAAGAACGGGGGATTTTGTGGTTATCAGACCGAGTACAACCTTTTTGTCACCCGAAACATATTTCAGCGGCTCGAATCCGCCCGAACGCTCATCATCAAATTCAAGATAGTAAGCGTTCACATTTTCTTTGCCGAGTAGCTCCGGTGCTACGCTGTCATAAGGACCGCTGCTGAAATAGGTCGAATGATAGTTTCCTCTGCATACATGAGTGTTTATCATAAGATCATCGGGCAGATCTTCGATCGCAAGGTTATTTACCTTCAGAAGCTTTGCCTTTATCGCATCGAGGTCTGCACCCTTTCCGTAGCGCTCGACGCTGCCGTTGGCGACAAGAACTCCCCATGTGCAGTCGTCAAACTGTATGTTCCGGCAGCCCGCCGCATACAGATCCGCAATGACCTTGCGATAAGCCGCCGCTATATCCTCGATAAGCTCTTCATCGGTCGGGTAGAACTTTCTCGTGCATAACATATTCTTCGGTGTCACAAACTGCTGAAAAGTCTGTGCGGGTGCGGGTATCGTCTGCTTTGCCACGGTATTTTCATCTTCGAACTGCTTGACAAATCTGAAATGCTCTACAAACGGGTGTGTTCCCGCCTTAATTTTTCCTGTAAGAAAAACCTCGTCGAGACGCGCAAGCTCACCGTTGAACTGCACACCGCCGCCTGTGTCCTCATGTGCTACACCTTCAAAGCCCCACATAAAGTCAAGATGCCAGAAGCTGCGGCGAAACTCTCCGTCGGTAATAACGTGAAAACCAGTAGCTTTCTGCTTTCTGACAAGATCGCTAATGCATTCGTCCTCGACAGCGGTAAGCTGTTCGCGTGAGATCTTACCGCTTTCATAATCTTTTTTCGCGTCCTTAAGCTTCTGAGGACGCAGGAAACTGCCGACATAATCGGCTCTGAACGGTGTTTTTAATTCTGACATTGTTATTCTCCTTGTTTCAGATTTTTACAATTGGGTATTATTATCTTCAAACATCGAAAAATCACGCGAACCGTTCGCGCCCGTGAACGCATACCCGCTTATCCCGAAGATATTTCTGACATTCTCTTCGGAAAGAGCTTCGGCAGGTTCACCGTCCGCGTGATTTTCTCCGTTGTTCATAAGATAGATGTGGTCACAGTAATGTGACGCAAGCCGCAGGTCGTGCAGCACGATAAGGACTGTACGACCACTGTTTTTCAGATGATCGAGCAGAAAAAGCTGATGCTTGATATCAAGGTGATTTGTCGGCTCGTCGAGTATCAGCGTTTCTGCGCCCTGTACAACTGCACGGGCGATATACACCATTTTCCTCTCACCGCCCGAAAGCGATAATATGCTTCTTCCCGCAAGTTCCGTTATTTCAAGCTCCCGCATCGCCGCTTCGACAGCTTCCTTCTGCGACACCTTTCTATCGTGACGCGCATACAGACCCATAGCTATTATGTCCTCGACCGAGAAATCAAACGTCGCTGCGCTATCCTGACCGACATATCCGATCATGGACGCAAGCTGCCTCGGCGAGTATTCGCGGATATTCGTCCCGTCTGCGTAAATCTCACCCTGCGTGCGTTTGCAGATACCGAATATCGTCTTTATCAGCGTGGATTTCCCACAGCCGTTAGGCCCGATTATCCCGGTGATCTTTCCGTTTATCGTGGAAAGGCTCACGCCCTTGAGTATCTCCTTACCGCCGAGACGAACATGGATATTGTCAAACGTTATCGTCATTTGCGGTGCCCTCCGTATCCGTTTTTTATCATGAGGAACATAAAGAACGGCGCTCCGACGAATGCCGTGATTATTCCGAGCGGGAGCTCCGCCGCACCGAAAGCGCTCCGTGCTAGTGCGTCCGCCCACATCAGATAGATGCTGCCGAGAAGCGCCGAGAGGGGCATTATGACCCTGTTGTTACTCGTTCTCGCAATAAGTCGCACAACGTGAGGTACGACAAGGCCCACAAACCCGATAATACCCGTTACCGAGACAAGTGAAGCAACGACTATCGAACAGAAACCGAACATTACCGTTCTGAAAAGGCGAACATGAAGTCCCATTGCTGCTGCGTCATCATCGCCCATCATTATCATATTGAAGCGGCTTCCCATGACTGTAAAGAAGATCACGCCTAGCGTTACCCCGACGGCAGGCAGCAGCAGTGTTTTCCATTGTGCCGCTGCAAGACTTCCCATCTGCCAGTTATATACCGCGGCTATACTTTCGGGGCTTTTGGCGCGGAATATCAGATAACTCGTTATCGCGCTCATAACCGCATTCACGGCAGTACCCGAAAGCAGCAGCGTTACCGGCTGGAGCTTCCCGCCGCCCGCGCGTTTTGCCATGAAATACACGACGAACGCGGAGAACAGCGCGCCGACAAATGCGGCCATCGTGGTCTGATACTGTCCCTCGAAGAACGGTAATGGCATTAGCAGAGCCCACGCCGCACCCGCGGACGCGCCCGACGAAACGCCGAGCACATACGGGTCTGCAATAGGGTTGAGGACGAGAGCCTGCATAGCCGCGCCGCATATTGCGAGTCCCGCACCGCAGAGCGCTCCGAAAAGCACTCTCGGCATACGGATATTCCATATTATCTGAAACTGCGGCTTTGCCCATAACCCGGCGTTAAGCTCCGCGTCGCCGCCGAAAATGTGATCCTTGATGATGCCGTAAACATCGGACACCGGTATTTCAGTCGAGCCTATGCTGATCGTAAAAATTATCGAAAACACCACTGCTGCCGCGAGAACCGCAAACAGCAGCGTGTTTGTCATTAAGCGTGTTCCTGTCCTCATTATTCAAAGCATTCGGGATAAAGGAACTTCGCTATCTTCTCGCAGGCTGTCGCCGCTCTGACGTCCTGCATTACCTCTACGAGCGGGATAACGAGCACTTTGTCGTTCTTTATCGCGGGAACGTCCGCAAGAGCGGGATTGTCAAACGCGAACGAACGCTTTTCCTCAACGGTCTGCTTGCCGTAGTCGTTGATTATGATAACATCGGGATTTGTAGCGAGAAGTGTCTCAACGCTTGTGTTGAACCAGCGGGAATCTGCCATGCCCTTAGTTGCGTTCTTGCCGCCCGCAAGCTCGATAAGATTGCTCTGCAGACCGCTTGATGTAGTGTATATCTCGTTTCCGTTGAACGAATCGAGAACGAATACCGTGAGCTTGTCCTCGTCTGCGATACTCTTTACCTTTTCCTCTGTAGCCGCGATGTCTGCCTTGATATTTGCAATTACTTCAGCGGCCTTGTCCTCGACCTTGAATATCTTGCCGAGGTTTTCGATGTCGATGTAGATATGCTCTACCGTCTCATCGGGAACTATCGTGCCTGTTATTGTAAGGCAGTTTATACCGTTGGATTCGAGCTGCTCGAACGAACCCCATGCAGTATCCTTGAATGTGCTTATCTGACCGATAACAAGGTCAGTTCCGAGAGCTACGGCGTTTTCAAGCGATTTTTCAATTTCAGGGATATTCTCGAACTTGTCTGCAAGCTCCGGCAGCGGTACTTCTGCAGGATTGGTATGTACGTTCTTTCCGACGATATGGTCTTCAAGACCGAGCATTACCATATTCTCCGCAGCGTACAGATTTGCGCAGAGGACCTTCTGCGGCATAGATGTGAATGTCACCGTTCTGTCGCCGTTTTCGATAACAACAGTGCCGTATTCCTCAGATGAAGCTGTATCGGATTTATCCTGCGGAGCTGCCGCGGATTTTTCCACCATATCGGACATTTCCGTTCCGTACTGCTCGGTAAAGTATGTCTGAAGCGCCTTCACATCGGATCTGAGTCTTTCGTTTGCGCTGTCGTATCTGCCGTTGTCCTTGGTGCTCTGTGTCGAGTCCTCATGCTCGGAATTTTCTATCTTTACTATCTCGTCAGCGTTAAGGTCAAAGGTGTAATAGAACCCTGTTCCCATCATGGAAACATAGTAATACTGCTCAACCGTGTTTGTGTTGAAATCGAATGTGTAATATTCCACTGTTTCCTTGCCGCTGAGATCGGTCTTGACAAAATTCACGGTTCCTGCAGACTTGTTGATCGTGATCTTAAGTCCCGTGCCGTCAAACGGAGCGTGTTCCGTGTCAAGATATGTCAGAACACCATTTTCTTCGTTAAATACAGACGTTCCCGAAGCGCCGCTCTGCTGATCGGTACTCTGAACGGCTTCTGTCTGTGCGGCAGCAGTTGTGGTTCCTGAAGTCGTCTTACCGCTGTTCGCGTTTCCCGAGCAAGCCGCCATTGATAGTATCAGCGCGGCCGCCGTCATTGTCATAAGTGCTTTTTTCATTTTGATTGCCTCCTGAAAATATAAGTTATTTATTTTGAAAGCCCTTTGGGCTGTCATACAATGTTTTTGCCTACAAAACCGAGAACATTCTCCTCGACCGCGGAGCCTGTAACCTCGTCAAGTCTTATGTATTCCGCACCCATTCGCTCGGCTATCTTCTTCGCAAAACCGAACCGGATATAGCTGTTCTCCGTGTCAAGCACCATTGTGCCTATCGGAGCAGCTCCTATCCTTTCCGCGGCTGAGAGAGCGTCCCCGAACGGGTCTGTGCCGTCAAGCGGAACATTCGCCTTTCCGTCAGATATGAGTATAAGATATTGAAGCGCATCGGGCATTCGTATGCGTTCGGCGCGAAGTAGCTCACCGGCAGCGGCGATGCCTGCTGCAAGCGGAGTTTTGCCTCCGGTCGGAAGCTCGTCCATACAGCGTCTCGCCAGTTCCGGACTTGATGTTATACTGAGCAGCACCTGCGCGTCCTCGCCGCGAAACGCAACGACACCCACGCGATCCCGCTTGCGGTAAGCTTCCGAAAGAAGTCCGCGCACCGCACCCTTTACCGCTCTCATACGACGTTTTGCTCCCATTGAACCGCTTGCGTCCACAACGAACAATATGGTAGCACCGGTATGCTTTTCGCGTATCTTGCATCGCAGATCGGAGCTTCTGACCGCTATACTCATGCCCTCCAGCGGCGTTCTCTGCTGCTGGTGAAGAGCCGCGCCGCACAGCGTAGGTATCAGCGCTATGTCACAGCATTTTCCTGTTGGGATACGACTTCGGACATATCTCCCGGTGAGCTCGTTCGTGACACATCTGCTTCGTTTTCCGCTTCCGCCGTTCTTCTTTTTATCGGTTTTTATACCGTCCGCAGAGAGCGGGAGTTCCCGCCCGGCGCTTTCGGTATTATCCTGCCGGTTTTCGGGTTTGTCCGTCGAAGAGCCGGTCTGTTCGTTTTCGGAGATGTCGTTTTCGGATCGCTCATTATCGTAGTTTTCTTCGTCTGAAGTATCCTGCGAAGACCCGGAAGACTCCGATACCTCGACAGATGTATCGTTTCTCATGCGATGCGGAAGTACAAACTTCGCCGCTTCGGAAACGTCATCGGCATTTACTTCGGTTCCGCCGCGCCATGCACACAACGCTCTTGCCGTTTCTGCGAGTATCAGCTCACAGCGGTTGCCTTCACAGCAAGACCTGCTCGCGGTAAGTGCGATAAGCTGTACTATACCGTCCGGAACGGATATATCATCAAGTCTCTCGGAAGCCGCCGATATTCTTTCGGCAAGCGCTTCTTCCTTGTCACGGCATTTTCGCAGGAACATCGTCGGATCGTTTTCGTACTCAAGTCTGCGGCGGATTATCTCGGTACGTACTTCTATGTCCGTTTCGCTGCGTGCATTCACAAACAGTCCGAACCTGTCAAGAAGCTGCGGCCGGAGTGAGCCTTCTTCGGGGTTCATCGTCCCCACAAGAGCGAAACGGCAGGGGTGCCTATACGAGATTCCGTCGCGCTGTACGATATTTTCTCCGGTCGATACCGCCTCCGTAAGTATATTGGAGATATGCGCCGAAAGCAGATTTACCTCATCGACATAGAGAAAATTTCCGTCCGCCTCATAAAGCAGCCCGCTTTCAAAGTGCCGCTCGCCGTCCTTTACCGCACAGGAAAGGTCGAGAGTTCCGACAAGCCTGTCCTCTGTGACATTAAGCGGGAGCTCCGTTACACGTTTTCCCGATGCAGATGCAAGTCCACGAACAAGCGTTGACTTTGCCGTGCCTTTTTCTCCCGATATAAGTACGCCGCCTATCGCCGGATCTATGGCGTTAAGGATAAGCGCCAGCTTCACACGATCCTGCCCCGCGACCGCAGTGAACGGAAACGTATATCCGTTCATGTGACATCACGGCTTTCTATCATCTCAAAAACCGAATCGATGTCAAGGCGCTGCTCTTCAAACGGCTTTCTGCGCATTCTGTGCGGAAGCACAAGTTCCGCAGCAAGCTTCATATCATCGTTAACGACCGATATTCTTCCTTCATACGCTGCGTTTGTCATCGCTGTCTTTATCATGGCAATATCTGCACGGTGACCGTCAACGCCCAGAGATACCGATATTTCCGCTGCCAGACGAAGTATATCGTCTGAACAGGTCACCTTTCCGAGAAGCTCATGAGCCTTACTTATCCTGCGGCAGAGCTTGTCCTGCTCTGGCTGCCATTTTTCAAGGAATTTGTCGGGGTCGCTTTCATATTCAAGACAGCGCTTTACCACCTCGGTACGCATCTCTATATCGGTCTCGCCGCGAATATCCGCTACAAGACCGAACCTGTCAAGAAGCTGCGGGCGAAGGTCGCCCTCTTCTGGGTTCATTGTCCCCACGAGTACAAATCTCGCGGGGTGGCTGAATGAAACTCCTTCCCGCTCAACATTGTTTACCCCCATAGCCGCCGAATCAAGTATTACATCGACCACATGATCGTCAAGCAGGTTTATCTCATCTATGTAAAGGATATTGCGGTTGGCTTCAGCGAGTATTCCGGGCTCAAAATGCTTTTCACCCGTGGTGAGTGCCTTCTCTATGTCGAGAGTTCCCACCACTCTGTCCTCTGTCGCACTTACGGGAAGATCAACTACCCTCATGCGCCTCATTACTATTTCGTGTTCTTCCTTTTCGCGGCAGTCGTCGCACTGGCAGCTCTTGTCGTCGGGGTCGCATGAAAACTGACAGTCTCTGACCTCGCGGCGTTCCGGCATAACCTGTGTAAGCGCCCGTACTGCCGTGGATTTCGCCGTACCCTTTTCTCCCTTTATGAGCACACCTCCAAGCGCGGGATTTATCAGATTAAGTATAAGCGCCCGCTTCATTTTCTCCTGCCCGACTATCGCGGTGAAAGGGAAATATGCTTTTTGTTTCATTAAGAATCGCCTTCTATTCTGTTTTCGGTTTCGAGATATGCACGGCGGATCGTTTCAAGCTGCTCGTCTGTGGCGTTCCAGTAGCCGCGTCGGCTGTATTCTTCCATCTGCTCCAATATCTCCATATATGCGTAAGGATTGTTTTCTGCCATACGCTGCCTCATATCCTCATTCTCCGCGTAAGCGGCGCAAAGGTCGTTGTATATCCACTGCTCCACCGCGCCCGTGGTAGCCGCAAGTCCCATGATGTTCTCAAAACGATCGGATATTTTCTGTGCGCCGTGATATTTGTGCGCGAGCATTCCGTCTATCCATTTCGGGTTGAGCACACGGGTACGTATCCCCTTTGCGACAGCCTTTCCGGCGGATTCCGTCACAGGAGCCGTTCCCGTTGTGTCGGTGATGAGCATGACGGCTTTCCTGCCCTTTACCATTTCGACAGATTTCGCAAGCCCGCCGAAAAACTCATAGTAATGATCGAGATCTGTTATCTCATATTCGTTGTTATCACGGACCTGAGAAACTATCTCAACGCTTCTGAGATTCTGCTCATAAAGGTTTTCAATATCGCCGCCGTGTCTTTTCCTGTTGTAAACATAATGAAGCGATGACAGGAACTGACTTCCTATCTGTTCTTCCTTTTCCCACGCTTTTGTCGCGATGACAGATGTTATGCCCGTTCCGTATTCGCCCTCACGCGGACCGAATATTCTCGTGACCGAAAGCTCACGGACTTCTTCTTCATCATAACCGTGATCAAGAAGATAACTGTACAGCTTGGACGAATCCGCCTTCATATAGTTCTGCTCGTCCGTTTCGTCTGCTTCATTCACCAGATGAAACAGGTCATCAAGGTTGTCTATGATATTCGGAAAAAGATCACGGAAAAATCCGCAGATATTCACGGTAACATCAATACGCGGTCTGCCGAGCTCTTCCATGGGAATAAGCTCATATTTCGGATTCCATGCGGAATTCTCCTTAGCCGGTCTTGCGCCGAGATACGCCATTATCTGACCTACCGTTTCGCCCTGCGTGCGTGACGTCTCAAGCCCCCACAGTATCACCGCCGTTGAATTCGGGTAACTTCCGTTTTGCTCATAATAAGTCTTTATCGTATTTTCGGCAATTCTTGCGCCCCGCTGATAAGCCGTTATCGTCGGCACGAATCTCTGGTCGAACTGATAGAGATTATAACCGGACGGGAGCACCTCCGGACTGCGGTATATGTCGCCCGCTGCCTTCGAAGGGATAAATCCGCCGCTAAGAACGTTCAGGAGCTGCTCGTTTTCCGCGTTTTTCTTTACCGCACTGTATCGTTCACGCCCGTAGCAAATGGTTTTTACAAGTTTCTCGGGGACTTTTTCGCTGTCGAAATATTTTTCGAACAGTTCCTCCGCAAGAGCGTTTATGCGCCGGAGGTGTTCGCCGCCAGATTCCTCTGCCGCCGAAAGATCCGTGCCGAGCTCCTCTGCCGCCGCCATATGGAGCGACGGAATCCCATCATGAGACTTTTTCAGCAGCTCCCGCACATAGCACCGCGCTTCTTCGTCGGTATAATCCCAGCCGAAAATGTGAAGCCCTTTCGGGATGAGCGAGCTATTTATCCGATAAAGCTCTTTTTCAAGCTCGTCGATGTCCGTCGGCAGATTAAGCTTTTCGGCCGTCTCTGCGATATTTCGCTCGACATCGCTCGCAGAACTTTCGGAGAACGCCTGTTGATGATGAAGGTCGTCAAGCATCGCGGACAGTTCGGCATATTCCCCGTACAGTCCGCTCTGTACGAACACAGGCGGCTGATAGCCTATAAGCGCCGCATGAGAACGCCGCTTCGCGATAGTAGCCTCGGAAGGATTTCCGCAGTAATAAAGGTAAAAATGCGGAATATCCCGCAGCAAAAGATCGGGGTAGCAGTTTCCGCTCATACCGCATTCCTTGCCTTTGAGAAATTCCATAGTCCCGTGCGTTCCGACATGAATTATCGCGTCTGCTCCGAATTTTTCGGCAAGATATTTGTAGAACGCGATATACTGGTGATGCGGCGGAACAGATTTATCGTGATACAGCTTATCCTGCTGTTCGTGTACCCCTCGTGATGGCTGTAGTCCGACCAGCACATTCCCGTATACAGCCGCAGGAATAAGGAAATTTCCGTTATCGTCGGTCATTATATCACCGCCCGGTTCGCCCCATGCGTCGATAACAGCCTGTCTGTCCGGAAAATCTTCAAGGAATTTTTTGTAGTCCGACAGCGGATAGGTCTTCATTCTTCCGGTATCATTGTATTTTCCGGAGTTAACCAGACCGCCATTAACAAAGTCGTTCATCAGCTGCTCCGGCGAAACATCCTCGGTATCATAACCGTTGCTTTTCAGCAGAGACAGTATTGATGCCACCGACTGAAAGGTGTCCAGAAACGCCCCGCCGAAAACATTTGCCTCTCCCGGCGGATAATTGTAGCAGATGATCGCAGCCTTTTTTTGTGTCTTTTCCTTTCTGCGAAGCGATATGTATTTTTCCATACGGCGGATAAGCGATTCCAGCCGTTCGTCTATTATTTTTATCTCGTCGGTGGTGACATCAAAATCCGCGTTGTAAAGCGGATCCGTTTTTGCACCGACGGGAATGGTCATTACCGCCCCGTCATGCTCAGGAAGCATTACCGAGATCAGTACCTCTGAAGGAGTGCTGCCCTGTACCGACTCGTTCCAGTCCCGCTCGGTGCGGCGTGAGATAAAGAAAGGGTGCAGATAAGGAACATTCAGCTCTTTCAGAAGGTCTGTTCCGGCTGAGATGTTGCCGCCCATAGGACCCGCACTCAGGCGGAATGACATTAAATTCAGCAGCATATCGGGCTTCGCGGGCGTAAATCCGGTCAGGAGCTTCCGCAGACTTCCGTCCGTGATACTGTCCATACCGGAAACGGCTATCGGAAGCACATTAGCGTTTTTCATAATACGCTCGCATATTACCGATACAGCTCCGGAATAGTCCATAGGATATATGTGTCCATAGTACAGAAGTGCAATAACTGGCTTATCCGGATCATATGGAAAGTCTGCGGTAAATTCACCGAAACTGCTGTAGCACTTCATATCGCACGGTCTGCAAACCGCGGCAGGAGGCACCTCACGCGGCGCGGCAGGCTTCGGAAGGCGCTTCGCTCCGCCATATTCCCGCAGTATAAGATAAAGCATATTGAGTATGTTCGGATAATCAGCAACATAAAAATACTTGCAGATAAGTGAGTAATTGCGCATATCGCGCATTTTACCGGGCATCACCTTGCCCATAGCCTCTGCCATAGACTGCATTTTCTTTATGGCAGCCATATCCGGCTTCTTATCCCCGGACGATCTCATTCCTTCCGCCGAAAAACTTCCGAGCCTGAGATATTCACGCGCGGAATTGCCGTAAGGAACGATATTGCCGCTGCATTTTTCAAGCCCTTCGTTGACCGCCTTGATCGTTTCGACCGGACTTCCCATAAGATCGACAAAGACCATATCCGAGGAAGAAATATCGGCAATGAGCCGCGCCCTCTTTTCCTTGCTGTAATCGGTGACCGCATAGTACAGCTTAAGATCGAGAATATCCGGCTCTGTCCTTGCTATTTCTCCGGCAGCCTTTATCAGGCATTTCACAGAAGGCGAAGATACGGTTATAAATGTAAATTTCATCGGCGCACCCTCTTTGCGTAGAAGATCGGCGAGTTATCCTCGCTGTCTGTCAGTATTTCGGCATCAACGCCGAACACCTTTTCCAATTCTCTGTTTTCAAGCAGTTCATTAGGTCTGCCTGTCGTGTATATTTTTTTGTCATCAAGCAATACAAGCTCGTCGGAATATCGTACCGCATGATTCATATCGTGCAGTACCATAACAACGGTTATGCCTTCCTCTCTGTTGAGTGTTGAGACAAGCTCCATTATCTCAAGCTGATGAGCTATATCAAGGTATGTGGTCGGCTCGTCGAGAAGCATGATCTCCGGTTTCTGCGCTATCGCCATGGCTATCCTCGCACGCTGACGCTCGCCGCCGGAAAGCGCGTTGATCTTGCGGTTCTGAAGCTGTGACATACCCGTGCGCTCTATCGCCCAGTCAACAACACGCGTATCTTCTTTGTCCGAGCCTGCCCACCATTTCTTGTGGGCATATCTGCCGTATTCCACAAGCGTCCTTACCGTGATGTCGCTCATACCTGAATCGCTTTGCCCAAGTACAGCCATTTTCCGTGCCACAAGTTTTGTGTTCGTTCTGAAAATATCACTGCCGTCAAGAAATACTTCGCCACGTTCGGGACGAAGATTACGGCTCATTGCACGGATAAGTGTCGTTTTCCCGCAGCCGTTCGGCCCTATTATGGAATATACCTTTCCGCGCTGTATATCAAGGTCTATGCCGTCAAGAATACGGCGGTTCCTGTATCCCGCGCACAGCCCTTTTACCGAAAGAATGATCTTTTCCATGTCAGCCTACTTTCTCAGCAGATAAAGGAAGAACGGTACTCCCAGAACAGCCATGACAATTCCTACCGGTATTTCCGTAGGGCTGAGTACTGTCCTTGCAAAGGTGTCGCTCAGCATTACAAGTGCCGCACCGAGCAGAGCGGTCGCGGGGAACATTATCCTGTAATTGTTTCCGAGAATAAGCCGTATGCTGTGCGGAACAATAAGTCCGACAAACCCAAGCAGACCGACAACACTTACCGCCGATGCCGCCAGCAAAGCCGCGAGCGCTGTAAATCCCAGTCGCGTAAGTTCCACATTCAACCCAAGACCTCTTGCGGTGTCATCTCCGAGTACAAGTATGTTCAGCTTGTCCGCGAACATCAGCGCAAGTATAAGTCCGATAACAGTATAGGGGAGGATAGTCTGTACTTCGCCCCAGCTTCGTGATGAAAGGCTGCCGTTCATAAAGGTAAGCGCACCGTGTACTCTGTCGCTGAAAAATACAAGTATTGCCGAGATACCGGCACCGAACAGCGCCGAGACCGCGACGCCGGACAGCACTATTCGTGTGGGATCTATGCCGCCCTTCCACGCGAGTATATATATTATTCCCGCCGCGAGCATAGCGCCGCCGAATGCAGCGATCGGTACAAAGTTCTGCCACTGTGGGAATACCACAAGTATCACAATTCCGAAAAGCCCTGCGCCGCTGCTTATCCCGATTATCGACGGGTCTGCAAGCGGGTTTTTCATAACTCCCTGAAGTATCGACCCGGACAGTGCGAGATTTATTCCAACAAGACCCGCGAGTATCATTCTCGGAAGTCTGATGTTCCATATTACCTTGTTATTTGTACCGGTATGGTTGCCGGCTATCGTGTCTATTATGTCGGGAACCGAAATGTCCATTGTCCCGATTATGTTTCCGAGTATGAACCCGCCGATCACAGCCGCCGAAAGAATCGCCAGCACTATGATCTTAAATGTTGCCGTATCTTTGAATGCTGTCTTTTCCATCAGTCAAGTTCTTCCGCTTTTCCGTAGATTTCAGGGTAAATGCACTGTGCCATATATCTTATCGCGTCAACATAATACGGTCCTGCATTATAAAGATAATACTGCTGCGGAAGATATATTACTCTCCCTTCGTTTATCGCGTTGACCGAGTTCCACGCGGGGTTCGTGTTAAACTGCTCCTCGACGGTCTTTCGCGCTTCCTCGTTACTTGAGATCATAGTTGTGACAAGCACATAATCAGGATCCTTTTCAACGATGTACTCGATATCGAGCGGGGTGGTCTCCGAACCGACCGTATCCGGCGGCAGATCCGACGCTATATTTTTGAGCTTAAGCGTCTTTGCAATATCTCCCGCTATGCTGTTGTCAAGCTTTACCGCGAGCGATTTCGAGGTCACATAGAGTATCACGACCGAAATATTGTCATCGGGAAGCTTGTCGGTTATCTCCTTTTTGCCCTGCTCCATTTCTGAAATGCGCTGCTCCGCGAGCTCACTCTTTCCGAGCAGTTTTCCGAAAGCCCGATAAGTACAGATAACATCATCAAAGCCGCGCATATGTGTCTGGATCACATTATATCCCATTTCACGCAGCTTGGAGCCCTGTGATGACTGCGTTCCGACCTGAGCTATGACAAGGTCGGGTTCAAGCGCTATGACCGATTCCATATCTATGGAATATACCGGACCTATCTGCGGCAGAGCCCTTATTTCGTCTTCATAGCCCTCGGTCAGACGGATATTGCTACTAACGTCCGAGGTGCATATCGACTTTCCGCCGAGATCATACCATACGTTCAGAGGCGTTCCCGACATTACAGCGACCTTTTCAGGCTTTTTCTCTATGGTAGTCTCATATTTCAGATAGTCACGCACAGTAAGCGGATAATCATCTCCGGTCACGAGTATGGGCGCTTCTTCATCGGAGACCTTGTCTGCCGCAGAAGCGTTTTTAAGACCGCCGACTCCGGAATTGTTCTGTTCACCCGAACAGCCGGTAATGCTCAATACGAGAGCCGCCGCGACAAGTCCGTAAATAAATCTTTTGTTCATTATAAATTCCTTCTTTCTGTCAAATATTATGACTTTTTGTGATCCGTATCCCGTGTCGGTGATATAGCCTTATCCGGGCATTTTCAAAACAAAAAAACATTATCCGAGCCGTAACTCGGATAATGTTCATAATCTCTATATGTATTCCGGATATGTCAAATACACCCTCTGTTTTTTGACAGAGCAACACGAATAAAGCCGTGCGAACGGCTTTATTTGACACATCATCGCTTACGTTCCGGAGTTCCGCAGACTATAAACAACACCCGATCACGGGAGAAACACAGGCAAGTATTCCGACTTATCGCCCGCCAGCAGAACCGGCTCACATACGCCTTCCCGGGAGATATCCCAGTGACTGACATTACATCATGTATGCTTTGAGACGAAATACGGCAACGGCCTTGCTCAGGATTCACACCTGATTCCTTGTTAGGCTTGGCAGACATTTTCAGAAGTCTGCTTCAGCACCTGTATTCCGAAGATATTAACATAGAATATATATTAGCACTTTCCGTACCGATTGTCAAGTATTTTTTGTGTTTGATCGTGTCAAAATCCGGTCATATCAAAATTAATAAGAAGCTCGGCATTAAGAAATACTCTGCCATTCTGACAAAGAAAAGCGAAAGACCGCTCAATGAATGATGAGCGGCCTTTGTTTTATACAGTATATCTTTATTTCCTCGCAAGAACCGTTATCCACGGCATAGACCTGTGATGCGAACATCTTACCTTCGTAAATCCTGCACTTTTCAGAGCGGTTTCTATGGCTTCGGGAGTATAGCATCTCATTCCGTCGATGATCTTCGCGTAGTTAAGACTTTCTTCGTCCATACCGTCCGACTCATTGACAATCATGAAAAATCCTCCGGGTTTAAGAACTTTTGCCACCTCGGAGAAGCATTTTTCAAGTCCCGGCCAGAAGTATATTGTCTCAAAAGCAGTCGCGAGATCAAACTTTTCCTCCGGCAGATCAAGTGTGGAAACATCTCCCTGCCGTATCTCGCACCTTCCGCTCGCAATCATCTCTTTGTTGTATGCTGCCGCTTTTCTGACGGACAGTTCCGAATAATCTATTGCCGTCAGTTTCGCAGACGGATACATTTTCATCAGCGTACCTGCGTTCATTCCGCCACCGCACCCTATCTCAAGTATCTCGCCGGGAGCTATCCTTTCAAGTCTCACAAGGTGCTCCAGTCCCCATTCCGAGAGCTTCGCGTGTTCGCTGTTCATTCTTCTGATGATCATTTTTCCGAGAAATCCTTGGGGTTTTCTTGTCTGATTGATGTATTTCCTGTAAATGCTCATTTTGTGCAGCTCCTTATGTTGATTATTACGCAATACATATTTGTGTAATATGTATAATAATAGCACTTTTGGCGTACAATGTCAATGAGGGATTTGAAAACGCTTTGGTTTCGCTGTCCGAAAAGGATATAGCGCAGATCATCACCGACTCGCTTTAATGACTGGATTTATCTGGCATATAAATGTTAAGCAATCACAAGAACAAAATGTACAAACAGCCTCAAACCGTATCAGAACACGGTTTGAGGCTGTTTTATAGTTACGAATATGGCTGTTTGGAGAATTGTTACCATTTGGGAGGTCGACTTTGCTTGCTTGCTTGCTTGCTTG
>JAFVBZ010000164.1 GCA_017479645.1 Ruminiclostridium sp. | reverse complement strand
CTTGAGCGGCTTTTTCACTTGCGCTGAAATCGGCAAAAGCCGCGCACGGCAAAGCGAACGCGGCTGTTACTATTGATATTAAGAAGACAAGTATCCGTTTTTTCATTTCTTACTTTCTTTTCCTGGTAAGTACAAGAGCACCGGCTGCTATAACTGCGATACCGGAAACAACTGCGACATCAGCTATTCCCGTAGCGGGGGAACCCTTGTCGGAAGCTGCGTCAACTGCGGAAGTGGCTGATGTATCGGCTGTTTCGGCAGGCGTTTCCTCAACTGCGCCGGCAGTTTCTCCGGCAGCTGCGTCATCAGCCTTGTCGGTGGCTTCATCTCCTGCTGCTGCAACGAGCCATGCTGCGGGGGGAACGAGAGTCTGTGTATCGGAGTGTGCGGTGATAGGACGGTTTGCAAGTTCCGCGATAATTGTAGCTTTACCGTTTTCATCGGTAACAGCATCAGTGGGATTGCCGTCAACAAAGATCCTTGCGCCGACAACAGGAACGCTTACGGGATTCCAGTCGGCATCGAAAGATGCGCCGTACAGTGTCAGTTCAACGGACTGACCGTCTTCTGTTACCTCGTAGCTGTTCTTGTCGAAGTAGCAGTACATATCAGAGAAAGCGGTTGTATCGCTGAATACGAAAGCATTGATATAATCGCCGGAGGTTATCGGATCAAGAAGCGAGTATGCCATGACGTTATTTACATAGTAACCGTAGCTGCCGCCGTTCTCTTCGCCGCAAAGCTTTGTTACCATAAGACCGTAGTCACCTTCTGCGGTTTCATATCCTGCTTTGGACTCGTCCCATGTTATGCTCTTGTGAGCTGTGATAAGAGCGTCATTTACCGTGATAGTGCCGTCGCCGTCCGCATCGGATACATCAATGCTGTTAGCGGCGAAAAGCTGTTCGCCGTTGCTGTCAACGAGAGTTACATACACTGTTTCATCAGCATAAGCCGAGAAGCTGAGCATACCGATAGCAGCAAGTACTGCTGCCGCAGAAACCATTTTTTTCATAATATATATCCTTCCTTTCGGTCTCCGTTGGCGGTGAAAGTAAAAATGCTCTCCGCGGGACGGAAAGCACAGCTATAAGGCTGCATTCCCACTGCCCGGAAACGCCTTATTCAGCGGAAAAGGGGCGATCCGACTCTCGGAGCTTTGGCTCCACGGTAGTGACTGCTGCGACGGAATTCCACCGTACTTCTCCCGCAATATCCGCTTTATTATTAACGTGGATATTATAGCACAAACACTTGCAGTTGTCAATACCTATTTATTATATATCTGCATAATATTTACAACATATTGACAAAACCTGAAGGAGATGATACAATATATACAGATCATAGAAAAGGGGAAAAGTTTATGAAGATACTTAAAGCTGTAACAGCGGTCATACTTTCACTGGTAATGATAGCCGGTGTTACTCCGCCGGTTTCTGCAGCATCTTCGACTTATTATGTAAAAATTTTGTCAAAAGATGTCAATATACGCAACGGTCCCGGAACAAAGTACAAGATCATCGGAAAGACCGGTGGTGCCGGGTCTTTCAATTACCTCGGAGCCCAGTTTGACGATTTCGATATCCTCTGGTACAAGATCGAGGACGGAAAATCCTTTACCGGCTGGGTCTCAAGCGACGTTTCAAGGCGTTATCTCCGTAAGGCAGCCAAGCCGAAGATCCCGCTTCCCGAAGAGTACGAGTCCGACGGTACAGCATTTTCCGATATAGAGAAGGTCGTGCATGATACTGCTCTGGCATCGAACGCTGTCGGTGTACAGGTAGCGGCGATACGCGGAAGCGACGGAAAGATATTTGACTGGAAGTACGGCTATTCCAAGTACGGCGAGAAAGATATTGGGAATGCCACAAAGATAAGGGCAGCGTCGATCAGTAAGGTTGCTGTAGCTATCTGCGCACTTCAGATGCAGGAGCAGGGAATACTTGACATCAACAAGAAGATAAGCAATTACTGGGGCAAGAAGATGCCGAAGTCGATATCACTTGCTACTCTGCTTACTCACACATCTACGCTGCGCTATCTTTCGATGCAGACCGACGCGGAGAAGATACTGAAGCAGCTTACTGACAAATCCAGCTACATAGACGGCAAGGTGGGCTCATCTTCATCTTGGATGTATAATAATTACGGAAGCTCTGTCGCAGCCGCGACTCTTGATGTCGCATCCGGAAAGGTGCTTGAGGATTTCGCCCAGGAAAACCTGTTCGGACCGCTCGGAGTGGATATGTCATTCTTTGCCGGAAAGATAGAAAAGCAGTCCCGCCTTGCCACACTTTATGAGGCAGATCATGGAGTTGAACTGCTGCCGAGCGAGGCAAAATACATTCTTCCTGACGGCGAACCGGGCAATAACGCAGGAAACTATATCGGCGGAATGACAGGTTCCGCGAGAGATGTGGCGAAGATGTTCTATATGCTTGCGAATGACGGAAAGTTCAAGAAACAGCAGATCCTTTCGCCCGAGTCTGTTGAGAAAATGGAGAAGCGGTATTTTACCGCAGCAGAGAACGGCGGAAAGTTCAAGCAGGCGCTTATTCTGCGCTATGGAGCTGACCGCTACGGTACCAATGGTGTATATTACCATACAGGCAATGCGTATGGAGTTATAGCGCTCGCTTCTTACGATCCGGAGACGAAGAACACGGTTGTTGTCCTGACAACAGGCGCAAGCCACGAACGTGATGATGACGGAGTTTACAAGGTTTGCTCTGAGATCGCTGATGCGGTTTACAGAAATATCGACAAGATCGAGGAAGTAAAATCCGAATAATAACTTTAGCAGGGTACAGCGGAGTACAAGGGCGTGAGAGCGTTCCGAGACCGCTGTACTATGCTGTTTTTGGAAAAATATTCCGATTTTTTGAAAAAAATTTTAAAAAACCCTTGACAAATCGGGACAAGTCGTGTATAATAAGATAGTCGCTTACAGATGTGGGAGTTTAGCTCAGCTGGGAGAGCATCTGCCCTACAAGCAGAGGGTCACAGGTTCGAGCACTGTAACTCCCACCAGCGATATAAGGCCCGGTAGTTCAGCTGGTTAGAACGCTAGCCTGTCACGCTAGAGGTCATGGGTTCGAGCCCCATTCGGGTCGCCAGCGCATTACCTGCGCATATAATATTTCTTCCGGTGCGGATTTAGCTCATCTGGTAGAGCGCCACCTTGCCAAGGTGGAGGTAGCGAGTTCGAGCCTCGTAATCCGCTCCACAGCCCTTGCAAAAGCGGGGGCAATGCTTTTATTTTTGTAAAAATGTTCGCGTTCTACAAAAGT
>JAFVBZ010000163.1 GCA_017479645.1 Ruminiclostridium sp. | reverse complement strand
TGACACCTTACCGGAATGTCCGGGAATCATCGTGATAAGCCGTAAGCACGGAAATCACGTCGGCGTATATATCGGCAACGGAGAGACGATCGAGAGCACGCTCGGCAGCCGCGGGGACGGTGTGGTGAAACGCAAGCTTGACCGTTCGTTCTGGACGGACTGGTTCGAGTGCTCCTTTATCGAGTACAAACAGACCGTCGATACACCGAAGACATCTCTTAAGAACGTGACGCTTGCGTACAATGCAACGATCCGGCGGACATCAAAGTATAAGAGCGAGTCCCTAGGAGTACTTACCGCCGGCACGAAATGTGTGATTGTTTCCGGAACAGAGACACAGGATCCGCAAAGCAAGTACACCTATGTGAAGCTCTACGGCAGGGCAGGGTGGATCGTGGTGAGTGCGATCAGATAAATCACATTTTGGGATATAGTCCGCCGTACTGCGACAGTATATAGCTTGCAAGCTTCGGGTTCTTGTTGTTTATCCTGACCGGTATCTGCGTCATTTTCGTGAATATGAACATACCTCAGCCCTCCTTATGCCATTTTCTGCGACGGCCATACGCCGACGAGCCATTCCCAGCTGTCATCGCAGTCTCCGGAAGCTGCAACAAGGGGATAGCACCGCTTCTCAAATGCGTCAAAGCAGGCTTTCGCATTGCAGGAAGCCTCCTCAAACATACTGAGAGCCTTCGTGTCATCGGGGTGGGTATCGAGATAGAGATTGAGGTCTGTCATATAGAACATAGCCTCGCTGAGCTTGCGCATAAGCTGCGCGGAAGTCATGGTGTTCCTGTTATTTTCCATCGTAAATCCCCCTCTCATACTCGCCGATGCCTATATCAAGCTCCGGGAATATCGTACCCTGCACCATAGCTTTTTCGGGCGTATAAACACGTCCGAGCTTCTGAAACGGCACATAGGCGTATCCGACACGCTCTTTTACGCTGTCGGACATATTGTTTCTGTCACATTCGCTGTAATTCATGCGATCGCATCCTTTCACTTTTATTGCCGGTTGGCTGTATTATTATATGCCGGTTGCCGGGGAAGTGTTAAGGCGATATGCATAAAAAGACCGCCCGCGGTATTTAAACCACAGGCGGTTCTCTCAATCGTCCTATATGATCATGCTTTCAGGATCTCTTCGATTTTCGCTGTCTCTTCGTCCGAGAAATCTCTGCGGTCAGCTGCCTTAACATTGTCCGCGATCTGCTCCGGACGGCTCGCACCGATAAGCACCGTAGCAACTGCCTTATTGTGCAGGAGCCATGAGATCGCCATCTGCGACAGCTTCTGACCGCGTGATGCCGCGATCTCGTTCAGTCCGCGGAGCTTGTTCAGCATCTTCTCATCAAGCTGTTGTGCGATCCATGTATCGCCCTTTCCTATGCGGGAATCGGCGGGAATGCCGTTCAGATATCTGTCGGTGAGGAAGCCCTGATAAAGCGGGGAGAATACCGCAAGCCCTATGCCGTTCTCATAGCAGTATTCATCAAGTCCGTCCTCCTCTACCCAGCGGTTGAGCATGGAGTATGACGGCTGGTTCACGATGAACGGGGTTTTAAGCTCACGGAAGATCGCCTGTATTTCGGAGGTCTGCTGTTTGTTGTAATTCGATATGCCGACATAAAGCGCCTTGCCCTGATGCACGATATGATCGAGCGCAAGAGCGGTCTCTTCAAGCGGGGTATCGGGGTCGAAGATGTGATGATAGTATATGTCAACGTAGTCCAGCCCCATTCTTTTAAGGCTCTGGTCGAGGGAAGAGATGAGGTACTTCCTGCTTCCGCCCTTGTCGCCGTAGGGTCCGTCCCACATACCGTAGCCGGCTTTAGTGGAGATGCACAGCTCATCGCGGTATTTTCCGAGATCGCGTGACAGCACTTTGCCGAAGTTCTCCTCGGCGGAACCGTTGTAGGGATTGCCGTAGTTGTTGGCGAGATCGAAGTGGGTGATGCCGAGATCGAAGGCGGTACAGCACATCTTCTCCACGTTCTCAAAGCTCGAACCGAATCCGAAATTCTTCCATAGTCCGAGTGATACGGCGGGGAGCTTCAGTCCGCTCTTTCCGCATCTGCCGTACTTCATTGCCGAATATCTGCTGTCATCTGCAATATACATAGTAAACTCCTTTTCGTGTATGAACCGTGTCTGCCGTCATTTATGACAGGTTTATTATATCACCCTGTTCTTAGTTTGTCAACTGATACTGTTATAGACAAATTCACAATTCACAATTCACAATGCACAATTATGGTGCGCGCTCTGCGCGCATATCTGAATCGTGACGTAATTACATTGTTTCTCTACGGATAGACATTGATTCAGTATGAATTATTTTCTGCTTGACCGGGCAGGCGGTTTGTGGTAAAATAACAGGAGTACAGTCCGGAGGCGATAAGATGAGCAGTACAGACGAGAAAGTGGAATATCTGCGGTTTTTAAACAGCGAGAACAATTTCAATCATCACCGCTACGACAAGGAGATGCTCCAGTACGAGTATGTGCGCAGGGGCGATATGCGGGCGGCAGAGGAATCGCGGAAGATACTGTTTTCCGGAGAGACAGGGCATCTGTCCGACGATCCGCTGAAAAATATGCTGTATCTGTGCATCTGCAACATCACGCTTGTGACGAGATTTGCGATAGAGGGCGGAATGGAGCCGGAGAAGGCATACAATGCAAGCGATATCTATATCCGGAAATATGACTGTGCGCGGAGCATAGATGAGCTTATCACGATACACGACGAGATGATCGCATATTTCGTGAAAGAGGTGACTGCCGCGAAGAAGAAGAACCCGTTCCCGCGCCATATAATCAAGTGTATGGAGTACATCAACAGCCACCTGCACGAGAAGATAAGCTGTGCGGAACTTGCCGTGACAGTGGGGCTGAACAGCTCATACCTGTCGTCAAGCTTCCGGCGCGAAACGGGAATGACGATCTCATCTTACATCACGGAAAAGCGCATCGAAGCTGCCGAAAATCTTCTGCGCAGCTCGGACTATTCGCTCACCGATATATCGGATTTCCTGAACTTTTCAAGCTACAGCCATTTCGCGCGGACTTTCCGGAAACTCCGCGGGTGCAGTCCCCGCGAGTACCGCGAAGAATCTTTCCGCCAAACGGGTCTCAGACAGCTGCGCTGACGCACGTCTTAAGTGCTGACGCACGTCTTAACAGACGGTTCTGGGGCTGCGCGCCCCCGTCCCGCGGCGGCGGACGCGCCGCTGCGAAATGCGTAGCGATATTCTTCTATGGGCGGGTGCGCCACCTCGGTTAGTTATACTCTTCTATACATAGAAAAAGACTGCTGAAATCTGTTTGTTCAGCAGTCTTTTTGTTCTGTTGTGATAACCTTCTCCCTTAACTGCGGAGCGATTAAAAGTCTTTGGAAGGGGGTTTGGGGGAGAACCTTTCTTCAGAAAGGTTTCCCCCAAGTCTCGAGCGTAAGCGACCTTCTCGAGCGCAAGCGACCCTCTCAGACGATGACTTTGTAATCGAGGTCTTCGACTGCTTTTTTCAGCACGGCGAAGTCGGTCTCGGCGTTCAGCTTTACTACTGCCTCGCCTTTTTCGTGGCTTGCGAAAGCGCTGTCTACCGTGGGTATCGCTTCAAGCGCCTTCTTGACCGCTGCCTCGCAGTGCGGACACATCATTCCTTCGATCTTCATTGTAAGTTCCATAATCATTTTCCTTTCCTTATACTGTCTTTCCATTTCCTTATGCCAAACATTATGAGCGCGGCGGCAAGCACTCCGCCCACCATTATCCAGTATGTAGCCCGGCTTGCGTTCGGCTCGATGTTTCCGCCGTTTCCTGCATCGCTCCAGCTGAATGCAGACATATCCCTTGCTCCCATATCGCTTGAATAGATATACAAACCTTTGATATAGTGGTTTTTGTCAGCCGTTATCGAAAGCCTTATGGAATGAACATCGTCCGGTATACCTGCAAGCATCTCCGCTGTGCCGATCTGCGCACGGTGAAATTTACCGTCCGAGGGTATGGTCTGAACGACAGGGTAGGGCTCTGTTACTGCACCGACCTCGTTATAGCAGATGTAACTGATGTTTGAACCGCTTCCTGCGCCGTTGTCGTAATGCCCGAAACCGCCCATATCGCAGTACAGATATACACCGCCGTAAACTTCTATTTCAAGCTCCATACTCCCCGAAACAGAGTATATTTTCTGCTCCGGCATGTATTTTATGCCTGTACCGGATAACACTTCCCATTCCGAGACCGTGTTCGGGGTAAGCGTGTATGAGCTTTCTTCCGCTCCGGCTGTTACCGGGCATATCAGCGCAAATGCAAGAGCGGACAAAATCGCAAAGAACCGCTTCACCTGTTGCGCTCCTTTATCGCGCGGTCTATGGTGCGCTTCGCGTCACGCTCCGCCATTGATGCACGCTTGTCATAGAGCTTTTTGCCCTTGCAGAGACCCACCTGCACCTTAACGTTGCTTCCCTTGAAATAGAGCGACACGGGAACGAGCGTAAGACCGCCCTGCTTGACCTGACCGAAAAGGCGCATTATCTCCCGCTTGTGCATAAGGAGCCTGCGTTCGCGCATAGGGTCCTTGTTGAATATGTTGCCCTTTTCGTAAGGGGATATGTGCATCTGCTTCACAAATGCCTCACCGTTTTCTATCTCTATCCACGAATCGCGGAGATTTACACCTCCGGCGCGTATGGACTTCACCTCGGTGCCGGTAAGCTCTATGCCGGCTTCGATGCTTTCGAGAATGAAATATTCGTGGCGGACCTGTCTGTTGTCCGCAATAGTTTTCAGATTGTCTGCCATTTGCCCTCCGTCAGAAAAGCCACTGTGTGAACGCGGTCATCTCGTTCCTGTCATAGCCGAGCTTTTCGTAGAACCTGTAAGTGGATTCGAGTTTTGATGTTGTAGCGAGCATCATTCGGAAACAGCCCTCGCTCTCTGCGATGCGCTGTGCTTCTTCAAGGCACGCGGTAGCAAGACCCTGCGCCCTGTACTCGCTCCGGGTGACGATATTGTCAACAATGGCGTAAGGACGATGCTCGTATGTAAGGCTCTGGATAATGATGCAGGAACAGGTTGAGACGATCTTTCCGTCCTCTTCCGCAACTATAATGTGGTAGAACTGATCGGTCAGCATTCTGTTCCAGATCAGTATTGTTTTTGCATCAGTCTGCTCGACTTCCTTACCGTACATCTCGGAAAACAGGTTAAGCAGGTCTTTCAGATCGGTAGCCTGTGCTTCACGCAGTTTTATCATATCATCACGTCCCTTCGCGCTTTTTTCTTATTATAGCATACTTTTACCCCGATTTCAAGAGAGATTTTAAGAGATTATGCAGAGAGATGAGAGATTTGAGAGAAGGGGCGCTGAGTCTGTCGAAATAAGACCGCTGTACGGCAAATGCGCACAGCGGTCTTTGTAGGTTATTTTGTTCTTATGAAAAAGCTGTAATAGCTGTTTCCGGACATCAGCACTCCGTCTTTGGTGAAATTGTCCCATTTGCAGAAAACTTCGTAGATATAACCGCCTTTCTTCGGCGTGAATGTCATTCCGCTTGCCTTGACAGTCTCATATTTGTCATACGCGTCATAGTCTTCCCAGTACTTCTCGTCCCAGCACTTGACCGTGATTTCTTTGGGCGCGGGACCGAACTCAGTTGAAAGCGTTATCTTCTCACCCGCTTTCACATCTATCATCGGCATCCACTCCTTCGAGTGGAGCGCGCCCTCTGCGCACGCTTCCTCACCTCCGCCCTCGTCCGAACCGGGAACCTCGTTTTCCCACGAAGATGTACCTCCGCAGGCGGTGTAGCTGTTTCCGCCCGCTGTGACATAAAGCTTCGGCGGTCCTATGAAAGTTGTGTAATTAACGGCAGGCACGGTCTTTATCAGATCGGCTGTTTTCGCGGCTTCCGCTTCCGTTACCTTGAACGGGATATAGTAATCCTTCTTCGCGTAGTTGTTGCCGAGGACGATATGAATGCGGTAGGAGCCTTCCGGCAGACTGCCGTATGAGCCTGTCCACGTAATTCTGAAAGGAGTGACGGAGTCCGGCTCTATGCCGAGCGTTTCACAGCCGGCTGTGTTTATCAGCGATATTCCGTTGTACAGCTCCCAGTCAAGTTCCGGATCCGCACCTGTTGACTTCTCGATGTCGTAGCATTCAAAATCCCAGTCAACCTCGCCCTTGTATGCGCCGGTGCGGACAGCATTGAACTCAATGCGTGTCGCTGACTTTTTGGTGATCTCGAAATCGAAGCCGAACTCGCCGATATTGCTGTTGTTCTCGGTTATCTTAAACGGGAGATAAACTTTCTTGACCGTAACAGGGTGGTTCCTGTCAACGGGTATGTTTTTGTTGGGCTGGTAAACGTAGTCTGTGACAAGCTTGTATTCGCCCACAGGGAGCTTGCCGTAAAGCCACTCCCAGTTTACTGTTGACTTATGCTCGACGGGCTTTTCACCTTCAAAGAATAAATAACCGAGATCGTTGAATGCCCAGTTATCTATCAGATACTTCACCTTGACCCATTTCCCGTTTGCGTTCTTACGAATAACATAATAGTCATCACCGCCCGTAAGATCCGCGTTCGGGTCATTTTGCTGAACTCCGCTGAACGTCAGCACCGCGCCGCTTTCGGTAACGTCGGACAGGCTGTATTTCACGCCGTATATCAGCTTACCGTCATCGCCGAAGCAGTAGTTCACTTTGCCGATCTTAAGATCGCCTGTCGCCATTCTTCCGTTGCTTCTGATGTAGTATGTGCGCTTGCCGTTCTCTTTGATCCATGTGCTTTTGAGCCGATTTCCGTCCTTGTAGTAGCAGCGGTAGCTTGTGCTTCCGCTCTTTACGGTCGTCCAGCCGGTATATGGCTTTATCAGCTCACCGCTGTCGGAATAAACGTACGTCTTCCCGCCGTTGGATTCAAGCTTGTCCGCGTAGGCGCTCACCGCCGTGCAGGACATCGCCGTTGCCGCAGCGAGGGCTGCTGCGATTAGTTTAAACGTCTTTTTCATATTGATTTCCTCCGTTAATCCAGTGTAGGCTCAGATCCCGTTTCTGCCCGTGCATAGTCGGAATATCCGTTGTCATTGATATATTTCGTAACTTCATCAAGGTACTCTTCATCGACTTCAAAAACTATTTTGTTTTCGGCATCGTAAATACCGTGACCGTACCACTTGCCTTTCAGTTCGTCCGCAAGTTTTGTCCTTATCTTTTCAAGCTCGTAAATCGAGTATTTCACCGGTCTGAAAATAATGCCGCTGAGTCCGGGCAGTGCTTTCTGCACAGCTTTTTCCGCTTTTCCGTCCACGGACATCACAACATACATTCCGTCCTCATACACAAGTCCGCCGTAAGCTTTTTTGCTGAGCACAGACCACAGCTTATCAGGCGGATATTCGGCTGTGCCGTCGGGATATGTGCATTTCTTATCCCAACTGCCGCCTTTTCCTAAATTGTACAGTGCTCCGTCGATCGTCTGCTTTCCTGTGAGCCTTCCTTTACTCTTGTCTATGTAGTACCAGTTTTTGCCGATATGCACCCACCCTGTCTGTGCGATACCCTTTTTGTAATAGAAACGCTTTCCGCTGCTTGTTTTCGTCCAGCCGGTGTACGTTCCTTTCTTCTCACCGCTGTCGGAATAACGGTACTTCACGCCGTCAACGGTTCTGAGCCTGTCCGCGAAAGCGGTCACGGACGCGCAGGACATTGTGGTTATTGCGGCAAGTGCAGCTGCAAGAAGTTTAAAAGTCTTTTTCATTTTGCATTCCTCCGTTTCAGTGTGAAATGTAATAGGCTATCGCGGCAATATCTTCATCTGTCAGAAGCCCCTGTCCGTAAGCATCGGCTACCGGAACAAACGTCCCGTTGTAATGGAGAAGCAGCTCAAAGCTGCCGCTGCCATACTCTATCGTATATCCCGCGATCTCAAGCTCAACACAATCATCGGTGCAGTCAAGCTCGTCACCGTAAACTATCACTACCTCGCCGCTTCTGTATGTACCGTAATACCCTATAACACGCAGTTCCGAAGGTTTTATGTTCCGCCAGAAGCTGTTTGACGATTTGTATTTAAGAAAGTCCGCGATTATTTCCTGTTCTGTCTCATAGTCGAGGGGCTCCGGCTCCTCGTATTCGGTCACTTCCTCATCATCTCCGGACGACTGTGTGTAGTCCCATTCGCGAAGCCCGATCTCCTCTGCAAGCTTTGAGAAAGCGTATCTGTCCGAAAGCTTAAGTCCGAATCCGTAATAGGGGCAGTAAAGGTATGCTTCGTGTCCGACGCCTCCGTCTGCGATCTCAAATTCAAGGCTGTCGCTCTCGGAGCTTCGGATAACTATTTTTGCCATATTTTCCGTGATTTCTCCGACACCGCCCCTTGTGCTGTCCCAGGTGAGCGGACGGTAAAGATCGGGGTCAAGAATACCGAGCAGTATTTCGCTCCCGTAAAACTCGTCGGGGAAATCCTCGTTTATATTCCGGACTTCGGCGTAATACTCCTCCGCGGAGAAGAAGTCGATATCCTTGAATACGTCCGCAAGAGTCTCCGGACCGTAGCCGGTATTGTATGTCTTTCCGTCCCAGTAGCCGTTGCTGTCGAAGAAGCTGAACTTTCCCTTTCCGTTACGGGTAACGAGTGACCAGCCCGTGCGCATACAGCCGTCGCTTCCGAGATAACGGTATTTTCCGTTCTTCATCTTTATCCAGCAGTCGGTGTACATATCGCCGTTCTTCCAGTATCTCACGCCTTCCGCGGAGTGCGTCCAGCCGGTGTATTTGCCGAGATAGACGCCGTTCCTGTCAAATTTGAAGCGCCTTCCGTTTATCACCGTATTCTTCGTGACTTTTACGCCGTCAAGATAATAGTACATCTTTCCCCGGCTTTTTGTCCAGCCGGTGAATCTGCCGAGGTACTGTCCTCTGTCGGAATAGCGGTACATTATCCCGCCGTTGGATTCGAGCTTGTCCGCGTAGGCGCTCACCGGCGTGCAGGACATCGCCGTTACCGCAGCGAGTGCGGCTGCTATAAGCTTTAACGTCTTTTTCATATTGTTTTCCTCCGTTTTGACTCACAGATTTTCTTCTCTATTAATAAAAACGTTAAAAGACGCGGTTTAGTGACAGGATCTGCGCATAAAATTCAAAATTTGTATAAACCTACAAAAATCAAGAGCGGGATTTGTTGCAAATGTATAGTATCTGTTTTCATCTGCTTCTCCTGCCTGTATTATACTACAATCCCGTTCACAATTCAATAACCAATTTGCGGGTAGATACATTTCTGAATAATATATCCAGAAAAGAAAAACTCCGGCAATGTTTTTGCATACATTGCCGGGTGCTTCATATAACTGACCGTGTTACATAATAGAGGAGAGGATAGCGTTGTTCACCGAGACAGTAAGCTGTTCGATTTCCCGCTGGAGCAGGCTGAACGCTTCCTTTACGCTGTCGGCGCGTTCGTATTGAACATATTCCGCTATCTTTCCGAAGCAGAACGATGTGCGGTACTGCATCGGGAGCCATTCAAGAGCAGGGTCCTGTTGGAGCGCGGTGAGCTCCTTTTGCAGCTTCTTTGTGCGGAAGTTGAGTATTACCGGCAGTATGTACACCGGAAAGAGCCAAAGGCACCCGGTAAACACCACTATCAACCCTGTTATGAACCAGTCCGGAAGAATAGGTATTATCATTGTCAGTATAGCCGTAAGTATCACTGACAGCGTTATACCTACCGCGAGCCAGAATCCGGCAACGAAGAATCTTCCCACCAGAGAAATGAGCCCGACGACCTTCGGACTGTGGAAATATTTGGTAAGACGTGCCTCCCACTTCCGGCTGTTATCTATTTCATTTTCCTTGGCTGATATCCTTGACATAGCCTCCTGTGAGCCGTTTACGAGAGAGACAAGCCTTTGTTTTTCGTCCATTTTGTGTTTCCTCCTGTTTTTATTGTTGATTTTTCGATATCAGTCATTATACCACATACATATTACAGTTGTCAATATATTTAGCTGAAAAATAATACAGCTAAAATAATTTTGAGCTTTTATTTGTATCAGTTATGCGATATACTAAAAAAGGGTGATGGGTATGAGGAACGGAAAGATAGTGATAACTCTCGATGAATACAGGAAAAGCCACAATATCAGCAAATACAGTATTATAAAGAACTGCGGAGTAAGCGCTACGCAGCTCAACAGCTACTGCTCAAACAAGGTCACGCGCATAGACCTGCCGGTAATGGCGAGGATATGCGATTATCTGCACTGTGACATCAGCGACATATTGAGATATGAGGCTATGGAAAAGACCATGGAGAGGGAATGATACAGCTGGAACAGGCAGAGAAAATGCAGTTCCGGCTGTTTTTTTCGTAAAATAGTATAAAAATTATGCTCAAAATCCAAAAATCGTGATATACAATTGAGGTGCAAAGAAGTATAATATGCAAAACTAAAAAAGACAAAATGCAGTGTGAACAAAAGAAAGAAGACATATAAATGAAAACCTCGACAATGAATATGACTGAGGGCAGTATCCTCAGAAATCTGATCGTATTCGCCGTTCCCATTCTGATCGGCAATATCTTTCAGCAGCTCTACAATGTCGCCGATACGGCGATCATCGGCAATATCCTCGGTGACGGCGCACTTGCCGCAGTCGGAGCTTCCGCACCGGTCTATAACCTTATCATAGGGTTTGCGGGCGGTCTTACCAACGGATTCGCGGTGATAATCGCGCGGTTCTTCGGCGCAGGTGATACGGCGCGTCTGAAGAAGGCTGCTGCGCTCACCTACGTTCTCTCCGCCGGTATCGCGCTTGTGCTCACCGCGGCAGGGCTCCTGTCCCTCCACCCGCTTATGTCCGCGCTGAACACGCCTTCCGAGATCATAAACAGTACAGAGTCTTATCTCGGTATAATCCTGCTTTTCTCGGCAGTCACGATAGCTTACAATATGCTTGCCGGAATGATGCGCGCCGTGGGAAACAGCCGGGCTCCGCTGTACTTTCTTATCGTGTCGGTATTCGTGAACGTTGCGCTGGATTTCCTGTTTGTGGGCGCTTTCGGAATGGGCGTTGCCGGCGCAGCCTATGCGACTGTGATCTCCCAGGCGGTCTCGGTGGTGCTGTGCTTCATCTATGCTGCAAAGAAGTGCAGGGTGCTTGTGTTTGACAGCAGCACGCTTGAATGGGACAGGGCGCTTATTGCCGATCTTTCGGTCACCGGACTTTCCATGGGGCTTATGTACGCGATAGTTTCGGTGGGCTCGGTCATTCTGCAGGGCGCGGTGAACTCCCTCGGAACCGCGACTATAACCGCACATACCGCGGCAAGAAAGATAGACGATATATTCATGCTCACGCTGGGTACGATAGCAATGGCGTCCTCGACATTCGCCGGGCAGAACTACGGCGCAGGCAGGATAGACCGCGTCAAGAAGGGAATACTCGACAGCATTCTGCTCTCATTCGGCTGGAGCGCATTCTCCGTCATCTGCGCTGTGTTTTTCAGAGTTCCGCTTATCACGGCGCTTACCGGAACGGCAGATGAGACCGTTATCGAAACGGCTTCGCAGTACATCATCATCAACATCTCGTTCTTCTTCGTGCTCGGAGTCCTCCTTGTGCTGCGCAGCAGTCTCCAGGGTATCGGCAGAAAGCTTGTACCGGTCTGCGGGAGCGGCATTGAGCTGATAATGAAGGTGATCGCGGCGGCTGTACTTGCGCCGCAGCTCGGCTACTTCGGCATCTGCATACTCGAACCGATGATATGGGTAGTATGCGCGGTTATCGTGTTGATCGACTACGCTGTATTCCTCCGCTCGAAGTCCCGTGCGGTTTGTGCAGTATCACAATAATCACAGCCGGTCTGTTGTGCAAAAAGCAGAAAATTGGTTGAACGCATTAACTATATTTGCCCTTGATAAAGCTCCGGAGCGTTCCGTATAACGTTCCGGGGCTTCTTGATTACTGTAATCAAGCGGGTTTGAGGGGTTTTACGCTCACAGCGTAATTTACTGCGTACAGTGCATCGGGGGAGCATATAATACAAAACTTTTGCTTTACTTTTTTGTGAAAATGTAGTATAATGTTATAGATAATGCAATTCATATTGGTAAAAAACACATAAAACAGTGTTGGTTTTACCGGTTTTTCCGGAGGGAACATATAATGAAGAAGTTTTTCGCGTTTCTGCTGGTGATTATAATAACCGCATCGGCTTCTTTCGGTGCTGTTACCGCGGGTGCCGTGGGCGCTACGACAGGTGAAGTCGATGTCGTTTTTCTTGTGGATTCAAGCCGTTCAATGGCAAAGAGCGATCCCGATCTCATACGCCTTGAGGCGATAAAGCTGTTCTCCGATCTTTGCAGTCTCGGCAGTACCAAGATAGGATTCGTTCTTTTCGGAAGCGAGATCATCTACTCACAGGCCCCCGAGCCGATCAATACCGAAGATGACAGGACAGCGCTCAAGAAGAAAGTCGATGAGCTCGGCGAGCTTAAAGGCACTACCGATATTGGCATGGCAGTCCTGCACGCGGTTGACCTGCTCACCTCCGACGATTACAGCGGAAACGGCAAGTTCATCGTATTCCTTTCCGACGGCAAGACCGTAATTACCGACAACGATGCGGGAAGAACGCTCGACGACTCGAGATCCGATCTTACCGAGGGCATCGTGAATGCGCGCAATGCCGGGATCCCGATCTATACGATAGGTCTCAACGCGAACGGCGATGTTGACGAGGCGGAGCTTCAGAACATCTCCTCTTCCACCTACGCCGACAGCACTTATATGACCGACAGCCCCCAGGCTCTTTCCGGCATTCTCAGCGACATCTATGTCCGCCACACCGGCGCCGAAACAGCGGGACTTGACGACTACACAGCAGACGGGGAATACCGCGATACCTCATTCGAGATAAAGGACGCTACGGTTGCGGAAGCGAATATCGTGATAATGCACAGCGCGCTTCCGAACGACGTTAAGCTGTATGATACAGAGGGCGCAGAGGTGGCTTTTGACGGCACTTCCGCAGATATTTCCTGGAACAACGGCTACACACTTGTAAAGGTGTATGAACCGAAGCAGGGAAGCTGGAAGCTTTCGGTAAAGGCACCGGAGGGGACTGCGATCGACATCAACTACATCTATACCCACGACTACCGCCTTGACTTCACTCTCTACACCGACAAGGCTGTCGGAGCGGGAACAAAGCTGAAATTCATTGCTTCGCTCACAGACCCGGAAAACCAGCCGATCACCGATGAGAACATCATCACCTCGCTTATCGGAAGAGCAATAGTAAGGAACAGCGATACCGGCGACTCCGAGGAGATACCGCTTTCTTACAGCGACAAGAAGTTCACCGGTGAATATGTCCTCGACAGCGGCAGCCCGTATTCCGCGCAGGTCAGCCTGTACAACGGCAACACCGATGTGAGAAGCGATATCATCGAACTTGCGGTGGGCGATGAGCAGTACAAGGAGCCGGAGGGACCGCTGAAGCTGATACTTCTCTGCGCTGCCGGAGTTCTGGTGCTTATCGTACTGATCGTGATGCTTATGAGATACCTTAAGAGCCATATCCGCATGTTCTCGGGAAGGCTCAATATAACGGTGACTGCGGGCGGTATCCCTACCGCGCCTTTGGCTTATGATTTTGCAAAGAAGGCACCCGGAAAGCGCAAGGTCATGCTTTCCGATGTAATGAAGACGCTTTTTGAGAAGTCGGAAGCTGCCGATGCTATTCCGCACAGTGCCGCTTCGTCTATTGCGATATCTATGACTGACAGCGGCGATCTGCGAATGTCGAAAGCCAAGGGCATCGAGTACAGCGGAGGACTTACGCTCGGAAACAATATCATAATAGGTCACGCGAACAGGGTAACGATGCGCTGTACCGACAAGAACGGCGAGACGACTCTCGTTATTGTTCAGTATCTGAGAACCTGATCTGTATCGTCTGCATTCTGCTGCGGCGTTATGCGCAGCGACATTCTTCTGTCGGCGGGTGCAGTGCCTCGGTTAGCTATACTCTTATATTTCTGAATGGAGTCTCTGCCAACCCCACTGCATTTCAGTCTGCGGCTGCCCATAGCAGCAGGCTCTGAAATACTGCATTTATTTAGGGTGTCCAGCCCCCTTTTTAAAGGGGGTTGGCGGGGGTTCAGGGGGCGGCGCCCCCTCTCAAAAAGTCTTAAAAAATCTCTTCACGGAGGGTAAAAATGGCAAGAATATCGGAATCACAGAAGGAAAACATATCCCTTATGAGCGTTGATCTTGGCGGCTCAATGTCGAGTGCGCAGATCAGAGTTGAATCAAAGGGAAACCCGGTGCTTATCATCGGTCTCGGCGGAACGGGAATGGACGCGCTGCTTTACACGAAACAGCTCATCAACAAGCGGTTCAGGCTTCCCGAAGATGCGCCCAACAAGGCACTTGCGATACCGTCGAATATCAAGATACTCGGTATCGACTCGGATAACACCTACTTCAAGAAAAAGACCGACAAGAAAGACGGCGAGATGAGATTCGCAGTCGGCGAGTATGTCTCGATCTCCGGCTCCGTTGAACGCTTCCTTTCCAATGAGCATCTTATCCCTCCGTACGTCAAGGAGTGGCTCGATGACCCGAAGCGCATCTACACCAAGGTCAAGGGGAGCGGTGATGACGGCGCGAACGGTATCCGCCAGTCGGGAAGAATACTGCTCTTCAACTCCATAAACGCTGTCGTAAAGGCGATAACCACGGACGTGCAGAAGCTCCTTACCGGAATGATGCCCGATCAGCGTCTCCAGGTGTTCATTCTCTCCGGTATCAGCGGAGGTACCGGAAGCGGTACATTCCTCGATATCCCCTACATAGTCCGCGAGATAATCAAGCGCCAGGGCAAGGATAACTTCGATATAATGGGCTTCCTCTTTACCCCCGACGTAAACCTCTCCCGCGTTGATGACCCGAATATCCAGCGCTATATCAAGCGCAACGGCTTTGCCGCGCTCCAGGAACTCGAATACCTCATGGATATGCACTCCCACATGTTCGATCCGTTCAGGCAGCGTTACTCCGATACATTCGAGACAATAAGCACAGAGCGCCCCTACGATACCTGTCTCTTTGTCTCCGCAAGCGGCAAGGACGGCTTCGTCCTCAAAAATCCCGCCGAGCAGTACAAGTTCAGCCTCTCTATCGCGGCTGAGGGTATCTGCAACTTCATATCCTCCTCCGACAACCAGGGCGATTTCAGCATCGACTCCTTCCGCGTGAACCTCGGTCAGGCTCTCGCCGGGATCGTTCCCCAGTACCCGATGCTCAACGTGTATTCCTCTGTCGGTGCATCCGCGGCTATCCTGCCGAAATCGGAAGTCCTCGAATATCTCTCCGGAAAGGTGTTCGCGCACATGAACACCCTGCATGACAACGTGCCGACGAATGAGCAGAGAATAGTGTTCCTCGGAACAATAGGTCTTGACAACCTTTCCGTGCAGACATTCTTCGATTCCCACAGACCCGGACTCTTCGACGGCGGTATCGAAAACCCCGTTTTCTCACGCCAGGCTCTCAAAAACAACAAGAGAAGCGTCGAAGATATGGGTGACGAGTGGCT
>JAFVBZ010000001.1 GCA_017479645.1 Ruminiclostridium sp. | reverse complement strand
ATAGTGAACAATACGGAGAACACAGAGAAGAACGCAAAAACAGTGATATCCGTCTCATAAGTCTGGGGTTCTTTCTTTGCTTTATGTCTGATACACGCCGAAATGACCGCTGCAAACAGGCAGAATGATACTGCGCCGAGACCCCATGTGGTAACCGTATAGTAATACAGCTGAGAGCAAAGAGTCTGTACGATCCTGTCGTAGCCGTCATTCATGATGTTTTCGCCGAAATCAGCAATAAAACCGGCAAGTGTGTTCTTCAGAAGCGACGAGTCTTCCGCACACCATAGTTCACGCTGAAGCCAGCGGGAAATATAGATAACAAGAATAGATGAAAGTATGAGAGCGCCCAGATATGCAGTAAGATTAATCATCTTCTTGCCGAAGAATATCCTCTCAAGTATGAGCGATATTATAAGAGCGGCAATAACTGCGATCAGCCGTGTATGCGCCCCCATGGATATACCGCATACGAAGCCTGTCAGAAGTGACATAAAGAAGCGCGGGCCCTTGTTTCTGCATTCGCTTGTGCGGAATACAAGCCAGATTATGACCCACGGAAGCAGGATAGATACTGTCTCGGTCCACGCAAATTTAGTATGTGCAAAATAACAGCAGAAACCGCCGGCAGCGAATGCAGTAATAAGGCATTTCCAGATTTTTCCTGTCTTCATTCTGAAAGCAATATAGTAGGCTATGACAGGAATAAAGCTGATAAGCAATGCGTTTATAAAGATCATCGCCTTATACTGCAGATTGGGATCGTTGAATAAAAATACAGCCGGAACATAAACAAGTCCCTGCAGGAAGCCGTAGAAATAATCCACGGACACCATTACTCCTGCCCAGCTTCTTCCGACAAAGAAATCCGCAACTGCTATAACGGAAAGCTCGTTCGGGTCAACTGCGGGATATGCCATTCCGAGCCCGCCGATGAGGTGAAGTGCAAAGAAAAACAGGAACAGCGGCGGATATACCGCTTTATTGCCGTATTTGTCATAGATAGCTCTGAGCTTATCGTAGATCAACGCACTTCACCTCCCATTCGCGGTTTTTTATTATTACAGAATGCCTGTATAAGCTATGAATATATTCAGTATATATACAAGAAACAGTATGAGACTTATACCTCCGAGCACATACATCATCTTCGGATTGCCTTTTCTTTCAAGAGCAGCATAATATTCGTCCGCAGACGCATCTTTGTACTGTTCCCGCAGCGAAAGTATCTTGTTCACGCTCCAGCGCATATAGAAATAGTCATTGAACAGCAGGAGAACTATCCGGAACAGGATCATAATATACGATGTTATGCTTACCAGTGCGCCGAATTGCAGATCCGGCACAGCCGCATCCATCTCCCGCATAAACATTACCTGATACATCAAGGACGGTATCGTGAGAATGAAAGAGGCAAGCGTCAGTATAACAGCCGGACCTGTCATTCTCCGGTAATAATGATAAAGCGGCATGAAGAACCATGCGGAAAGATTGAGTGAAAGTACCTTTCCGCCGTTTGCCATGTTCATAAATATCGTAAAAAAGCGCGGGGTGCTGAAATTGTTCATTCCGAGAAAATGGACAAGCTCGCTCTGCTTAACGCCGCGGCAAGTCAGTTCCTCGCCGCTCTCCGGTGAAACTATCGGGTGATTCTCGATCATTTCCGGGAAATTCTCAAAGGCGGCAGGGTTTACATATCCGTTCTTATAAGGCTCGGGATCCGGCGGAGCTTCGGGTTTCTTATTCTGCTTCTCCCAGTCAAATCCTTCGGCATGCCGGCTTTCGTTCGGGCATACCGGGTCTTCGTCCCAGCACGATTTATGCACCGGCGTACCGCATACCGGACAATATACCTTTTCTTCGCCGTTATCGAGGTCTTTTCCGCATTTATCACATACCGGTTTACCGCTTGTTCTGCGGCTTGTCCGGTTCACAGACGGGCGTGGAGTATGCTGATCCTCAAACGGACAGCGGTGTGTCATATTATAGCAGAGTCTGTGCATAGGAGCACCGCAGTCCGGGCAATAAACCCTCTCGTCGTCCTTCTCAAAAGGCTTTCCGCATATCTCACAGCCGTCACCGCCGGGAAACTGACGGTTTCTGTCACTGTTTACGGTATTT
>JAFVBZ010000003.1 GCA_017479645.1 Ruminiclostridium sp. | reverse complement strand
CGGCATTAAATACAGCAGCATAGATACCTCCCTCCGAATCGTATGCTTTCCATAGGATATGCTCGATACCGTCAGCCGTTCTTTTCCATACCTGATGCGCATCTCTTGAATTTGCATGCATTCTGAGTATTTCGGAATTGGTAAGAAGCTTCAGAGTAAAATCATCGCACTTTGTAAGATCTCCGCCGATGAACAGGGGAGAGCGGAAAATGCTCCATAAGGTAAGCATCGTTTTCTGCTCGTCTTCTGTGAACTTGGTATATCCGTCGGGACCGTAATCCTGCAGGATAGCGCCTACCGGGAGCATATCTGCGTCCGGCCAGTGTCCGGCGCCGGTATGTGTACACCACTTCTCACAGCGTTCAAACATTGCGTAAAGAAGCTCCCATTTGTCCCAGAAATCATCTGTTATGCGCCACATATTTGATATCTGCTTGAAAAGCTCGGCTTTCTCAAGAGGCGCCGGACCGGGCGAAAGGCTGAGTATCATTTCTCTGTCACAGTCGTCAAGCGCCTTGCTCAGCATAATAAGTTCGCTTTCCGCATGAGGAAATTCCCGTGCGATATCGTCGCATTTTATGAAATCCACTCCCCACTGCGCATAAAGAGCGAATATGCTGTCATAGTACGCTTTTGCTCCGTCCTTTTCCGGATCCACACCATACATATCCGTGTTCCAGCTGCAGATGCTTGCGGTCTTGGCGATCTGTCTTGCAGTTTTGTCCGAACCGAGAACAGCTGTATTGCGGTGTACTGCCTGGCGCGGGATTCCGCGCATTATGTGTATGCCGAACTTCAGACCGAGAGAGTGGATATATTCTGCGAGGGGTGCAAATCCTTTTCCGCCGGCGGAGGAAGGAAATCTGTTCTCTGCGGGTATCAGCCTTGAATACTCGTCCATGCAAAGCTCGGCAAACGGGTGGTATTCATGGTTTTCAGCCGTAGGTTCGCTCCACTGGATATCGACGACAACGTACTCATAGCCGTACTGTTTAAGGTTCTGTGCGATAAACTCCGCGTTCTTTCTTACTGTGTCTTCATTTACCGCCGCGCCCCAGCAATCCCAGCTGTTCCAGCCCATAGGAGCATTTTGTGTGATCTTAAGCATGTGTTATCTCCTTTTATTCGTAGTTTAGTTCAAGATCGGTAAATTCAGCGGTATTATTTCCTACCGCATACATTCCGATAACCGTTCCTGTAAATCCTCCGCATACCTCGGAAGAAAGATATTTGCATTCCGCTGTTCCGAGCATTGCGTCATTTACTGTGAATTTATAAGTGAAATTATCTGCCGATACAGAAATATCTGCTGAGTTTTCACTGATCTGAACGACATTCTGTTCATGCTTGATACCGCCTATATTTAGTCGCAGGACTGCTTCAAATCCGGCATCAGTTTTCCGGAGAGCTATATCGTAATGCTCGTTTTCACAGTGATACAATGTTACTCCGGCTTCTCCGAAGTCAACGGAAACATTCACATTCAGACTGAATGTGAAATCCCGCTGGTGCATACATATAAAGGTAGGTGAGTCGGTATCATCAAGCGTGATCTCTGTTCCTCTTAAAGTAAGCTTATCCTTGTCGAATATGTAATTCTCCGGAACAGGCTTGCGGAGATACTGCCAGTCGGTATTCCAGAGCGTGTTCTCAAATGTATATCGCTTCTTCTCGTTCTGTGTGAAATTGCCGGATATCTCATAGTATTCGTCGCAGGTGCCGTCTGTTCCCGCAGTAAACCAGCCGTCTTCACCGAACTGTACGGGTACAAGAAAAACTTCGCGTCCGAGGTGATGATATGCCATCCATTGATGCTGCTGTCTGAATCCGAGACAGAGAATATGCCATTCGCCGTTCTCGTCCTGTATGAGATCGCCGTGACCTATGCCCTGTATGATGTACGGAGCCTTGTTGCGGTTGGTGAGTACTGGGTTAGCAGGGAAGTTCTCAAAAGGTCCCCAGATATCGGACGAGCGGGCGTAAGTTATCATGTGACCGTATTCGGTACCGCCCTCGGCTGCCATAAGGTAATACATTCCGTTTATCTTATACATGTGCGGACTTTCAAGAAATCTTCCGCCGGAACCCTGCCAGATACATCTGCTTGGTGTGAGCTTCCTGCCGGTCATTATGTCGATCTCGCACTGAACGACTCCTCCATTACCATTATCATCGGAGCCGTTGCTGATGAAATATACACGCCCGTCGTCAAACAGCAGGGAAGGGTCTATACCTCCCTGATCGACGTATATCGGATCAGACCATTCACCGTAGATGTCGTCCGTCCACACATAGAAATTCTGATGTGTCGTGTCATTTGTGGTCACGAGGTAGAATCTGCCGTTGTTGAAGCGGATCGTTGGTGCAAACACGCCGCCTGAACTGTCGATCTTGTTCAGCATCACCTGCTCAGGTCTTGTTAAAGCATAGCCGATCTGTGTCCAGTTGACAAGATCATCGCTCTCAAACAGCGGTACTCCGGGGAAATACTGGAAAGAGCTTGCTGCAAGATAATACTTTCCGTCCGCTCTGCATACAGAAGGGTCAGGATAGAAACCTTTAATGACAGGATTCCGGTACTTCATATCTGCTCTCCTTTTTAAGTAAATAAATTAAAAAATAACTTCAATTAAAGTGAAATGTTATAAATTATTATAATATCATTTATGGAAT
>JAFVBZ010000162.1 GCA_017479645.1 Ruminiclostridium sp. | reverse complement strand
TACTATGAGGGTTACAGGGCAGAACAAATTGCAGACATATTAGGTATAAGCACCAACGCCGTCATATCACGGCTCAGCCGGGCGCGCCGGCAGTTAAAAAAGCTTATTACCGATGAAAGGAATGACGATAATGGATTACAAAGAACTGTTCGATAATGTTATGTACGAAAAATATGATACAACTCCTCTTTCCGATGACAATGCATTTATTCAAGGTATTAAAGAAAGGGCGAGTAGTATGGAAAAGAAAAAGTTAAGATCAAAGAAGCCGGCTGTTATTGCGGCTTCGATAGCGGCTGCGGCGGCGCTGACGGTTTCAGCGGGTGCGGCGCTGAATTGGGATATTGCTTCACTGTTTGAGAGCTCGAATGAAAAGGCGCGTGAACAGCCTCAGCCATGGTTTCAGCGTGAGTTCCGCGAATCCTACAAAACCGAGAATTTTACGAACCGCGGAGTTTCGGCTGAAACGGAATATGATATTTTGCAGGCGCTCTCCCACGAGATCGACAAGGAGTTTTATGTGAACGGACGCAAAGTTCATATTCTCGGATACGCATACGACGGCTTCCGTCTTGATGTACTTTATGACGAGACCTTTGATGAGAATACCGAACTCACCGAAGACACCGTTCCATATACGACCCTGCCGATTCTGGTTTTATCGGACGAAACGGATTATAACGGCAATTGGGAGATCGGCTATTCGGAGATCATCGGAAACACGGTAAGGTACCGCGCAAAATTCAAGGTTAAAACAGGCGGAGAAAAAAGTACCGCAAGGCTTATCTTTGCTGACGAAAGCGAGAATCTTAAAGCGCACAGACTTGGCATGGAATACAGAACTGAAAACTACGCTGACATCGAACTTGAGCGTGACAACCCGTATTCATACCGTTCAAACCCCAACATCAGAATAGACGGAAGCTACACTGTTACTGATCTCAGCATTTCACCGTTCGGCATCAGCATTGAGGGAAAGACTGTCGAACAGGTCAATTCGTTCAGATTCCCCGTGATAGTTGTTTTCAGCGACGGCAGTGCAGCTGACCTGTACACAAGCGGTACTTTAGCGGGGTGTCAGACGTTCAGTTCACAATACCCTTCCGGCGGTATTCTCCTCGACGCGAGAGAGATAACCGAGCTTCGCATAGGCGATGTAACGATACCTATAAATAAGTAACATCTGCTCCCCGATACATTATCCGGGGAGCTTCTTTATGTCAGCAAAAGTCAAAATGCACAATAAGAGCCGGAAAAATCCTGCAATATTTGTACACATAGTACCTTGCAAAACAATGTACTATGTGGTATAATCTAAACATACAAGATACCTTGCATCACAAAGTACCTTGTAAATACCAAAGAGAGGAAGCAGACAATGCAGACACAGCTTAAACGAGGGACTCTCGAAATGTGCGTGCTTTCAATACTGTGCCGCGGAGACAGATACGGCTATGAGCTTGTGAATATCATCTCGGACTGTATGCACATAACCGAGGGAACGATATATCCGCTGATGAAGCGGCTGAAGGACGCCGGAAGCATAGATTCCTACATAGTGGAATCCCAGGAAGGTCCGCCGCGCAAATACTACAATATCACCGACAGCGGACGGGTGATACAGAAACAACAGGAAGAGGAATGGCGGACATTCTCCGCCGCAATTAACAGACTGCTTGACGGGGAGGAACACAGACAATGATCTGCACCACAAAATCCGAATTTATGACAGGGCTCCGTATCGCCCTCGAAAATAACAATGTTACGGATACTCGCGATATACTTACCGACTTCCGCCAGCACTTCGAGGACGGAGAGGCTGCCGGAGAAACGGAAGCCGAGGTTTGCAGAAAGCTCGGCGACATCGACGAGATAATCAAACAATACATATCCGAGGATATGACAGAAAACACAGCATCTGCACAGACCGCAAACGCACAGCAATATACGGGTAATGCACAGACCGCCGCTCCCGAAGCTTCCGGCTTCGGCGCCGATTCACAGTACAGCGCTCCGCCGCCTCCGCAGTACGGCAGCGTACAGCAGGCAGCGCCCCAGCCCGCCGGATTCCAGCCCAGCGCCGGAAAGATAGTCGGTATCCTCTGCCTCGATCTATTCATCTATTCGTGGGCATTGCCGGCACTCGCAAGCCTTATAATCTCGCTTATGGGAGTTACGATATCATTCGCGGCATCGGGTCTCGGAATATTCTTAGCCGGGATCCTCTCCTGCTTCGTCAATATAAGCGGACTGATATCCACCGGATTCGCGCCGCTGAGCCTCATATTCCTCGGGATAATGTTCATGGCGTTCGGCGGAATGCTCGTGATAGCGTCCATAGGCTCGGTAAAGGGCTTCATCAACATCATAATAGCAATAATCAACCACCATGCAAAGATCTTCGCAGGACATAAAGTCCTCAGCAAGATCGGAAAGAAGAACAGGGAGGTACAGGCACAATGAGCAGATCGGGAAAATGGCTTCTGATATTCGGCATCATCGCTATCGTGAGCGCGGTAGCATTCGGATTCACAGTAGCGGCATTCGGCGTTACAGACGGCAACTACAACATAAATATCCCGGGAACGGGAATTAAGGTCATCGACGGAATTTCAATAGGAGGAATACCCATGGGAAATGCGGAAATACTTTTCAGAGAAGGACAGACAAACGTAAGATACGATTTCGAGCAGTACAAGGAATACACCGGAAGCTTCGACGCTGCCGACTTCAGCGACATAAAGCTCTCGCTGGCAAGCTGCAAGGCTAACGTTATCTGCACCGATACAGACAAAGTGGATATCGTATATAAAACCGGCAGCAGGGCAGTGAATTTCACAGCGGAACTTAACAACGGTATGCTCTCTTTAGAGGAAAAAATGAACTCGGGCTGGTCATTGTTCGGTTCGGCAAAGAGCTCCGAGCTTACACTTACCATTCCCGAAACACTTTACAACTCGCTGGACATCAACCTTGCGTCCGGAAAGGTGTATTCGCAGAAGATCAAAGCCGATGATTTCAGAGCAAATGTGGCAAGCGGTTCCGTGGAACTCGGTATCGCGGCAGAAGATATAGATATAAACATAGCGTCCGGCAGCACTCTGCTCACAAACTGCGGAGAAGACAAAGCAGACAAGATCACGATACAGGTAGCATCGGGAAAAGTCGAGCTCAACGGTTACGGCGCAGAAAAGACCACCGCAAACATAGCAAGCGGCTCCGTACTGCTGAACGGCATTTCCGGTAAGGTAAACGGCGATCTCGCTTCCGGCAAGCTCACAATGGTATATTCCGAGTGGAACGACGATCTTGATATACATCTCCTCAGCGGAAGTGCGGACGCAACTCTCCCCTCCGGTTCCGGCGCCAATGCTTCTCTCAAGCGTCTCTCCGGCAGCATGAGCATTGACCTTGACGGCAATTCCCAGAAGCTGAACAGCACGATCTCCGGCTTAACCGTCGGCGGCAGCAACATTCACAATATTAACGGCGATGTCGCAAGCGGCAGCATAAGAATACACAACTGACAGAAGAAAACCTCCCCCGATCCGGGAGGTTTTTTCTTATTCTTGACATATCATATGTTATATAGTATAATAGTAATGTGATAATGCAGCAGAGCTGCAATACAAAAACAGGGGGTATTAAGAAATGAGATCGTTAAAGAAACTTTTATCGCTCTTCCTCGCGGGAGTGATAGCCGTAACATCAATGGTTTGCTGTGCTGTGACAGCTTCCGCGTACGATGACTTCGGCGACAACGATGACCTGTACGCATACTACAAGGAAACAAAAGACACGGTTTATATCTATCTTGCGGGCATGACAGAGTCGAAAATGAAAAATATCTACGGCAAGGATTACGAAACGCTGACCATGACTTTCAGCTACAAGTCAGCTCCGCTTTATCTGAAATATGTCGGCAAACCGCAGCTTATCACCTCTTCTTTCAAAGGAAACGATATCGCGTACTTCATAAAAGACGGATATTACAAGAAAAATGCCAGCAGCTATACATTCGTTTTCGAGATACAGAACAAATACGGCGTGGTAAATACGCTTAAAAACAGCTCTTCCGTCAATGTCCAGCTTTATGCAGGCAAGCTCAAGAAGGAAGTTTACTACAACAACACCAAAAGCATAAAAGTTAATTTCTATCAGAGCGAAAAGGATATAAAGAGCATCACCGCCTACACTTTATCGAGCATTCCGAACCAGACATACACCGGCAGCGCGATAAAGCCGAAGGTAAAGCTTACAAAGGGCATCGCCGCTCTCGTCCAGGGAACGGATTACACCGTAACTTACAAGAATAACACAAAGATCGGTATAGCAACGGTAACTCTCAAGGGCAAGGGCAAGTACACCGGAGAAATGACCAAGTCGTTCAAGATACTCCCCGCAAAGACTACTCTTTCGGCAAAGCTCAGCGGCGGCAGGTACAAGCTCTCATGGACTGCGGTAAAAGGCATTGACAAGTACCAGGTATATGTTTCCGCAGACGGCGGGAAAACATTCTCAAAGACAACCATAGGCGGTTCCGAGACTTCGGGTTCGCTGAGCCTCGATACAGACAACACATACGTTTTCAAGATCCGTTCTTACAAGAAAGTCGGAAAGAAGACATATTACAGCGAATTCTCAAATTCAGTCACAGTATAAACGAAAAGCACCGGCGCGAACCGGTGCTTTTTTCATTGAAACATCTATTGTTTTTCCCAGTATTTTATGCCGGAATCGGGAACAAATAACGTCCGTATATACCCGTCCTTTGAAAGAACCGCGAAATAACCCGTCTCCTTGTCAAAGTACAGCTTGTCGCCGTCGGACTCGGTCTTGTGGAGCACATTTGCCGACCCGGATCTGATAAGCTCGTTTGCAAGCGTGAGATATTCAGCCTGCGTGATATCGCCGAATTCGGCGCTGTGCTTTTTATAGTGCTCGTCGTAAAGGCTTTTGGTGCGGAAGGTGTACTTTTTTGCATTTGCTTTCACAGTCACCCTGCATTTCAGCGAAACCGAGCCGTGCTTTGCGGTTATCGTAACCGTACCGGCTTTTTTTGCTGTAACAAGCCCCTTGCTTACGCCTGCGGTCTTGCTGTTTGAACATGACCACTTTATCGTATCTATCGCATTATTCACATAGATCTGGTATTTATCGCCGACAGCGAGGGTGAGTGATGTTTTCGTGAGCTTCGGCGCATTTACTGCCGCGGCTTCCGTACAGAATGCGGCAAATGACATAACTGCGGCAAAAACAACGGTCAGCGCGGTGCATAATAATTTTTTCAGCATTATGAATATCTCCTTTGCATTAAATTTTTAATAAGTATAGCATGAACTGTCATAGAATGTCAAGAAGAACAAAAGCACCGGCGCGAACCGGTGCTTTTATAATGAGCCGAGATAAGCGGAGAGCAGCTTCAGCGCCGTCTCTCTTTCGTGCGGTGTGCAGTCTTTCAGCCGTTCCATTATTTCCTCGGCAGTCACGGCGCTGTCGTCCTCTATGAAGATCTCGTCCGGAGTGATACCGAGCGCGTCACATATATGCAGAAGCGTTTCCATGCGCATATTAACGGAACCGCGCTCTATCTCGGCATAGGCTTTGTCGGATATCTCAGCTTTTTCGGCAGTTTCCGCCTGCGTAAGTCCACGCTTTTTGCGCGCTTCATATAAACGGGTGCCGATAATAGTTTTGTCATAAATAAACATAAATATCCTCCGATTAGGAAGTATAATTCCCTATATAGGAATTATACTTCCTGTTTTGCTTGACAAAAAGTACGTTTAGGTATATAATATAGGAAGAATAGTTCCTATTCTATATTATTACACTTACAGTGCGATAAAATCAAGTTGTACGGAAACGGAGGAAAACAGAAAATGGAAAAGAAATATGAATGGACAGCAAAAAAAGTTGTTTTAGGTATAGTTGGTGGATTGGCAATTGTCGGATTGCTTTTTGGATCTATAGCTCTGATCAGATTAATTATTGACGCGATAAATAATCCTCCGGAAGACAAGTCAAAACTAAATGGTGTATTTGGCGGTGGAGCAACAGGTCTGGTTGAATATGTTGACGAAGTAAAATACAATGGTTCGGGCAACTATTATAGGTATCTTGTGGAATTTCATGATGACGGTACTGCTATCTGGTGGCAAAATAACACTTATTATTCAGGAGAATATAAGTATAATCAAGAAAACGATAATTATACCCTGACAGTTCAAGGCTCTGGATTTGTTTTGTCAACTGTATTTATAATAAATAAAACAGAATATACAACAATAAAAAACAGACATAACTCTCTTGATGATAGTTTTTGGTCAGAAAAACTAAATGTAAATGCGGGAAGCGACATTGAAAGCTTTGCTAATAGCTTTTACAATTCGTTGGTGCTTGATAGTGTGTACGGTTATGGAACAGATACACTATATCATAAGAAGGAAAAGACATTTGTATATAAAGAAGATGCCGGAGTGTCTTATAACGGTAAAGCTTTGAATGTAAACGGTGGCGTTTTTAATAACTCACTGTTTGAAGAACTTACTAATTACAATAATATTACGTCAGTCGTAAATGATTTAAATAACGATATAATACTGCACGAACCATTTATTACTGAAAAATAAAATACTGAGGTTTCGCATAATATATGGAGGTTAAAAAATGAAAAAACAATCAACAATCAAATGTATATTATCTATAGCATTTGTTTTATTTTCGTTAGTTATTGGCTCTATACCTGCTGCCGCTGAGATGTATGAATATAATTGGAATAGAATAACAGTCGGTAAGGAATATGAGTTTTCAGGCAAAAACGGAGATTTCATTTCATATAGAACTTCATTTATTCCAAATAGTTATGATTTTTCAATAGACTGTACAATTAACATACATTCAAATAACGCCTCTGTTACGTTTTGGATTTATGATGAAATAGCTGGTATGCCTATAAATATGAAAAAATGTTCAGTCGATGGCAAGACATATACTATGAATAATATTACTGACGGGATGTGGCAAGACCAAAAAGGAAAACTGCACGGATTTAGTTATGATAATGGGATTGACGGTTCGTGTGATTCATTCTCATTTTTCGATGTTGGAACATACAATTTTAAAGGAGTGTACACAGCCCCCAATAATAACACCTTGGGATTAATGATTCATTTAAATAACGACATTGATACAAAATTAACAGTAAATGAAACTTCGGGTAAAAATACAGTTATTGCACCACAATTAAAATATTCCTTTAACAACAATCAATTAAAACTTATATGGGGTGGAGATTCAACAGCCTCAAAACATCAAATATATTATTCCAAAGACGGAGGTAAAACGTTTAGGTTATATAAAACGTATTCTTCTAAAAAAACATCCGTAAGAATGAATCTAAAGAAAATTAACGGAACCTATGCTTTTAAAGTGAGGTCATATAAATTAATAAACGGGAAAAAGGTTTTCAGCAAGTTTTCATCCCCTATATACATATATTACTAAACCAAAGCTCCCCAACCCGGGGAGCTTTTCTCTTGCCCTATTCTGAATTATTATTTCAAAAATCCTGCCGTTTGAGTCTGATTTTAAATGCAATTCGGCAAAATTTTTACTTTTTTTGATTTTTTTGTGAAAACCTATTGCAAAATTCCTGCAAATGTGGTATGATATTTTCTGTAAGTTTAAAGCGGAAGAAATTTCCGCATTTCAGCCAACAAAACTACAGGAGGAAACAACCAATGGCACTGAAAAATCAGTATCTCATCGAACTTCTTGAGAGAGTAAAGAAAAGAAACGCGAATGAACCCGAGTTCATTCAGACAGTAACCGAAGTTTTCGAGTCTATCGAGCCCGTGATCGAAAAGAGACAGGATCTCGTTGACGCAGGCGTTCTCGAGCGCATCGTTGAGCCTGAGAGACAGATCATGTTCCGCGTTCCGTGGGTTGACGACAACGGCAAGGTTCAGGTAAACCGCGGCTACAGAGTACAGTTCAACTCCGCTATCGGTCCGTACAAGGGCGGTCTCAGATTCGCTCCCAACGTATATATCGGTATCATCAAGTTCCTCGGTTTCGAGCAGATCTTCAAGAACAGCCTTACTTCCCTTCCTATGGGCGGCGGCAAGGGCGGTTCCGACTTTGACCCCCAGGGCAAGTCTGACGCAGAAGTTATGCGTTTCTGCCAGAGCTTCATGAGCGAGCTTTACAGACACATCGGTCCGAACCTCGATGTTCCCGCAGGTGATATCGGCGTAGGCGGACGTGAGATCGGCTACCTCTTCGGTCAGTACAAGAGACTCAAGAACGAGTTCTCCGGCGTTCTCACAGGCAAGGGCATCCAGTACGGCGGCTCCCTCATCAGACCCGAAGCAACAGGCTACGGCGCAACATACTACACAGTTGAGATGCTCAAGCACTTCGGCGACGACATCAAGGGCAAGACAGTTGCTATCTCCGGCTTCGGTAACGTTGCATGGGGCGTTGCACTCAAGGTTACAGAGCTCGGCGGTAAGGTAGTTACTATCTCCGGTCCTGACGGATATATCTACGACAAGGACGGCATCAGCACTCCCGAAAAGATCGCTTACATGCTCGAAATGCGTGCTTCCTGCCGCAACAGAGCTCAGGATTACGCTGACAAATTCGGCGCTGAGTTCCATGCAGGCGAAAAGCCCTGGGGCGTTAAGGCTGACATCATCATGCCCTGCGCTACACAGAACGAAGTCAACATCGACGAAGCAAAGAAGATCGTTGCAAACGGCGTAAAGTACTATGTAGAAGTTTCCAACATGCCTACAACAAACGAAGCTATCGCTTACCTCAAGGAGAACGGCGTTATAGTTGCTCCTTCCAAGGCTGTTAATGCCGGCGGTGTTGCAGTTTCCGGCCTCGAAATGTCCCAGAACTCCATGCGTTACAACTGGACAGCAGAAGAAGTTGACGAAAAGCTCAAGAGCATCATGAAGAACATCTTCGAAGCTTCCGTAAAGGCTGCCAAGGAATACGGTCTCGGCGATGACCTCGTTGCAGGCGCTAACATCGCAGGCTTCCTCAAGGTTGCTGAAGCTATGAAGGCTCAGGGCGTGGTTTGATCAGCGCCTTCGCGCGTGTCCTACGCGGACAGCGGCGGGGAACGAGTCTGTCGGTCAGCCCCTCTGGCACTACGTGCCACCTCCCCTCTAAAGGGGAGACACCCCGCGGCGAAATGACCGTAAAACGGAACTTTGAAAGTCCGCAAACAGACCATAATACAGACAAAATCGGCAGTCACTAACGGCTGCCGATTTTTTTGTGAACTCTTGCAATTCTTTCCGGGATATGTTATGATAGGAAGAGATTTATGCGAAAGGAAATGCCAATGATGATAAAACTGCTTGCCGCAGCGGTCACAGAAGCGGCAGAGACCGCTGCTCCGCTCGAAGATATAAAGGAAACCTTAACTAATACGCTCGGCGAAGATCTCATAGAGAATGTAAGCGGAGTAAACAAACTGCTGAATGATATCTGGCAGGGCTTTCTCGAAAAGCTCCCGACTATCATATTTGCTATAATACTGCTGATTATAGGGATATTCCTGTCCAAGCTTACCGTAAAGCTCATGGGCAAGGCACTCGACAAATCCAAGCTCGATCTCACGATCAATCATTTCATAAAATCCGCGCTCAAGATCGTACTGTATGTTATACTGATAACCGTGATACTCACGCTTCTCGGAGTGCCGACAACATCTATAATCACAGTCATCGGTACCGCCGGTGTATCTATCGGTCTTGCGCTCCAGAACAGCCTCTCCAATATTGCGGGCGGATTCCTTATACTTATCGCCAAGCCTTTCAAAGTAGGCAACTACATAAGCGTTTCCGGAGTTGAAGGCACTGTGGTCAGCATAAATATCCTCTACACAAAGCTTATGACGCTGGACAACAAAGCGATATATATACCGAACGGAAACGCGTCCAACGCAGTGCTGGTAAATGTTACGGAAGCCGATCTCCGCCGTGTTGACAACGTGTTCTCGATATCCTACGACGCGGATTACAAGAAGGCTGTCGGAGCTATCTACAAAGCCCTCAAAAAGATACCGCAGGTACTTGAAACTGACGGTCACAAGCCTTTCGTCCGTATGTGCGCACACAGCGCAAGCAGTATTGATATACAGGTGCGTGCGTGGTGCAAGACATCTGATTACTGGGACGTTTACTTCGATATGATCGAGCATATCCGTATGCAGTTCATCGAAGAAGGCATCGAGATACCGTATCAGCAGATCGACGTACACATGAAAGAAAATTAAAACGACCCGCAGTTTTTCGGCGTTTTTCCGTAAAACTGCGGGTATCTTTATCTTGCCCTTTCAAGAAATAGCTGAATACATTTTATCTCTTTCAGAGGAACATGGGTAAGACAGGAAATGTCATAGACATCAATGAACTTGAACTGGAGCATTTCGGTAACAGTCTTGTACTGAAATGTTTTATAAATATTTTGTACCATTTCATTGTACAGATCGAGCGCGGCAATACCATCGTCCTCTTTAAGCGCGTCCCTTTCGGCTTTAGCCTTTTTGTCGAGCTCTTTCCAATCCTTGTCGGTCATATCCCCGAATCTGATATTTCTTAGATCCATAGCTTTTTCCTCCTGTAAAACAAAAAGTGCGCAGCCGAAGCCACGCACCTGTAAAAATGCAGTACTTGGCTGTTTAGCTGCGACACTATACATTTCCAATATTCGGATATTATTACACATCAGAAAAACTGCATCTCTACCGTAGTAAAGATAAGTAATAATACCCAAAAAACACAGGGATACAATAAAAAATATAAAAATGTATAATGTCGCAGGTTTATTGTACCATATCTCTGCAATTTTGTCAATAAAAATTCCCGCAGTCTCTAAACTGCGGGATTTTTGCTGAAAGGGTTTGGATCTAGTCACGATTCAGATATGCACGCGGAGAGCGCTCCACAATTGTGAATTGTGAATTGTGAATTGTGCATTGTTTAAGCTCTTTTTGCCTTGTGGAAGACTTTCTTGCCCTTCTTGATAATGATCTGATCCTTTATCTCGATCATTGTTGTCGGATCGTCGATCTTTACATCGTCTATCATCAGTCCGCCGCCCTTTATGATGTCTCTCGCGTCACGCTTTGAAGAAACGAGCTTTGTGAGCATGAGCAGGTCAAGTACGCCGACCCTGCCGTCGGTGAACGCGTCATCGGGAACTATCGTTGTCGGCATATTCTCCGCGTCACCGGAACCGCCGCCGAACATATTCTTTGCCGCTGTGAGAGCCTTGTTAGCCTCTTCCTCACCGTGTATCATCTTGGTAAGCTCGAATGCGAGAAGCTCCTTGGCCTTGTTGAACTCGGCGCCCTCCATGCGCTTCTCCATTTCCTCGATCTCCTCGATCGGAATGAATGTGAGCAGCTTAAGGCACTTGATAACATCTGCATCAGCCACATTTCTCCAATACTGGAAGAACTCGTAGGGGCTTGTCTTTTCCGCATCGAGCCACACTGCGCCCTTTTCGGTCTTGCCCATTTTCTTGCCCTCGGAGTTGAGGAGTAGGGTTATCGTCATAGCGTAAGCGTCCTTGCCGAGCTTCTTTCTGATAAGCTCTGTACCGCCGAGCATATTGCTCCACTGGTCATCGCCGCCGAACTGCATATTGCAGCCGTATTTCTGGTAGAGCATATAGAAATCGTAGCTCTGCATTATCATGTAGTTGAACTCAAGGAATGTAAGACCTCTCTCCATACGCTGCTTATAGCATTCCGCTCTCAGCATATTGTTTACGGAGAAGCATGCACCGACTTCACGGAGGAGCTCCATGTAATTGAGCCCGAGTATCCAGTCCGCGTTGTTTACCATAATTGCCTTGTCGTCACCGAACTCGATGAATCTGCTCATCTGCTTTTTGAAGCAGGAGATGTTGTGGTCTATATCCTCTTTTGTGAGCATTTTGCGCATATCTGTTTTGCCGGAGGGGTCACCGATAAGACCTGTACCGCCGCCGAGGAGCGCGATAGGCTTGTTGCCTGCGAGCTGCATACGCTTCATAAGGCAGAGAGCCATGAAATGTCCTACATGAAGGCTGTCTGCGGTGGGGTCAAAGCCGATATAGAATGTTGCCTTGCCGTTGTTGATAAGATCGGCTATCTCCTTTTCATCTGTAAGCTGCGCGAGAAGTCCGCGGCGCTTGAGTTCTTCAAATACTGTCATTTTGCTGTTCCTTTCATTTCTTTTATTGTATCTTATACTGCATTTTAAGGTTCTTTACAAACATACCGTTTGCCTTGTAGAATTCCTGTGCAGATGTATTCTGTGCATTCACGCCGAGCTCCACGAACTTTGCGCCTTTCTCTTTTGCATAGGCTTTCACGGCATCGAGAAGAGCAGTGCCTATTCCCTTTCTGTGAGCATTTTCGGCAACGCAAAGCTCATTTACTTCCACGAACACGAACGGGAGTATCTCACCTGCGCCCTTTGAGGTATCGCAGACGGATATTGCCGCATAACCGTCGATAATGCCGTCATTCTCGGAAACTATGATATCCTTTCCGTCGTTCTCGATGTAAGGTATCATCAGCTTATCGAAAACGGGCTGTTCGATCGGGGCGAATATGTCCGGGCGGTAGCCTATATGCTGTATATGGAGCTGCGTGTGCAGCACATTTATCCCTGCGAGATCATTCATTACAGCCAGTCTTGTCATACCGGCATCACAACATAGGAAATGAGATCGTCGGGCGATATCACTTTTATCACAACCTTTCGGCGCAGCGCAGAGCCTGCGCCCGCATTGCTGTATTTCAGAGCACAGCATTATTTCACAATTCTACCGAAACGCAGAGTTCCGGAGAAAACCCACAGAAACGCAGAGCCTGCGCCCGCATTGCTGTATTTCAAAGCACAGCATTATTTCTCAATTCTATCGAAACGCAGAGTTCCGGTTCAAAAGCACAGAGTATCAAATCTCCGTATAACGGGATCAAGTTTAGGGATCCAACCCCTTTTTAAAGGGGTTGGCGGGTCCGGGCAGCGCCCGGTCTCAAAAATCTCTCTTAAATCTCTCAAAAATCTCTCTCAAAAAATCTCTCACTTATTCTTCTTATAGATAGCGAGCATGCCTTTCAGAAGCAGATCGGCGTCATAGACTATACTGTTCTTGCAATACGGGAGGACAAGCGGAGAATAGCCGCCGGTTGCGACTACCGACTTCACCGAGCCCATTTCCTTTGTGAAGCGCTCAACAAAGCCGTCGATCATTGACGCCATACCTATGATCACGCCGGAGCGCATGCTGTCAACCGTGTTGGTGCCGATAGCATGGGGGACGTTGCCGCCGCTTATCAGCGGGAGCGATGCTGTACCGGAGGAGAGAGCGCGGAATGCCATTTCCACACCGACTGAGATTATACCGCCGAGGAACTCACCCTTTTCGTTCACCGCAAACACCTTGCTCGCGGTGCCGAGATCAACTATTATGCAGGGCAGATCGTAGTGTATCTTCGCCGCAACGCCCACACAGCACATGTCCGCGCCCAGTGTTGCGGGATCATCTATCCTTATATTCAGCCCCGTCTTTACGCCGGGACCCACTACCATGCAGTCTATGCCGAAAAGCCGCCGCAGAGATGTGCGTATCTGCTCGGTAACCGGCGGCACTACCGAAGATATTATAGCCGCGGTTATGTCCTTTACGGAAATCTCATTTATCGCAAGATAGTTTGATATCAGAACGGTATATTCGTCCGCCATTCTCGAAACACTCGTCTCTATCCTCATGCAGAAAACAAGCTCCGAGTTCTCGTCGAACGCGCCTATCACCGTGTTCGTATTGCCTACATCGATCGTCATCAGCATTGTAAGTCACCTCATTCTGTCGGTATCTGCCCGTCCGGGTCAGATCCATTCACTGCCGCTTCCTTTAGGCTCAAATATTCCGAGAAGATCACTGTCGTAGTCATCTACCTCATAGTCATCTTCTTCCTCATCGGCTTCCGGCTCGCCGCCGCTGCCGCCGTCGGTATCATCGCCGCCGGTATCACTTCCGTTATCTTCGTCCGCTTCGCCGTCATCGTCAAACTCGTCGTTTGCGTTCGGACGCAGGAACTTCACATATATGAATATCGAAGCCGCAAACAGCAGGACTCCCGCAATGCTCACAAATACCGCGAGCGGATATCCCGCAGTCGTGAACCTGAACTCTATCGTATGCTTGCCGGCTTCTACCGGAACAGTTATCAGCGTGTCTTCCAGAGCCGTGTAGTAGTTGACAGTCTTGCTGCTGTCCGAAAGATCCTTAAGTTCCGCCTTTTTTCCGTCGATGAATACCTCCCAGCCCTTTTCCTCTGGTATCGAGGTGAACAGGAAGGAGTCCTCCTCGGCATTCACCGTCACCTTCATTGACGTAGGCGTAGGACGCTCCGCGACAGTATCCTTGTTCTTGTCGAGAAGCTTCTGCAGATCAGTATTGATGTTCTTGTCGTTGATATAGACGAACTGCGCCTCGCGGAAATAGAGATCGTCCTTGGTGAGCGTAAGTCCGATGACAACTTCTTCGCCGCGCTTGAAATCGCCTATCTTCATTATGCTGTTGTTGTCACCCTCAAAGTAGGTGCCGAGGAACGTCTTGCGGTTCAGCCATACATTGACCTTTCTCTCGTACTTCGTAGGCAGATACATATACAGCGATGAATCTATCGGCATGCTCAAAGTATAGACAAGCTCCGCGTTCTTGCCCTTTTCCTTGACTTTGAAGCTGTGGTGTCCGTCAGTAGTCTTGCCCTGTGTGACATTCGTCTTTTCAAGTGTCACGGGTGTGCGTTCGCTGTTTATAAGCCGCTTGTAGTATCCGGAGTCGCGGTTGCTTCCCGCCATAGCGGAGAGCAGCTTGTTCTGCGCCTCAAAGGGATCGGATTCCGGCAGCTCCAGGCTGAAATAAGCGGGGTCAACCAGATACGCCATAGGCAGAGCATACTCGTTCTTTGTAACGGTGATGTCCTCCGCCGACTTAATGTTGGCAGTGCTGTTGTCGGGACAGGAAAGCTCATACTTCACACCGAGAAGGCTCTTTGTGATCTCGGTGGCTCCGGAATAGCGCGTATAGTGGCTGCGGGCGCTGAAACCGAGGTCTTCGAGAAGCTTTATCGGCTTTGCGTGCAGCATGCTTGAGCTGTGCGAGATAGCGTACATGTTGAGCGCCATCGGATCGTTGACTGTGCGGAAGAAAGTCTTTTCTATGCGGTAGAAGCCGTCGTCCTCTTCCTTTATGCCGCGTACCACTTCACGCGCCGGCTGTATTACGTCGTTATAAGAGGGACGAGTGGAATACACGATATCCGCGTCCTGGCGGAACAGCTGGGAAATGGTGTTGTAGAAACCCTCCGCAGCTATAATGAGGCAGAAAAGCACCGTCCAGCCCTTCTTAATGCCGAGCTTATCCTTGAGCTGCACCAGCGCCGCCGAAACGAGCAGCAGAACGAACATTGCAGGCAGCACCACGGTAAGTCCGTCCATGGTGTCTCTGCTGATATCTTCAAGATAGTTATCGGCATTCTCTATCATCAGCAGTACCGCAAACAATATCAGCGATACCACGGCTATGCGTTTCTTCGATATCTCGGCAATGCTGTCGAACGCCTTTGCCGCAAACGACACCATAATGAATGAGAGCATGAAGCTGTAACGGTAAGGGAGCCAGTTCGGGAGCTGACCGCCGTGCCAGAGCATATCGATCTGCTGCACATACATTGACACGCAGAGGATCGAGATAAGCACCGCTCCGGCTATCCTGTCGCGTCCGCGTATCTTCTTCGAGAAGAAGTAGAGCGGGAGCATTATCAGCACGATCGTGCCGCAGTAAACGAACGGAAGTCCGCTCATACGGCAGGTGTCGTATGTTCCGGGGAACATCTTGTCAAGTATCTCTATAAAGTGGAAGTTCGTGGTTATCGCTTTGGCTTCGGTAACGTTGTCCGCAAAGTCGAACTTGCCGTAGGAGAGCGAGTGGTACACCGGCAGCAGCATGAATGCCGACATCATCACCGACACTACCGCCACGCCCGTGAACATCAGTCCGCGCTGGATAAATACGCGGTACAGCTTCTTGCGGTGAGAAACGCAGGCGTAGTAGAAGAAGTATATCGCAGAGAATATGCCGATCATATACCCGATATAGAAGCAGGTAATAAACGCGTAGGCAAGCGAGACTGTAAGCATTATGAACTTTCCGTTATCTATCAGCTTCTCGACACCGTAAACAACTATCGGAAGTATCATAACTCCGTCCAGCCACATCGGGTTCATGGTCTGTTCAAGGGTGTATGCGCTCAGCGCGTAGCAGGAGGCGAATATCACCGTTGTAAGCCTGCCCATTCCCTTTCCGCGGCTGAGATATATCGCCGCGCAGAGACCTATTGCGCCCACCTTCGTGACCATCATCGTCAGAAGTCCCTCGGTGATGCACTCACGCGGCCATATCCACACCAACAGGTTGAACGGGCTTCCGAGGTAATAGCCTATGATGCCCATGAACTCGCCTGAGAGATTTCTGCTCCAGGAGTAGAAAACGCTCTCTTTTCCGGCGAATACGTCATACATATAGTCGTAATAATAAACATACTGCCCGTTAAGATCCAGCGACAGGACCGAGTTGTCGCCGAACGGGAAAACTCCGAAAATAAAATAGGATATCAGCAGTATGAGGCAGGGCGCGGCGAAGGATATCCAGAGCTGGCAGTCCTCTTTGAAGAACCGTTTTATGCCCGCTCTCGCATATCCGAGGTGATCGCCGAACGTTGTTCTGCCGTAATCAGCCGTTCTCTCCATTTGCTGCGTTATTTTCCTTTCTTTCTTTGTCCTTTGTATCTATCGAAACTATATATCTTGGTCTGAACTTTATCTCCTCATAGATCTTGGACATATAATAGCCTATGACGCCGAGACCTATCATTATCATCGAAGCCGCCAACAGTATCACAAGATAGACGGTGGTGAAGCCCTCCTGCGCGGTTCCGCTGAAAAAGCGCACAAGGCTCTGTATGCCGAGTATGACCGCGAAAACGAAGAATATCATGCCGAGCGCGGTAACAAGCTGCATGGGGAAGTTCGTGAAGCTTGTGATATTGTTGAGAGCGAATGAGACGAGCTTGCCGAATTTCCATTTTGTAGTGCCGGCATTTCTCGGAGCTACCTCAAACTCTATCTTTGTGGACTTGAAGCCTACCCAGCTTGAAAGCGCACGGAAGAATGTGATACGCTCCGGAAGATCGTTCAGCGCGTCTATCACCTTTCTGTCCATCAGCTTAAAGTCGCTTGCCCTGTCGAGATCGACATTCGACGACTTTTTCATTATCCCGTAGAACCACTTTGCGAATATCTTATACACAAAGCTTTCCTTGCCGCGGGAAGCCTTTACCGCTTCCACCACCTCGAAACCCTGCTCGTGAAGCTTCACCATTTCCGGTATAAGCTCCGGAGGGTGCTGAAGATCGCAGTCTATGACCACCGCGCAGTCGCCCGTGCAGCGCCTAAGCCCCGCAAATATCGCGCCTTCCTTGCCGAAGTTGCGCGAAAAATGCAGTCCGCGCACCGACGGGTTCTTGTCCGTAAGCCTGTCGATTATCTCCCATGTGCTGTCGGAAGAGCCGTCGTCAACGAATATCATTTCGTATTCTATTCCGGCTTTTTCCAGTATTCCCGATATCACCTTTTCGGTGTTTTCAATATTCTCCTGCTCATTGTAGGCAGGTATTATAACTGATAGCATTTGACTTCCCGTCCCGATTCAGTAAATATATAAGTCCCCGGAGGACGTATTGACACGCAGCTTGTGCTTTGCGCCATTATAGATCACGGCAGCGTCGCCGTACTCATGATAGTAGGTTTCATCAAAGCGCTCGGAGGTGAATGTCCCGCTCTCGGTGAAAAATTCGAGATAGAGCGAAAGCTCCTGCGGCATCAGCAAAGTAACGTCACCTGCACCGCCGTATATCGTCATATCCGACGCAAACGACGAGAATTCCGCGTAAACGCTGCCGCTGTCGGTGCGCACCGAAGCCCGCTCATCTATGCCGAGCAGCCGCATATCGCCGCTCTTTGTGCCGAATTCAAGCGTTCCCGCCATAAGGCAGTCCGCAGTCACCGAACCGCTGGAGCTTGACAGGCTTATCCGTTCATACACCTTGTGAGGCAGGGTGATATGCACCGATGACTTTGCTGCTTCCGGAGAGAAAAGCGTCATTGTGAAGGTATCGTTCTGCGTTATGCGCAGCATTCCCTTTTCCTCTGTGAATATCAGAGGAAGGCTCCCGGTGTAGGAAACGATGACCTTGTCGGTATCGCCGTACTCTGCCGTTATCGGCATGGAGGTGGTTATTGCCACAAGCTCCCGAGGCGCTTCAAACTCGGCTGTCTCGGTAATAACGCTGCCGGCGTAGCCACTTTCCGCAGCCCGGAAATGTATCGCCGCACCCGCGGCTGTAAGTGCCGCTCCCGCAATGCAGAAAACGACGCTGAATATTTTAAGAAGTCTGATCCTCTTCATTGTAAGCTCTTTCCCTGCGCACTGCGGAGGATTTCAGAAACCGTCTGAAAATGCCATAGAAAGATGCGCAGACCGGCACGGCTCCGAAGCACATACCCGTTCCGAGCAGCAGCACTCCGCCGCTTATCATCAGCAGCGCTCCGCCGGAGATATCCGAGGTCACGGTGAGAATGCCGAGCCTTCCGAGAAGCACGGAGGGGAATGCGACGATGCCGAGCGAGAAAAGCCCCAGTGCCGTGAACACATAGCACGCGGCGATCACGAACAAAAGCACCGAGCCGATGCGCCCGGCAAAGTTATAGATTCGGTATCGTGTCCTGTATTTCACGCCGTCACCCCTGTGTCCGCTTTTCGGAGATCTTTATCCCCATTCTGTCCAGAAGCGTTGATCTCGCGCCGTCAGAGAGTACGAAATACCCGCCGTCGGTCTCACCGTAGGGTATGTAGTATTCGCACGGGTTTATGCTGTTTTCAAGGGTATAGTTGAACACCGCCTGTATGGCGGTATAGTCGTCGAACACGATATCCGTCTCGGTGGTCTTTATTATCGCTTCCGCAAGACCCTGCATCTGTGTCGATGACATTCCTCTGAAATTGCGGTTTATCATATTCATTGCGGCAGAGCCCTGCACTGCGAGAGTGTAATCGGTGCCGCGCTTGAAATCGTAGGTGAGGTAGTCGTAAAGCTTCTCCCCGCTCATATATATGGTGCCTTCCTCGAAGATCACAGTCTCGGTGGTCTCGGGTACCTGGCGGGTAACTTCCTGCTCTTCCCCGTCAACCTCGATTATCTCCTTCTTGAGCACGGGAACAGTCTTCTTCTCGACCACATCTGACGGGATATTTACATACACGGCACCGCCCATGTCGATAAAGTCGATAAATGACAGGCGGTCAAACTTGATATAGTGCTCGCACTTTATGCCGAGAAGATCTTCTATACCCTCGGCAACGGCTTTTGCGCCGTAGTTGTCATACATCTCGTACAGGCTTCCGGTATTTCCGCCGTAGTTCACCCGCATATTCTCGCGAAGCGGTACGAATACAATGATCTCATTCCTCGGCTGATAGTTCATCAGCATGTAGTACATAGGCGTTGCCGCCTTCATATCCGAAAGCATTATCAGCGAAGTTATGTTTATATCCGCGCTCGGACGGTAGTCGGAACGCGAGATCGAGTATTTTCCGGCTCCCTCACCGTCCTCCGGGAAGATAGAGCCCCAGATGCTCTGCACAAAAAGTCCGAGGACAACGAACGATACCACGAGAGCTATAAGATAAATATACCAGTTGCTTTTCCTTCTGACGCGCATTCGTTCTCACCCCTCCGAAGCTTATTGCAAGGTTTTTTTGCGAAATTTCAAAAAACTGTTGAAATCGGCGCGCAAAAAGTATATAATAATAATGTAATTTTTGCTGTAACTATATTATTTTAACACAAATCAACATAAAATACAATAGTAATTTTCGATTTGATGTGACAAAAATTCATATCATAAGCGAACTTCTTTTATAAAACCTGTAACAATCATAAAACGGAAGGTGCATTGCTCAATGGATAAGCTTTTGCGCAGAGTGTGGGCGGAGATAGATCTCGACACTCTCGACAGCAACATTGCAGAAATAAAGAAGGCTGCCGGCGGAAAGCCGGTAATGGCAGTCGTTAAGGCGGATGCCTACGGCCACAGCGCGGATATTATCGCGAAGGAGCTGTGGAAACAGGGCATAAAGAGCTACGCGGTATCGAACGTTCTGGAAGCTATTGACCTGCGGAAGACCGTTCCCGATGCCCAGATAGTCATCTTCGGCTACTGTGACGAGGAATGGCAGCCCGAGATCGCCGAGGGAGACTTTGAACAGACGGCGGCAAGCCTCGAACACGCGAAGATGCTGTCGGATTACGCCTCCGCTCACGGCACGAAGATAAAGGTGCATATAAAGGTCAACACCGGCATGAACCGCGTCGGGATAGATACGGTGGAGGAGCTGCATGAGATTCTTTCTCTTGACGGACTTGAAGTTAAGGGCGTTTATACACATTTTGCCGTTGCGGACAGCTCCGATCCCTCCGACATTGCCTACACCAACGAACAGCAGAAAAAGCTGAATACTGTGGCTGCCGAAGCGAAGGAGAAAGGGATCCCGGTATATTCCCGCAACAGCGGCGGTATCCTCTATCACCCGGAATTCGGCGGAGATATGGTAAGAAGCGGCATCATCACCTACGGCTGTATGCCGAACACCGCGCTTGCGGTGCCGCTCGATATAAAGCCGGTAATGCGGCTACGGGCGGCGGTATGCCAGCTCAAGACCGTACCTGCAGGAACGGCGGTAAGCTACGGCAGAACTTATGTCACCGAAAAGGAGACGGTGCTTGCCGTGATACCGGCAGGCTATGCCGACGGCTACTCCCGCGGACTGTCAAACAAGGGCGCGGTGTACATAAACGGTCAGCGCGCTCCCATAGCAGGCCGCGTGTGCATGGATCAGATGATGGCAGATGTTACCGGACTTGATGTCAGAGTCGGGGATATCGCCGAACTTTACTCGGACACCATAGATGAGATAAAAGCCGATAATATAGCGGATATGCTCGGAACGATAGGTTACGAGCTGCTTTGCCTTGTAAGCAAGCGCGTACCGAGAGTCTCGGTAAGAAACGGAAAAATAACGGAGGTCATAAACTATATATGAACAGGTACGAAACCCACTGCCACACCGCGGAATCGAGTGCCTGCGCATCGGCTCCCGGAGCTGTGCAGGCGGATTTCTACAAATCGAGAGGGTTCAAGGGGATAATCGTAACCGATCACTTTCTCAACGGCAACACCCGTGCTGACCGGCATACACCCTGGGAACAGCAGGTGGATATAATGTTCCTCGGCTACGAGAACGCGAAAAAGCGCGGAGAGGAGATCGGGCTCGATGTATTCTTCGGCTGGGAGTACACCATAGAAGGCTCGGACTTCCTCACATACGGGCTTGACAAGGAATGGCTCCTCGCTCACCCGGAAACGGTGACGATGCCGCCCAACGACTATTTCGATCTTGTGCGCTCCGCCGGAGCTTATGTGAGCCACGCTCACCCGTTCCGGGAGGACTGGTACATAGAAATGATAAGGCTGCTGCCCCGCAAGTGTGACGCGGTGGAGATAATAAACTCTTGCAGAAAGCCGTTCGAGAATGAAATGGCGAAAGTCTATGCTGACAGCTACGGGCTTCCCTACACTGCCGGAAGTGACAATCACCACGCGAACCAGGCGCGTCTCTCCGGCATAGAAACGGAAGAGACGATACGGGACATACAACATTTTATAGAAGTCCTGCGGGCGGGAAACTACCGGATCTTCGACGAAGTGAAAGAATAAGGATATATGGCAAATCAAAAGAAAAAGTTCATAAAGATGCGCGTTGAGGAAGAGTGCGCGATGAGCCGGGACGAGCTTGTTGAAAAGCTCGACGGGATAATCGACACCCAGTACCGCCGCAATCTCAACAAGCTGCGCGGAAACGAGCTTTGTCTGTGGTCAAAGGCGGCGGAAGACAGCTATCGTCTGAAATTCTACCATTCGTACCGCGAGGATATGTGCGACACGATGATGACGATAGACATAGAAAAGGGCATGGAACGGTGCAGCATTCACGGCTTCATACACAAGCCCGCCGCGATATGGGCGTGCTTCTGGGGAGTGATAGCCTCAGTGCTGATCGACTTCATGGTATTGTCGTGGATGCTGCTTTTCAGCGAGAATTTCAGCCTTGAAGGCGGACTTATGGTCTCCGGCGCGATATGCCTTGTACGCGTATATATCTGCATGGCACTGCTTGAGCTTAACCGCGAAAAGGTGCGGCTGATACGCGAGGAGCTGTATTCGGTGATACGGCACAGACCGGGCGATGATGCGGAAGAAACCGCGAATGACAGCACGGAGGAGGACGGCGAAAATGAGGGAGATTGACGTATCGCTCGTTGCCGAGACGGTGGCGAAGCTGTGCGAGGACGCGAACCTGCACCTTCCGTGCATGATGCGCGAGACGATAGAGAACGCTGCAAAGCGTGAAGAAAGCCCGGTATGCCGCGAGGTGCTGGGCGATATAGTAAGCAACATAGACTGTGCCGCGGAACTGAATGTTCCGATATGTCAGGACACCGGCATGGCAGTAATATTCCTGGAGATAGGACAAGACGTTCATTTCACAGGCGGGAACCTGTATGAAGCAGTGAACAGGGGCGTTGCAAAGGGGTATGTCGAAGGAAAGCTGCGGCTCTCGGTTGTAAAAGACCCGATAAGACGCGGGAACACGAATGACAACACCCCGGCAGTGATACATACGTTTATTACGGACGGCGACAAGGTGAAGTTCACGGTAGCGCCCAAAGGCTTCGGAAGCGAGAACATGAGCAGAATGAAGATGTTCACCCCCTCCGCGTCGGTAGATGATATTGTGGCATTCGTAACGGAGACGGTAAGTGCGGCAGGCAGCAATCCCTGCCCCCCGATAGTTCTCGGCGTGGGCATAGGCGGTGACTTCGAGCAGTGCGCGTTTCTTGCGAAGAAAGCGCTGTGCCGCGATTTGCGGATCCGCAATGCTGACCCGTACTATGCCGATCTCGAACAGCGTATGCTGGAAGAAGCCAACAAGACCGGCATCGGCTCACAGGGCTTCGGCGGTACTGTCACAGCGCTGTATGTGAATATCGAGACAGCCCCGACTCATATCGCCGGTCTCCCGGTAGCTGTGAATGTGGGCTGCCACGTTACCCGGCATAAAGAAGCAGAGATCTGAGAAAACGCCGCTGTCAGCCAATAAAGGAACTTTATTGGCTGACGTCCTCGCGGAGAGCGCTGGGGCTGCTCGCCCCCCCGTCCCTCGGCGGGGAACGCCCCGCAGCGAATATGAGAATTAACAAGTCTGATGAAAGATCAATATAATTCATAAAACGAAAGGAAAGAAGAACAATGGCAATTTTAGTAACAGGCGGAACAGGCTACATCGGCTCGCATACATGTATTGAGCTGCTCAAGGCGGGAGAAGAGATCGTTGTAATGGATAACTTCTACAACTCAAAGCCCAAGGCGGTTGAGCTGATAAAGGAGATAAGCGGCAAGAATTTCAAGTTCTATGAAGCCGATATGTGCAATGAAGCGGATATGGAGAAGATATTCTCGGAGAACGAGATAGAAGCGGTCATTCATTTCGCAGGATACAAGGCTGTCGCCGAAAGCGTAAGAGAACCGCTTATGTACTATAAGAACAACCTCGGCGGCACATTCACACTGCTTGAAGCAATGAAGAAACACGGCTGCAGGAAGATAATTTTCAGTTCTTCTGCAACGGTTTACGGAATGCCGGAGAAAGTGCCGGTTGACGAGACGTTCCCGCTCTCGGCTATAAATCCCTACGGCGAGACAAAGCTGACTATCGAGGATATGCTCCGCGCGATCTGCAAGGCGGACAAGGACTTCTCCGCAGCGCTCCTGCGCTACTTCAACCCTATCGGCGCGAACGAATGCGGCAAGATCGGCGAGGACCCCAACGGCATTCCGAACAATCTCATGCCTATAATCATCAACGTATGCACCGGAAAACAGGAAAAACTCACCGTTTTCGGCAATGACTACCCCACGCCCGACGGCACCTGCGTCCGCGACTATATCCATGTCGTTGACCTTGCGCTCGGTCATCTTGCCGCGCTGAAATACGTTCGCACAAAGACCGGCGCAGAGCCGTTCAACCTCGGTACTGGCAATGGCTATTCCGTACTCGACATAATCAACACATTCGAGCGTGTGAACAACATCAAGCTCCCGTACGTCATAGGTGACCGCAGACCCGGCGATGCAGCGGAATGCTACTCCGTACCGGATAAGGCATTCAGGGAACTCGGCTGGAAGGCGGAGCGCGGACTTGAGCAGATGTGCCGTGACGCATGGCATTTCGTTGAGTGCAACAGATAAAAACTGGAGAACCTATGGAAATAAAAGGAAAGTACAGCCGGAATTACTTTATGCCGCCGGAAGCGGATCACAGCTGGGTAACGAAAGAATATGTGGATAAAGCGCCGATATGGTGCAGCGTTGATCTGCGGGACGGGAATCAGGCGCTCGTGGTGCCTATGAATCTCGGGGAGAAGCTTGAGTTTTTCAAGCTTCTCGTAAGGCTCGGATTCAAGGAGATCGAGATAGGCTTCCCCGCGGCAAGTGAGACAGAATATGAGTTCTGCCGCCGTCTTATAGAGGACGGGCTGATACCGGACGATGTGAAGATACAGGTGCTCACCCAGTCGAGGGAGCATATAATCCGCAAGACTTTCGAGGCTCTTTCCGGCGCAAAGAACGCGATAGTGCATCTCTACAATTCCACATCGGAAGCACAGCGCGAACAGGTGTTCCGCAAATCAAAGGACGAGATAAAGGAGATTGCGGTATCCGGCGCAGAGCTCATAAAGCAGTATGCCGAAAAAACCGAGGGCAATTTCAGCTTTGAGTATTCCCCGGAAAGCTTCACAGGCACAGAGCCGGATTTTGCGCTTGAAGTATGTAACGCGGTGCTTAAAGTCTGGGAGCCGTCACCGGATAACAAGGTGATAATCAATCTTCCGGTTACTGTTGAGCTTTCGATGCCGCACATTTACGCCGAGCAGGTGGAATATATGTGCCACGGACTTTACAAGCGGGAGAATGTTATAGTATCACTTCATACGCACAATGACCGCGGCTGCGCGGTAGCGGACACGGAATTCGGTCTGCTTGCCGGAGCGGACAGAGTAGAAGGAACGCTGTTCGGCAACGGCGAGAGAACGGGAAATGTCGATATCGTGACGCTTGCGCTGAATATGTACAGTCACGGTGTTGACCCGAAGCTTGATCTCACCGACATACCGTCGATAGTAAGTACATACGAAAAAGTGACCTGCATGCGCGTATATGAGCGCCAGCCGTACAGCGGAGAGCTTGTATTCGCCGCATTCAGCGGATCGCATCAGGACGCGATAGCAAAGGGAATGAAGTACCGCGAAAACGGCACGGCACACTGGAATGTGCCGTATCTGCCGATAGACCCGAAGGACATCGGGCGCGAGTACGACGGCGATATTATCCGAATCAACAGCCAGAGCGGAAAGGGCGGCATAGGCTTCCTGCTCGAGAAGAAGTTCGGCATCTCTCTCCCGCCGAAACTGCGGGAGATCGTGGGCTACGCGGTCAAGGACGTTTCGGACAAGCAGCACCGCGAGCTTACGCCGGACGATGTTTACAGCGTATTCAACGGCTCGTTCGTGAATATCTTCTCACCTCTCAAAGTGCTTGAAACGCATTATACACAGAAGGACGGCGAGATAACCGCAGCCGTGACCACTCTTATGCGCGGGAACAAGACCGTGACCGAGGGACACGGAAACGGTCGTCTTGACTCGGTATCCGCTGCGCTCATGGAGCTTCTCGGAACAGAGTTTTCGATCCTCGACTACTCCGAGCAGGCTCTTGAACAGGGCTCAAAATCGAACGCTATGTCCTACCTCGAGATCGGCATCAACGGCACTGTCTCATGGGGCGTCGGCGTCCACTCCGATATCATCATGTCGTCTGTGTATGCACTCGTCAGCGCCGTGAACAGAGGCCTGCAGGAGAAGAAGTGAGAGACGGCGGACGCGCCGCGGCGAAATGCGTAGCTGCGGGGGACGCCCCGCGGCGTTATGCGTAGCTACATTCTTCTATTGGCGGGTGCGCCACCTCGGTTAGTTATATTCATCTGAATACAAAAAAGACTGCTGAAATCTGTTTGTTCAGCAGTCTTTTTGTTCTGTTGTGATAACCTTCTCCCTTAACTGCGGAGCGATCAAAGTTTTTTGGAAGGGGGTTTGGGGGATAACCTTTTGCACCGCACGGAAGCGGTGAGAAGTTTTCCAAAAGCGCGCACGATGCGCGCCATACAGAAAACTTCGATTCACAAAAAGGTTTCCCCAAAGTCTCTAAAAAGCTTTGGGCGGTCACGCTCGCAGCTTCCTGCTGCGGGGCGAAGCCGCCAGCGGGGCAGCACCCCCTCTCTCAAATCTCTCGTAAAACCCAAAAAGGGTTGCAATCCGGCGGAAAATATGGTATAATATTAAAGTATATTGACTATTGGGTCATTCAAGTACACGAAACAGTATAAGGAGGTAAGATATGGCTTCGCATTACCCATTTTCAAAAGTTACCCCGCAGATCGAAGAGCTCGCCGCTCTCTGCACGGGCAACGGCAATATCTCCCCCGAACTTTACCTTGAACACAATGTTTACTGCGGACTTCGCGATCTTGATGGCAAGGGCGTTCTCACGGGGCTTACGGAAATTTCCGAAATAGTATCAAAGAAAGAGACAGACGGAAAGCTCGTTCCGTGCGAGGGAGAACTCTACTACCGCGGCATAAATGTTGACGATCTGATACGGGGATTTGTGAATGATGACAGATTCGGCTTCGAGGAGATCACATATCTCCTGCTTTTCGGTAACCTGCCGAATGCAGACCAGCTCGCCGAATTCACTAATATGCTCGGCTCTTTCAGAAGACTCCCCTCTTCCTTCGTGCGGGATATCGTGCTGAAATCTCCAAGCAATGACCTTATGAACACAATTTCCAAATGCGTGCTTTCTCTGTACGCTTATGATGACTTCCCGAACGACACCAGCGTTCCGAACGTGCTGCGCCAGTCACTTGAACTGATCGCGCTGTTCCCCCTGCTTATGGTTTACAGCTACAACGCTAAGCGCTACTATATCGACGGCGACGGACTTATAATCCACCGCCCCAAAAAGAACCTCTCCGCTGCGGAGAACATTCTCTATATGCTGCGCGCCGACTGCAAATACACAAAACTTGAAGCTAAAGTCCTTGATGTGGCGCTGGTACTCCATGCCGAGCACGGCGGCGGCAACAACTCCACATTCACCACACATGTGGTTACCTCTTCCGGTACCGACACATACTCCGCTGTCACCGCAGCGCTCTGCTCTCTGAAAGGTCCGAAGCACGGCGGCGCGAATCTGAAAGTAATGGGTATGTTCGATGAGCTGAAACGCGAAGTCAAGGACTGGAAAGACGACGACGAGATCACCGCCTACCTCGATAAGCTTCTCGAAAAACAGGCTTTCGACAAGAGCGGTCTTATCTACGGTATGGGTCACGCGGTATATTCAATATCCGACCCGAGAGCGCAGATATTCAAGAAATATGTCGAAAAGCTGGCTGCCGAAAAACAGATGGAGAAAGAGTATGAGCTATACTCCTCCGTTGAAAGGCTTGCCGCAGAACTCATATCCCGAAAGCGCCGCATATACAAGGGCGTAAGCGCAAACATCGACTTTTACAGCGGATTCTGCTACTCTATGCTCGGATTGCCGCTCGAGCTTTATACCCCGCTCTTTGCGGCGGCAAGAATATCCGGCTGGTCGGCTCACCGCATAGAAGAACTTGTGAACGGAAAGAAGATAATCCGTCCCGCGTACCTTAACGTGCAGCCGAGGACGGAATACAGACCCTTATCGGAAAGATAAAACATGTAAAGAATAAAAGAGAGGAGGGAGAAAATGGAGCTTGAAGCAAAGCTTTCGGATATCGAGGACAGCAGGAACTGGATCGAGATAGAGCCGATAGAGATCGGACTTTCCGGGGAAAATAAGTACCATATAACCCGCTGCAACGGCGTTGAGCTTATCCTGCGCACGTCCGGTATCGAAAACTACAAGCGCCACTGCGAAAGCGCAAAGTTCTCGCAGTACATTCATGACAGTCTCGGACTTAATATGAATCTCCCTATCGAGGTTGCCGCATGCGGCGGCGATACTCTTGCATACACGCTCTACACATGGGTAGAGGGCGAAGATGCCGATACAAAAATACGGAATATCCACACCCCGGAACAGGTTCGCTTCGGCGAAAAGGCAGGCGCTCTTCTCCGCCGCATACACGAAGTCAAAGCGCCGGACGATATCCTGCCGTGGGACGAATACTACCAGAAGCATCTTGACGAGCTTCTCGGCAAATTCCGCATCATAGGCGTTAATTTCAAAGGACGCCGTGAAACGCTTGATTTCATAGAGCGCAACAGGCATCTCGTAAAGAACAGACCGCAGACAGCCCTGCACGGCGATTTCCGCTCCGGAAACCTGGTTATCGGGAACGACGGCGAATATGGAGTCATAGACTTCGGGCGCTGGTGCTGGGGTGACCCGTATATGGATTTCCAGTGCGTGAGCCGTTCATGCACCATAGCCTTTGCGCGCGGTCAGATAAATGGCTATTTCGGCGGCGATATTCCCGGAGACTTCTTCTCACTTGCAGGGCTTTACACAGCCGTAGATACGATACGAAGGATATGCGAGGCTTACCGGTACGGCAAGGACGCGCTCGGGCAGGCGATATCAGCCGCGGAAAAGACCGTCCGCGAGTATAACGGGTTCGAGGGCATGATCCCGAGCTGGTACTGATATTTGCCGCGGATCACAGCAACTACACAAACAGGATCGGTGAGAAAATCTTGAAAAACATCATACTTACGGGAATGCCGGGCTGCGGCAAAAGCACAGTCGGCGTAGTTCTCGCCAAAACGCTCGGTATGCAGTTCGTCGATACCGATTTAATAATACAGCGCCAGAATCACGACGTACTGTGGCATCTTATAGACAGGTACGGAATCAAACGGTTTGAGGAAATGGAGGAGGAAGCGCTCCTGTCCGTGACCGAGACCGAAGATACCGTGATAGCTACCGGCGGAAGCGCCGTTTTCTGCGAACGGGGAATGAAGTTCTTAAAGCAGACCGGCATCTGCGTATATCTCGAAGTTCCGTGTGGAGAGCTGAAAAGGCGGCTTAACAACATAAAGACCCGCGGGATCGCGGCGGCAAAGGGCATGACGATAGAAGATATATTTGCGGAGAGAAGTCCGTATTATGAGAAGTATGCCGATCTCCGGATAGACTGCCTTGACCGTAATATAGAAGAGATAACGGAGATAATAGCATCGGGAACAGGCGGGATCAATGGATAAGATAAGATACCGGCACGAGATAAAGTACCGTATAAACGGCGGGACATACCACATACTCCGTCAGCGCCTGAACGCGGTAATGCAGCCGGACGGGCATGCGAAAAACGGAATGTACCGCGTTACGAGCCTGTATTTCGATGACATCTACGGCACGGCGTACAAGGACAAGGTGAACGGTGCGCTTAACCGGAAGAAATACCGCATACGCGCCTATGATCTTTCGCCGGACGTGATACATCTTGAAGAGAAGATAAAGAACGACAACGTCGGCTACAAAAAGAGCATAACGATCACCGGAGAGCAGTACAGGAGCCTTCTGTCAGGAAACTATGAGTTTCTTGCCGATGAGAAGTACGCCGACACTTCCGGCGGTGATATGTTCGCGTCGCATTCCGCTGCCCGGCTCTCACCGGCGGTGATAGTGGATTACATACGCGAGCCGTATATATGCAGGGCGGGCAATGTGCGCATAACGTTTGATATGAAGATAGCCGCATGTGTGAACGGGTTCGACATTTTCGACGCCGGCAACATTTACGAGACTGTCATGGAAGATAATGACATAGTGCTTGAAGTAAAGTACGACAACTATATCCCGGATTATATACTTCAGATGCTTACCGGGATATCCGCGGCGCAGGAGTCCGTCTCGAAATATATAATGTGCAGTGACCGTCTGCACGCGAAATACTGATATCATTCTCAACGGAGGGTAAAACAATGGCACCAAAGGCAATGAGCATAATAAGTGATACGATAGCGCTGTTCGGCGACGATCTGAATTTTACGGCGCTCACTCCCGCGTCGATAATCGCGGCGATGCTTTCGTCGCTCCTGTGCGGAGTGATAATATATCTCGTGTACCGCTTCTGCTACCGCGGGGTCGTGTACAGCGACAATTTCAACATACTGCTGGTGATGATAACATCGATAACGGGATTTATCATAATGACCATAAGCTCGAACGTTGTGCTGTCGCTCGGTATGGTGGGTGCGCTTTCTATCGTTCGTTTCCGTTCCGCGATTAAGGATCCGCTGGATATCGGATTCCTGTTCTGGTCTATCGCCTCGGGCATAACTGCGGGCGCGGGACTGTACTTTGTGGCAATACTCGGCACAGTGCTGATAGCAGTGATATACATAGTGTTCTCCATGCTGAAAAAGACGAAGCGCAACTACCTGCTTATCGTGCATTACACCGACGCTGCGGAAGATAACGTGAACGCAGTCCTCGGAGCAATGAAGTACCGCCTTAAGAACAAATCCAAGACCGGCGACAGCAACGAGATCACGATAGAGATAAAGGTGAAGAACAACGACACCTCCGGACTCTCCCGCTTCAAAGGCATCGAGGGCGTAACGTCCGTTACCCTCCTTGAGTATAACGGCGAGTATATGAATTGAAAGATCTGATACTATATTTCTATCGAAATATAGACAAATGCACAATTCACAATGCATAATGCACAATTGTGGAGCGCGCTCTGCGCGCATATCTGAATCGTGACGAAATACTTGATTTTGTCTGCGGATAGATACTAATGTAGTATGAGTGATTTAAGAGAAGGGGCGCTGCAAGATGC
>JAFVBZ010000161.1 GCA_017479645.1 Ruminiclostridium sp. | reverse complement strand
CATATGTTTTCTCCAATCTATTATATTCTAAATTCCGATCTTTGTCAGTAACGATTATAGCACATCATCTCTGTACTGTCAATAAAAACGCCATAGTACTTCTGACTGTAAATCAGAAATACTATGGCTTATAACTTCTATATGAGTATCTTTCTTATAACAGGAGGTTTTTATGTCATATTAATTGTTGTTTCTGTACAGATAATAAAAACAGTAGCTGAAAAGTCAGAGACAGGTTTTCCGCAGCCTGCCGTCGCGCCTGTTTTTACGGAATGCTTTGGATTTTTGCAAGGCTTGTGTGATAAGACACAAAAATCCGCCCACAGATGATACTGCGGGCGGATTCGGAGGCGCCGTCGCGCCTGTCTGCGCCGAACGCTTTGGATTATTGCAAAACTTGTGTGATACGACACAAAAACCCGCCCACAGATGAATCTGTGGGCGGGTTGTCAGCGCGGACTCCGCGCCTGGTGCGGGTAACAGGAGTTGAACCTGCACGGTTGCCCACCGGAACCTAAATCCGGCGCGTCTGCCAATTCCGCCATACCCGCATACTGTCTGTTATTATATCACCAAAATGTCCAAATGTCAATGATAAATGAACAAAAAGATGCCGCAGCTTCTAAAAGCTGCGGCATTTCTTTATGCTGTTATTATCTTGTTTGCGCTGTGAAGATCAAGCTTTTCTACTGCTGCTTCACGCATCTTGTATTTGAGTATCTTTCCGGCTGCGTTCATCGGGAACTCGGTTACGAAATCAACGTATCTCGGTACCTTGTGCTTTGCCATGTGATCGCGGACAAACTGTTTGATCTCTTCTTCATCTGATGTTTCGCCGTCGTTCAGAATGATGCAGGCCATGATCTCCTCGCCGTAATCCTTGTCGGGAACGCCTACGACCTGAACGTCCTTGACTTTCGGGTGAGTATAGAGGAAGTCCTCGATCTCCTTGGGATAGATGTTTTCGCCGCCGCGGATTATCATATCCTTGATACGTCCGGTGATCTTGTAATAACCGTCGGAAGAACGGCGGCGGGCAAGGTCACCTGTATGGAGCCAGCCCTCGGAGTCGATAGCTGCTGCGGTAGCTTCGGGCATTTTGTAGTATCCCTTCATTATGTTATAGCCGCGTGCAACGAACTCGCCGTCAACATCGTCCGGAAGCTCTTCATTAGTTTCGGGGTCAACGATCTTGCATTCTACTCCGAATATCGGTCCGCCTACAGTATTGACACGCTGTTCAACGCTGTCGGTTGTCTTGCTCATTGTGGTGGCAGGAGATGCTTCTGTCTGACCGTAGGTAATGCAGATCTCGCTCATGTGCATTCTCTCTATAACGTCCTGCATAGTCTTGATAGGGCAGGGGGAGCCTGCCATAATACCGGTTCTCATGTGCGAGAAGTCCGTTGTCGGGAAATTCTCATGACCGAGCATAGCAATAAACATCGTAGGAACGCCGTGGAAGCAGGTGATCTTCTCCTTGTTAATGCAGTTCAGACCCTTTCTGGGCGAGAATGCCGGGATAGGCGACATTGTTACGCCGTGAGTAACAGAAGCTGTCATTGCAAGTACCATACCGAAGCAATGGAACATAGGAACCTGGATCATCATTCTGTCCGATGTGGAAAGATCCATGCAGTCGCCGATAGCCTTGCCGTTGTTTACAACATTGTAGTGAGTGAGCATAACGCCCTTGGGGAAGCCTGTCGTTCCGGAGGTGTACTGCATATTCGCAACGTCGTTCTTGTCGATAGTACGGCGAAGCTTCTCGACATCGCTGTACGGAACTTCTGCAGCCTTCGCATTTGCTTCTTCCCATGTGTATGCGCCGGGCATTTCAAATCCGTCGGTAATAATGTTCTTGAGTACCGGCAGACGTTTGGAGTTGAGCTTGCCCTTTTCACATGTATCAAGCTCCGGGCATATCTCGCGTATTATAGACTTGTAATCGCAGTCCTTATGGTTCTCGATCATTACCAGAGTATGGGTATCGGACTGTTTCAGAAGATATTCGGTCTCGTGGATCTTGTAAGCTGTATTTACAGTAACAAGTACAGCGCCTATCTTGGTTGTTGCCCAGAATGTGATGAACCAGGAGGGAACATTGGTAGCCCAGATAGCTACATGATCGCCTTTCTTTACGCCCATTGCAACAAGTGCGCGTGCAAAGTTGTCAACATCATCTCTGAATTCCGGATATGTTCTTGTATAGTCAAGCTCGGTGTATCTGAACGCGTACTGGTTCGGAAATTCTTCGCAGACTCTGTCAAGTACATCGGGAAATGTGTAGTCGATAAGTCTCTCCTTGGGCCAGATGTACTTTCCGCCGTCCTTGCGGCTGTTGTCCTGGAGGGGGTGTTTATGACGGTGTCTGTAGGGCGTCATATAGTTCATGAAATGGGGTATAACGATACCAGCGTCGCAGAGTTCTTTTGACCAGCGCTTTACCCATTCGAGAGTTACATAACCGTTGTAGTTTATGCTCTTGAGTGCATCGAGCATATCCTTAATCGGCATATCGCCTTCGCCCATGAGCTTATATGTAAGCTTGCCGTCTGTCATTACACTGTCTTTAATATGTGTGTACTTGATGTGCTCGCCGAGATTTGCAACTGTTGTTTCGGGAAGCTCGCCTGTAAATCTGTAGGGGTGGTGCATATCCCAGAGCGCGCCTATCTTTCTGCTTCCGACACTTTCGAGAACTTTGCAAAGACGCTTGGTATCGCAGTAATCTCCGTTTGTCTCAACCAGCAGGGTAACGTTGTATTCTTCCGCGGTAACAGCAAGTTCTTTCAGTTCTGAGATCACGAAATCGTCATCTACAAGACCGGAAGGAGCAAGTCCGTCATCTGCAAGGATACGAACGAATGATGTTCCCATTTTACTTGCAAGCTTGATATACTCTATGATCTCCGCCTTGTTTTCGGCGGACTTTTCCTTGAAGCGAAGGCAGGCGCCGGACGAGAAGCACGAGATCTCAATACCGATGCTCTTAAGCTTTGCAATAGTTGTGGGGAGCTGTTTTTCCGTGAAAGGCTTTGCCTTGACGGAGAAGATGTCGTTTCCGAGACCGCGGATCTCTATTCCGTCAAATCCGAGGTCTTTTGCCATTGAATAGATGTCGGACCATTCAAAATCATGGCAGGCGAGAGTTGAGAAGCTGAATTTCATTTCTGTTTCCTCCTGAAAATTGTGTTGACGGACGGTTTTGAAAAAAATAAAACCGTCCCAAAGAATTTCTTTGAGACGGGAATATACAATACCCGCGGTACCACTCAAATTGCGCTTTTCTGCGCCCCTCAGGCTCTATCAAGCCTTATGCCTTAACGCGGCAGGACGGGAAATATTACTTGCTTTCGCTTTCGCATTTCCGACTCGGAAGGGAGCTGTACATGTATGTCCGTTACCGTTTCGCATCGCCCAACGGCTTTCTGAAAACTTTCATACCGACGATCTTCGTCATAGTCATTATTGCAATAATATCACATTTTTTCTGATTTGTCAACAGTTTTTTCAAAAATTTTTGATGCCCGGACAGTGCCGGAATGAAATATCTATTCTTATATTAAAGAATATAAAAATAATAATTCAAATAAATGTAAAAATATTACAAAAAGCTATTGATTTTGTTGAAAAAATGTGTTATATTTATATATAGAATAAGTTGGATTTTTATGTCCATAACAGACAGAAGGTGGCAAAATGTTCGATCTGTTTTCTTTGCTTAAACAGTATAACTGTATAGATATTATCGTAAAAACCGCCGGAAGCATAACGCTTACGGTTGTGGGAGAATATGACGGTACAACATACGGAAAGTCTCTCGCATTTTCTGACTTTGTGTATATTGATGATTTTCCGCCGCTTATGGATACCATAAACGAATATGCCCACGGTTCGGCGGAGCGTATGCATACACATTTCAGAATTGAACATGAAGGCGAATTGCATTGGGCGTATATGTCTTGCTGCAAGGTAGATCAGGGAAAGTTCTCCGGTATATTGCTTGATGTGTATGAGTACATAGATTCGATACCGAATGACAGTGTTATCAGCGAATTTGAAAAGCGGCAGGGAAATAAGATATCCCCGCTCAACAACAATTCCGCTTCACTGCTTGAGATATGCGGAAAGGATTATCTCCGCAGAATACAGAATCCTTTCTCGTCTGATCCGAGACTTTATACTGCTATTCTTGACGAGGACGGCAGTGTTATTTCCGCGCCTTCATACACGGAAAAGACTGATTACCCATACTCTGCGAAGGAACCGGTACGGTTCAGTTTTCATACAGGCGCATACTGGTATCTTGGCTCGGACAGCGAAGATGCTGTAAAGAAAGCTGAGCCTTATCTCAAAGGACTTGCAGAGTGCCTTTCAAGTATTGCTCATTCGATCGTTGCGCTTTACAATGAAGCTGAGAATTCAAATGCAGTCAACAAGCAGCTCGGAGCAAACGTTGAGCAGCAGATGGTTGTCAACAGTATGCAGTCCGTAATAATGCAGGAACCGCGGGCAAGTGATGCGGTCATAAAAGTTCTTGATCTTGCAGGAGAATATCTTCATATAGACGGTATCATTGCTTTCGGAGACGGGACTGACGGCGAAAGAAAGGAATTCTGCCGTTATGAACGCAACAGCTGCGGGATATCTGCGTCTTATGAGAAGATTGTGAACAGTTATGACACCATAAAGAAAGAAGCTTCCGAAGTTGACAACTACTTTTCCACTGAGAATGAAGAGCGTCTTGCAGCTTTAGGAATTTCTGCATTTGCTCTGACAGTTCTTAACGACAACAATGGTGTTAACGGTATAATCATGTACCTGCACCGGGAAGAGCATAAGTGGAGCTATAACGAGAGAAAAATGATAAGAAGCATCTCTCAGGTGCTTTCATCTGTAATATTCCGATGTGAATCTGAAAAACAGATAGAGGAGAAGAATGCACAGCTCTATAACCTTGCTTTCTTTGACTCGATGCTTGGCATTAAAAACCGCTCAAGACTTGACATAGATGTAAATAAAATTATCGCTGACAACGGTTCCGGAGCGGCTATGGCTATACAGATCCTGAACACTCGTTTCCTTAACGAGGTTTTTGGACAGAGATATACCGACAAGCTTCTGAAAGAAATTGCAGGATTCCTTTCTTTGCCTGAGATCGGCGGGGAAGGTGTATATCGCTATTCCGGAAGTATTATGATGATAATTGCAAAGGATTGTACTGCGGAAGAAGCCCAGATCAAGACAACAAAGATAATCGAAAGGATAAAAGAGCCGTTTATAATCGACGGACTTAAACAGTATGCTGAGACCGCTATCGGAATTGCGGTATATAATGGCTCGACCGGTTCCGGCGAAGATCTGTACCGCGCTGCGACCCTGTCTCTTTACCGGGCTAATGAATACGGTAAGAATACATTCGCATTCTATAACAGAGAATTCCTTAATGTCAAGGGTGAAGCGTTCAATCTCGAAAGTGAACTGAGACGCTGCATAGCTGACAATATGCGTAATTTTGAAGTTACCTTCCAGCCTGTATTCGATACAAAAGGCAATATCGATCATTATGAAACTCTGCTTCGCTGGAAGAGCGAAAAAATGGGAAGTATTTCTCCGAAAGTGTTCATGCGTATGATGGAGAAAGTCGGACTTGACGCGTCGATAGATCTCTGGGTATTGCCGAGAGCTTGTACGTTCTGTAAGCAGATACGCGAAGCTACCGGCAAGGATATCCGCGTAAGCGTAAATCTCACCACACACGAAATGCAGACCGGAGCATTGCCCGAACGTTTCAGAGACGAGATCGAGCGCTGCGGACTTAACGGAAATGAGATAATCGCGGAAGTGCCGGAAGCTGCGCATGTCCTTTCATATAATGATACTGCATCAACTCTCGGTAAGTTCAAGCGGCTCGGAATGCTTATCTGCATTGACAGCTTCGGAAACGAGTTTCTTCCGCTTCATGTGCTCAAAAACTCCTACGTTGATATGATAAAAGTCGGTTCGAGCTTTGTCACCAATTCCGGCGGAGAGTTCGATGATGTTCTGCTTAGTACAACGTTCTCTCTCGCTTCAAGCAGGGGAATACTTACCGGTGTCAAGAATATAGAATACCGCAGTCAGCTTGATGCTGCAAAACACGCGGGCTCTGACCTTATGCAGGGCGGTTATATTGAAGCTCCCGCAACAGCAGATGAGATCCTTTCAAAAATCCATATCGGTGTTCCGCAGCAGATATTCGGCTGAGTTCAGTCCCATTATATTGGCATATTAGGGAAGTACTGAAGTCTTAGTTTGTCGGCTATAAGAGCGATGAATTCGGAGTTGGTGGGCTTTCCTCTCGAAGTATGAATCGTATAGCCGAAAAGACCGTTCAGTACATCTACATCTCCTCTGTCCCATGCAATTTCGATCGCGTGACGTATTGCCCGCTCAACTCTTGAAGAGGTAGTTCCGTATTTCTGCGCAACCGTCGGATAAAGAAGCTTGGTTACGCTGTTGATCATCTCATCATCGTTTATTGAAAGGATTATCGCTGTACGAAGATAGTGATATCCTTTTATATGTGCGGGAATGCCTATCCTGTGGATCATATCGGTCACTATGTATTCGATGTTTGCCATATCCTTTACGGAATCGGGTGATGTTACTTTTCTGTAGTTTTTCAGGGAATGTACCTTGTTCACCATTATTTCCGGAGCGAACGGCTTTACCATAAAGTAGCTTGCGCCGGCGTCCATAACTTCCTTCTCAAGTTCGGGAGTGTTGATGTTGGATACGACTATCGTGATAGGCACAGTTCCTTTTGCTGTACGGATCTCGTCGAGAAGTGAGGCGGCATCGAGCTCCGGCATTTTAGCCTCGATTATGAGAAAATCGGGCATATCGTTTTTGACGGATTCGAGTATTGTTTTTCCGTTCTTGTGGCGTGTTGCAGTAAACATTCCTTCTTTTTTGAGAAGGCTTGCCCATGTGAGTCCATATTCGGAAGAATCGTCGCCTATAAGTATTTTGATTTTGTCATTCATTGTTTTTTACCTCCGTGGTATTTTTATTTTGTGACCATATTGTATCATATATTTTCTCAAATGGCAATATTTTACAGCAAAATTCGAAACAACTAAAAAGTCAATTTGTCTTATGTAGAAAGTAAAACAAAAATCGCATATGCGGAAATGCCGGATATAATAGGAAATATTTGGGTTTGTAACTCTGAAAAATGATACGCGATATTTGTCGGATAGCCCGAAAATCGGTGTTCCCTGATGTCGAAAATTTACTTGGATTTTATCAATTTTGTAGGAATAAACAATTATTTTTTTATATTTCAAAATAAAACAGGACTTCTTGTTTTATAAAATATTATTATGTAATTTAATATCAAAAAATATATCCGGGAGGAAAAATTATGTCAAAAACACTTGACTGGAACAAGTACATTGAAGCTGCAGTAGATGTAGTATCGGAAGGAGTTGTGCTGTTAAAGAACGATAACAGCGCACTTCCTCTTGACAGAAATGAAAGCACTGCTGTTTTCGGAAGAATACAGCTTCACTATTACAAGAGCGGTACAGGTTCAGGCGGAATGGTGAATGTATCAAAGGTTATCGGTATAACCGACGGACTTATCGAAGCAGGTGCAAAGGTGAACCGGAAGCTGCTTGATATTTATAAGAAATGGGATGATGAGAATCCTTACGATCTTGGCGAGGGCTGGGGCTCGGAGCCGTGGTCACAGAAAGAGATGCCTCTGTCTGATGATGTTGCCGGAGAAGCAGCGCGGGAATCCGCGTCAGCAGTTGTTATAATCGGACGAACTGCCGGCGAGGAGCAGGACAGCAAGCTTGAAAAGGGTTCGTATTATCTTACCGATACCGAAACTGAGATGCTTAAAACGGTAAGAAAGCATTTCGGCAGAATGATCGTTCTGCTGAATGTCGGCGGTATCATAGATCTGTCATTCCTTGATGATAAGGAAATATCTCCGGACGCTCTGATGATCGTATGGCACGGAGGAATGATCGGCGGTACAGGGACGGCAAAAGTGCTTCTTGGTGATGTTTCGCCGAGCGGAAAGCTTCCAGATACTATCGCTTATAATGTCTCCGATCATGCTTCCGACAGGAATTTCGGATCTCCGGATAAATGCGTTTATGCCGAGGATATCTACGTTGGATATCGGTATTTTGAGACGTTCGCAAGGGACAAGGTTCGATATCCTTTCGGCTATGGTATGTCATACACGGATTTTTCATCAACTTGTGAGAAGGCTGAATTATCCGGTGATTGCATAGAAATATCCGTAAAAGTCACAAATACCGGAAATATGTACAGCGGTAAACAGGTAGTTCAGCTCTATTATGAAGCACCGCAGGGAAAGCTCGGAAAACCTTCTCGTGTGCTCAGAATGTTCAGTAAAACTGCCGATCTTGCACCTGGGGCAAGTCAGTCGGTTACATTCAGCGTACCTGTAGATTCACTATGTTCATATGATGATTCCGGGAAGAGCGGGTATAAGAACTGCTTTGTTATGGAAGCAGGCGAGTATAGTTTCTACGTTGGTTCAGATGTCAGATCGGCTGAAAAATGTTTTTCATTTACAATTGATGAAACAAAGAAATTGTCACAGCACAAACAATTGCTTGCGCCTCATACTGCATTTGACAGGATCGTTCCTTATAACGGAATTGAATCATCTGAACCTGTTCCGATGAATGAAAATGATGTTGACAGGATCATAGCCGAACATCTTCCGGCTGAAATACCACAGACCGGTGATAAGGGCATCAAGCTTGCTGATGTCAAGAGCGGGAAGAACACAATGGACGAGTTTATCGCCCAGCTTTCCGACAATGACCTTGCCTGCATCATACGGGGAGAGGGAATGGGAAGTCCGAAGGTAACTCCCGGAACAACTTCCGCTTTTGCCGGTGTTTCAAAGTCACTTATCGCATACGGGATACCGAGCTGCTGTACTTCGGACGGTCCTTCCGGTATGAGACTTGACTGCGGTACAAAGGCGTTCAGTCTCCCGAACGGCACACTTATTGCATCGACATTCAACACCGAGCTTGTTAAGAATCT
>JAFVBZ010000160.1 GCA_017479645.1 Ruminiclostridium sp. | reverse complement strand
GTTGGGAGGCGTTTCCAACAGGTCACAGGGATTGACGGTTACCATCTCACCCTGACACCTGTTGCAAACGCCGCCCAACTAAAGAGAGCGAATGATAGCCCCATTTTTCTTAGCAGACATATAGACATCCTTTAATTCGGAGGCGTAGTTCTTGCCAAAAACGACCGGAGTTTCAATGACAAGGCCGTCAGAAATAATAACATCTCTGAAAGGGATCAAGGTAGTTGAGAGCAAAACAGGAAGGGGTCTGAAGCAGAACATTTCTTCCCAGCTGGTAATAATCCCCTTGACTTGATAAACTGTGTCGTTATGATCAATAAAGATCGAGCCTTTCTTCAAATGTCTTTCAAGGAAGAATTTATCGGTAATTGCCTTCTTCCACGCCGCTATTATGCTCTTGTGGTCATCGGAAAGGTCGCCGTTCCTGAATCTGAGATATTCATCAATATCAGAGGTGTTATTCCACAGAACATTGGCGATCTCCTTGACCTGACCGGGATCGGAGTGTTTGGCTCCATGAATTTTACCTATCTTTTTGTTCACATGGCGTTTATCATTCACATAGTCGAGCAATGGAAACCAAAGCTCATAAAACAATTTTGCATCAGATTCACTTAGTGTCATAAAAATGCCTCCATTCTGACATATCCGGGAATATTATCGCTCCACGGCAGCAGATCGGTGTATTTCGCAGAGCCAATCTGTATCTGTTCAAATATCCATTTGAGATAATCATAAGGCTTGAGCATTGATGCCTTTGCAGTCTCGATTATTGAGTAGAATATTGCTGAAGCCTTAGCGCCTTTCTCCGTCTGGGAGAAAAGCCAGTTTTTTCTGCCAACTGTGACCGGTCTTATTGCTCTTTCGGCAGCGTTGTTGGTAAGCTCAAGCCTCGGGTCTTCAAGCACCCTCACAAGCGACGATCTCTGATTCAGGGCATAATTAACAGCCTTGCTCGTCAACCCGGACGGCAGGAAAAGCTCACTTGTGCGGCTGCACTGATCGAAGAAACTATTGATGAGTTCAGCCGATTTGTTTCTGCGGATATCCGCGATCTCGTCGAGCGTCAGTCCCGGGTCATCATGCGGCTTTGTGGGATCTTTTTTCTCGGCGCGGAAGATCTTGTTTATCATCACAAGACCCTGTCCGGCAACTGTAGAAAGGTCGCTTCTGTCAGCCTGAACATTTACCGCTTCGAAGAAGTACCTTCTCAGATGAGCCCAGCAGCCGACCCGGATAAGCCCGATAACATCGTCATACTGCCGCAGTCCGTCGCAATGACCGTACCCCTCGAAGCCTTTCAGAAAGCTGCACGGATAGTCGGAAGCTCTGCCTCTGCAGTATTCAAACAGGACGATCTTTTTCAACTCGTATTTCCCGCTGCAATACACCCAGAAGTAGCCGTGAACAGGCTTGTTATGCCCCTCGACGAAGTTTACCTGCATCGTGGTCTCGTCGGCATGGATGATCTTCAACCGGCAAAGCTCCCTGTGAAGCAGCTCAAACAGCGGTTCGAGAAGCTCCGCAAGCTGCATCAGATTATTGCAGATAGTCTGCTTCGGACGCTTGAATCCGCTCATTCTGTATTCCCATTCGATCCGATGAAGCGGAATATGCATTGCAAATTTTTTGAACGCTTCATACGCTGCAAGCGACGGAGAAAGAAAACTTCCGGCGATAAGCGGAGCCGGTGACGGTGCTGTTCTGAATATCGTGCTCGTTTCTCCGTTTTCATTAAGTTTGTCCGCGCATTTCTTGCAGACATATACTGCTGTAAGGTGCTTTATGACATTGAACTGCGCCGGAACGACTGTAATTTCGATGCGCTCATTGTATTTCAGCAAAGTCATTTCCGAGCCGCAGCGCTCGCACTTCTTTTCATCTTCCCGCAGATCGTAAACGACCTCCGTTTCCGGCAGATTACCGTAGATCTCTTTGTAAGTTCGTTTCTTGCGGCGAACATGCGTTTCAACGACAGTTGTCGGTTCTTCCTTTATTGCAGTTATTTCTTCATCGGTAAAAAAGGTGATCTGACTGTCATCAAGCACTATCCGCTCAGATGATCTTCCGTAAGTCTTGCTCGCGGCAAGCTTCAGAAGCTCGGTCTTGCGGTCAAGCTCCGCTTTCAGCTCCTTGTTTTCGGCTTCAATTTTTGCGATCTTTTCATTAGCTTTTGCAAGTTTTTCGGCTTGATATTTTACATGGTTTTCAAGAAAATTAAGGCGTGCCAGTAACTCAAATTCTGTCATTTCCGGCACCGCCTTTCCGTTATTTTTACTTTCTTCAATTATACCATAAAACCCGCATAAATACAAGCAAAAGCGCCCTTTTCAGGAGCGCTTTTACATAGAATATTTATCAACCTTATTGTGCAGTATTTTGGGGTGCAATTGTTGAAAGTTTCAGACTTTCATAATGATGTACCTCCTCGATATGAAGCCCGTGTATCAGCCATTGGAACTCTGTTTCCGTTACTGTATATTTGTCATTCCCAAGATGTTTCGGAAAGCGGAACATCCCCTTTTCTATCCGCTTGTACAGCAGGCAGAACCCGTCTCCGTCCAAGTACAGTATCTTGATCTTGTCACAGTGCCGATTATGAAACACGAACATCATATCCGACAGCGGATCCAGCTTGAACTGCTGCGAAACGATCGATGCAAACCCGTCGATACCCTTGCGCATATCCGCATTTGCCGATGAAATGTAGATCTTTGACGGTCTCACCAGTATCATTGATCCTCACCGCCTATCTCTATTTCCGCAAATCGTATGTTTGTTCCTTCGTTCAGCTCGTCTGTCC
>JAFVBZ010000159.1 GCA_017479645.1 Ruminiclostridium sp. | reverse complement strand
TATCACCCGAAAAGGAATTTTATACCATTGAGGAAACGCAGCAGTTATTCGACCTCTTTGAGAAGGAGGACGAGTGCAACTACATCTTCGTCTGCTTCTTTACCCTCGCAATCTACACGGGGTTCAGGCTCGGTGAGCTGCTCGGACTGGAATGGAAGGACGTAAACTTTGACGCGAACGTCATCTCGGTTTGCCGCACAAGCCTTTACAACAAGAGCAAGGGTGGTATTTACACGGAAACTCCTAAGACCGCGCAGAGCGTCCGCAGCTTGAAGGTTCCCGAAGAAGTTATGGACATTCTCCGTGAATGGCAGGGCTTGCAGGCAAAGCAGCGCGAACAGGTGGGCGACCTTTGGACGGACAATGACCGTATCTTTACCAAATGGAACGGCGATCCGCTTCACCGTTCGGCTCCGAGAAACTACTTCGTCAAGTTCTGCGAGAGAACGGGTATGCGGTATGTATCGTGCCATTCAATGCGTCACTTGAACGCGAGCCTGCTCATCAATGCGGGCATTGACGTAAAGACCGTTCAGAGCTGTTTAGGACATTCAACTCCGGTCACAACTTTGCAGGTGTATTCCCACGCATTCCAGACCGCGCAGGCGGTGGCAATGCAGGCAGTAGCAAATGCGCTCCCGCTCACCCGTAAGAAAGCGGCAGAGAATATGCCCGCAGCGTCCTGAAGGTCGAAACAACGACCAATAACGACCAAACAACGTCCAAACGCCTAAAATCAACAAAAACGAAAAGCCCGCGAAGCCGCTCTACAAGCGACTTCACGGGGAAATCCAAGTGGCTCCTGTTACTGGACTTGAACCAGTGACATCTTGATTAACAGTCAAGCGCTCTAACGTTTCGAAGGGCTTTACATCAAAGCCCCTTCTTTTTTTGATAGCGTCCGAACTCAGAACGCTAAAATTCCTTTTGTAGTGCGCTTTTGCAGCTTGTGGTATTCAAGCGTAAATTGTGGTCTCCGCAGCTAAATTATCCCAATTTTCGCACAGATATTTATAATCTTCGTTAAGCTCTATCACGATCTTGTAATCTTTATAAAGCTTAATGCTGCTGAGCATGTGCGAGATTATCATTTTCTTCTGTGCGATACTGCAATCATCAAAAGCCTGCGCCCATAAAATAAGCTGATCAAACATCGGCTTTAACTGTTCGAGGGATTCTCTTTTATAATCGACTTCGCTCTGCAATTCTTCTATCTTATCTCTGATAGAATAAATACGAGCCTCGACAGTTCTTATCGCCGTACTGAGTTGCTCAGTAGTATAAACTCCGTCGCCGTTCAATGTTGCACTTACCTGATTATGCAGCGTAATAAGCTGATCGGAGTTTTTTTGCAGTTCGATATTTAGCATTTCCTGCTCAACTTTACTTTCTGCGGCCGACCTCTCAATGCTCTTTTTTAGCTCGGCTTCATCGGGCGAGTTTTTTATGTTCTGAAACATTTTGTGCATATATGCGATTATCGCATTATCCACGCGCTCGGCAACATACGTGCTTTGCCCGTCGCACTTACAAAGTACGCGGCTCTTATGATAGCACAGATATTTGAGCTGCTTACGATCGTAAACCGATCCGTCTCTGCGGATATACTTTTCATGGTAAACCAAGGATGTTAGCCTATGTCCGCAATGACCGCAGAACATGATACCCGATAACATATTCTTACTTTTGGACTGTCTCGCGATAGTCCTTTTTTCATTGTCAACCTTCGACCTTTGGTCAAGAATAAACTGGGCTCGGTCAAAAGTGATCTCGTCGATTATCTGCAAATGTTCAAGGTATGGCAGTTCCATGTTGCTGTTGCGGGCATATCCGAGGTTCATTTTATTGCGAAGTATGCGGAGAACTGTTCCCGCCTGAAACTTCGCGCCCGTGTGGGTACGCATACCGCTGTTATTCAGCAGCTCCGCCAATTGGTATGACCCCATGCCGTCATCGACAGTTTTTTCATACAGCTTTTTCACCCACTCGGCTTCATGCGGTTCCACAGCAAGATCAAGGACTTCCCTGCCCTTCTTGTTAAGGCGACCGTTCTTGACGGTGCAATAACCGAAAGGTACGGGACCGCCCGTGTAGATTCCTTCGGCGGAAAGCTGATGAAGTCGCGTCTTAATTCTTATCGACGTCTTTTCACTTTCGCCGGAGGCCTGCCAGAAACGGATATAGTTCAAAAGTTTATCAACATGAGTCTCAAACTTCTGCTCGCCTTCCTGCGTACTCCAGACTTGAATACCGTGCTTGACGAACCATTCAACGATAAACGGCGTTTCGTCGTCGATACGACCTATACGATCGAACATGAATACAAGCAATATCTGGAACTCCCCGCGGATTGCCGCAGCTTTCAGGTCCTGAATAGCGTCTCGCTTCTCAGCCGACACCTTAAATCCGGATACTCCCTTTTCAAGGAACTCCTTACCGATGATCCAGCCCTGTCTTGCTGCAAATTCGCGGCACTCTTCCTTCTGCATCGGGATATCGTTCTTCACTTTATCTACCTGCCCTGCCGTCGATACACGATACAGGCAGTATGCGATCGGTTTGTACGGGATATTAAAATCGTTATTTGTCTTATGATTATTCATATTAGCCTCCATTGTACTGATACAACGGAGCAAAATATAAATCTCAACAAGTCATTGGTTCAGGTTCAGTTGTCAAGGTGCTGTATTCCGTTTAGCCCATTCGGGAATCACGCTTTACCATATGATAGCACGAGGCCGGTCAAATGTCAAGTCTCAAAGCTTCAAAAACAGCCCTATTTTGAAAGTTTTCATCGGAGCAGTATAGTTTCACTACCTTGCCCTCAGAAATCGCATACAGAGCATCTGAGGCAATGTGAGAGGGCAAGGCAGATTTATCGACAGGCCAACAGCTGGAAACAATTTGAGGCAAGCCGAAAATTATCGCTGTTTTTGAAAAATACCGGTATTTTTCTGTGCTCGCTAAGTAATGCTAATTCAGCAGCCCCGTTCCGACATCTCACCTTCCCTGCCTGTCAGAACGGTGAGCCTTGTTTCCAATCCGGCATGTCCCGGATCGTACCCTGGGCATTTCCGACACCGGGTTCATAATTATTTAGTCAGGGAGTTATACAAAATGTAAATCCAAAATGTCGGGTACCCCTATGACCCTATTCGATTTTGAAATTCCAAAATGTTGAGATATGCAAAAAGGCATAAAACCAAGTGTACGTATTCCAGATAAAAATTCTAATACTTGCAAGCATAGAAAGTATACGTATACTTTCGATTTTTTCGTCGTGACCCCCTTAAAAAAATGCATCAGACGAATGTTTCAAAAATCATTCGCCCGACAAAAAATTATCGCAAATCTTAATGTCAGAAATCGGGAGACATATAACTGCCTGTAATATTTTGAATATGAGGGCATGGAAGATTTACACAAAAAGTGAAATAAAAGTTTGTTAAGTTTTTTGAAAGCGCTGCTTATCCTATTGTTTTTATATGATTTAAGGTTATGCGTCACCCGTAATTCATATCGTTTTAGTCGGTTATCCATGTTATAGCTTTTGCGATCCTGAGCCCAGCATCTTTGAAGTGGTTGCCCTCGTTTAGTTCGAAAATCGTGTTGATTCCGAGCGACTTGTAATATTCGTGGAGGTCTCTTGAGTTCTGTTCGACCTTCGCCATGATCTGATTACGTGTCCGCGCTTCCTTGTCACCTAGCGAAAGATACAGTTTTGGGGGAAGTGCCGCTAATTCGTGTGATTTTGCATAATCCATAAATCCGGGATACCACAGCGAACCGGACACGCTCGCGATCCTCGAAAACAGCTTGGTGCGATACATAGCATATACAGCAAACAGCCCCGCGAGCGAGTACCCCACAAGCGCAATATATGCAGGCTTACTGCCGAGTTCCGATATGATCGCGGGTACGATCTCACCCGTCAATGTTTCCAGATATGCGTCAGCCCCGCCCGTGAACGGGTCGTCGTTCTTGTACACCGGCGGTATCGCCC
>JAFVBZ010000158.1 GCA_017479645.1 Ruminiclostridium sp. | reverse complement strand
TCCGTTTTAACGAGATCATTACTAACCTATAAAGGAGGAAAATACAATGGCTGAAAAGAAGGAAATGAACGAAAGACCCGCACGTCCCGTAAAGCGCGGCAGAAAGAAGGTTTGCCAGTTCTGCGCGGACAGAGCGGAGTTCATTGATTATAAGGACGTAGCAAAGCTCAAGAAGTGCATGACGGAGCGTTCCAAGATACTGCCCCGCCGTGTAACAGGCTGCTGCGCTTATCATCAGAGAGAGCTTACAGTTGCTATCAAGAGAGCAAGACAGATAGCTCTTATACCTTATGTATCCGATTGATCGTAAGACAGCAATACGGAAACCCCTTGCAGATTGCAAGGGGTTTTTTCATTCATCGTTTTCGTAGGCTTCGTACATCTTCATTTCCGCTTTTTCCGCAGCTTTCTTTGCGTTCTGTTCGGCGGCGAATGCCGCGATAGCGTCAATGTTGTCGAAGATGAACTGCTGTGCTTCCGGGCTGTAAACGCAGCCCTTTATGGGTAAACCCTCACGGCTGAAATAGCTGTGAAGTGAGATGCCGACGGCTTCACCTTCGGAAGTCGGATTTTTGTGCGATTTTCCGCTTATAATGACCTCTGTGAGCAAGCCGTGCTCCATAAGCCAGGCATTTACCGTCTGCGCTTTCAGCTTTTTCATTGTAAGCTCATCTATCTGTTCGTTGATGATGTTTACCACCTTTGATATAAACAGCGAATCATTTACCGGCACAAGGGCTGCCGACTGCTCATCGGTCAGCGCAAATTCCGCCCGCTCCGAGCGTTTGAGCTTTTCGCGCTGCACCTCACCGCCGTTGTCTATCACCTTTTGCAGCACTTCCGCGGTGTAGAACAGGCAGCGCGATATGCGGACGTTGTTGACCGCGTCGTTTTCTCCGACTTCGTTTCCGGTTATCGGGTCTATTCCTTTCGCAAGGCTTTCTATGTACTGCTTTGCGCGTATCATTACATCAAGATCGTTCATTCTGTGCTCCTTCCGTAAGGTATCTTACGACTTCCGACGCGATAAGAAGTCCTGCTGTGGGCGGAACAAATGCCGTCGAGCCGGGAACAGGCTTGCCGTTTGCGGAAGTTTCGGTTTCCTGCGGCGTTCGCGGTTCCTCCGCAGAGTAAACGACTTTAAGCTTGTCGATGCCGCGTTTTCTGCATTCATGCCGCATTACTCTTGCGAGGGGGCAGACGGAAGTTTCAAATATATCGGCTATCGTAAGGCATGACGGATTGGTCTTGTTGCCGGTACCCATACTTGAGATCACAGGCACACCGGCAGCCCGGGCGCATTCGATCACCGCAAGCTTTCCGCTTACCGTATCTATGGCATCTATCACATAGTCGAACTGCCGGAAATCGAGAAGCTCCTTGTTTTCCGGCAGAAAAAATATCTTATGACCCGTGACCTTGCAGTCCGGGTTTATATCATGTATCCTTGCGGCTGCGGCATCGGTCTTATACATTCCCACAGTCGAGTGAAGCGCAATTATCTGGCGGTTGATGTTGGATTCGGCAACGGTGTCATTGTCGATTATGTCGATCGCACCGATGCCGCTTCTTGCAAGGGCTTCCGCGGCATAACCGCCGACTCCGCCCACGCCGAACAGTGCCACACGGGCTTCCGAAAGCTTCCGCAGCGCTTCATTGCCGAATAAAAGCCGTGTTCTTGCGAAAATATCCGACATTTCCCCACCTCCGGGTCTATCTGTAGTATGAGTCTATCTTAAGGCACTCCTCAAGCGTCATTCCGGTCTCGGTCACCTGCTTCGCAAGCGCTTTTCCGAGATATCTGATATGCCACGGTTCGTAGGAGTATCCGGTGTACTGCTTTGACGCGTAAGACGGGTAGCGGATAATGAATCCGTAATCCGCGCAGTGTTCGGCGAGCCACTTGCCCTCCGGAGTATCGGCGAACGCGTATTCCGGGGAGTTGACATCTATCGCAAGTCCGAGTTGATGCTCCGAGAAGCCGGGACGGGCGGAAACGAGATCGGCTTCCTCGCCGTACATCGCCTTCCAGCCGGCATAGACCTGCGTCTGATAGTCATAGGAGCGGTAATCGGAGATGCCGAATATGTGAAGTCCTTCTGCCGCGGCATCGATCTGCAGCTGCATAAATGCATTTCTGGCTCTCGGATCAAGTCCGGGATCGTAGTCTTTCGGCAGGGGATAGGTCTTGTTCGCTATCGGAATGTTGTTGACCAGCGGGATAAAGTCCACATCGTCGGCGCTGCTGATGCAGTGGACTGTGAGCGATGCGAAAGTGCCGTTTGATCTGTCAACGACTGTGATCGTGCAGGTGCCCTTTTTCTCTGCGGTAAATACGCCGTTCTCGTTGATTTTGCCTATGGTCCCGCCTACCGTCCAGCAGAGATCGGATTTTCCGGTCTGATCGGGGTAGTAATGGTCAAAATCAAAAGTCTCGCCTACATAAACGAGGTTGGGTCCGAGAATGGAGAGACTGCCGTTGCTTTTCTGATATTCGTATGTGTATTTCTTCTTTTTTCGGCTGAGCTGCTGCTTTACAGATGTTTTTTCTTCGGGGTCGGAGTATTCCGCAGGTTCAAGCGTATCCGCGTACTCTTCTTCGAGCAGGGGATCCGTTTCGGGAGTGGAAGCGGGTTCCGATGTAATATGAGACTCCGGTATTTTGTCCGCGTTTCTTGCGGTAACTTCGGCAGCCGGTAGCTCTGCGGCAGTCACGGCTGCTGTTGTATATATGATTTCATCGCTGTGTTCCGGCTGTTCGCTGGCTTCGCCGAGATAGGGGAATGCCGCTGTGGAAGCGGGTGTTTCGGTTTCCGGCAGGGATTCCTGCTCTGTGACAGAAGTTATCTGCACTTCATCGGCAAGTGTATGGTCGATTATCTGCGGCGCGTTTCCCGCACAGGAACACAGTGCGGCTGCGATAGCAACAGTCGGTATTGCTCGTTTGAAAAATTTCATCTGTGACGTCCTTTGCTTTTGTACATATATGTATATAATACCATATTTTTACAAAAATGTCAAATATTGTCGTAAAAAATTATCATTTTTCACTAATGCTATTGCAAAATCCGGAAAAATGTTATATAATAGAAAAAGTTGGAAATAATGGGTGCGCATCGGATTTTCGGGCATGTGCCCTGAAATGCGGCACTCTGAAGAAACGGAGAATAAAAATGGCTGAGAAGAAAATGGTAAACGCGATAACCGATATGGACGAGGATTTCGCCCAGTGGTACACCGATATCGTCAAGAAGGCTGAACTTATCGAGTACACCAGCGTTAAGGGCTGCATGGCGATCCGCCCCTACGGATACGCTATC
>JAFVBZ010000157.1 GCA_017479645.1 Ruminiclostridium sp. | reverse complement strand
TATAACCGGCGGTTCGGTAACGAAGAAAGAAATGATGTTGGCGCTTTCTATTGGTGTCGGCGTATCTATCGGACTTTCGATGATACGCGTTATCTTCGGTTTCTCTCTGCTTTACTACCTTATTCCCGGATATCTTATCTCGCTGGGACTGTCGTTTGCTGTTCCGAAGCTGTACACGGCTATTGCATTCGATTCCGGCGGAGTTGCGAGCGGACCGCTCACATCAAGCTTTATTCTCCCGCTTGCGATAGGTGCATGTGAAGCTATGCACGGTACGGACGATATACTGTATTCCGCATTTGGAATCGTGGCGATGGTGGCGATGACTCCGCTTATCACGATACAGTCACTCGGCTTCAAGGCTGTTATGGCGGAGAGAATGAGAAGACGCATTGCGATGAGAAGAATATTGTCAGCAGATGACGCACAGATCATCTATTTTGAAAAGAGGTGAGGACGATGCCGTTTTGGGATAAACTAAAAGGAAACGAACGTGATAATTCAGAAGAAAAGCAGGAGAATGAACCGGAAAGAAACGGTTCGGCGGCACCGTTCGGTCTTGAACTGCTGATAACGATAGTTGAGAAGAATAAAGCCGAGTTCTATATGGATATGATCCAGGCGTATGAGGTGAACTTCCAGTTTTCTGCGCCCGCACACGGTACGGCAAAAGCCGAGATACTCAATTATCTCGGCATTACTGATACGGATAAAGCAGTTATTTTCAGTGTTGTCCGTGAGGATAAGCTTGACGATCTTGCATATATGCTGGAACAGAAATTCAAGACTGTAAAGAACGGAAAGGGAGTAGCCGTATCTGTTCCTTTCACAAGTATGATAGGAACATCGGTTTACGCTTTTCTGTGCAATGCGGTTAATACTGTAAAGGGAGATGAGTGAAATGAATGAAAAAGAATATGAGATGATATTCTGTATTATAAATGCGGGTTTCTCGGAAGAAGTAATGGACGCTGCAAGGGAAGCCGGAGCAAGAGGCGGTACTGTGATCCGTGCAAGAGGAACTGCCGGCAAGGAAGCCGAGGAGAGGTTCAGCATTACCATTCACCCGGATAAGGAAGTGCTGATGATACTTGTTCCGAAGGATATAAAGGACGCAGTGCTTGAAGCGGTGTATAAGTCTGCGGGAATGGGAACAGCGGGACAGGGTATAGCTTTTTCCATGGCTGTAAACAAAACGGTAGGTTTGCAATAATTGCTGAATTAAGATGTGCATTTTTGTATATTCATACAAAATAATATTATTTTCATAATAATCTGTCACATTTACTGCCGAAAATACGTCTTTATATATAGAAGTCAATTCAGAGCATTATGCTTCGGAGGTGCGATATGAAGATAACGCCGATAAAGAACTATAAAAGACCCGAGTACGCATTAAAGCTTGCAGCGCTTATGACTGTCGCGGTTTCGCTTTCCGGCTGTGTCGAGCGCGGAACTGTGACAGAAAGCTCCGTGCCGGTCACAGAGCAGAATGGTGCCGGTTCGCAGGTAACAAGACCGGCATCGCAGTCACAGTCATCTTATGCAACACCTACAGCAGCACCGGAAACCACGAACTTTTCCGGTACAGTCACGACTGTCAGCGAGACTGCCGCAGTTACTACAACGCCTGAGGAAATATCGGATTCCGGCATATCCGGTGCGAAGGTAATGTATTCCTCCGAGAAATCTGCGGCGCTGTCTGCTGCGGGTATCTTAACTTCTGCCGCTGTTACTACTGCGGTAACTTCAACAACCACATCTGTTCCGGAAACCGAGATAGTTGAACTTGACGGAGATGTTGAGATACCCGTCGACCTTGATGGAGAACCGGCAATAGATGAGGACGATCTTGACCCCGTCGGGATCGTACCGTGCGGGACAGATGATTACTGTGAACCTGTCGAGCTTGCGGGAGATGTGGCTTATATTCCGGATCATAATGACCCGCAGAATTATTCCGGCGAATACCTTGATTTTTTTGCGGAAGTCTGCTGCAGCCATTTCTATACAGCATTCGGTAAACTCGGATTTGAATCGGAAGTAGAAATATATGAAGGCAGTTCGGATAATCGGATTACTTTCAGAACTGACAACATAGAAATTTCTCAGTTTGTGCGCAGTGTAATATATCTGACCAAAGACGGTGAAACAAAAAGAATAAACATTGTTTTTATAAATGTAGATTCCGAAGAGGCACAGACACTCGCGGAAACTGAAGATATTACGGTACTTGACGGCGGATATTACACCGATAATGCATCGGTCAGCAGCGGAAATGATGCGAATGCGCTGTTTTTGGCTGTACCGGATTTCAATTACCCGCTTTCCGAGGAATTTGGAAATGCACTTGCCGAAGATCTTGCCGAAAAGGGTATAATATAATGAATTTCACACTTCATCTGACCGAGAACTGCAATCTCGGCTGTGTTTATTGTCCGAATCCGAAAAGCGCAAAGCGTATGTCCGATGATGTACTGTATGCAGCCTGTGAGCTTGCATTTTCGAGGGGAAAGGGCGCGGGATTCTGCTTTTTCGGCGGTGAACCGCTTCTTGCGAAGGATCTGATATACAAAGCTATCGACAGATGCACGGAGCTTTCAGCCAAAACGGGAAAGAAAGCTAACTACAAGATGACCACGAACGGTACCCTGCTCGATGAAGCTTTCCTTGAACGTTCCTGCTCTGTCGGTATGATGATAGGGCTGTCTTTTGACGGACTTATGCAGGACAAGTCCCGCTGTTTCAAGGACGGTAGCGGTTCCCGCGAAACAGTCGAAAAGAATGCGCGGCTGCTGCTTTCACGAATACCGAATGCATACGCTATGATGACGGTAGCGCCTTTTGCTGTAAGCAGTTACTTCGACTCTGTGAGATATCTGTATTCTCTCGGCTTCCGCCGTATAATTGCAACTATTGCGTACGGCAATAAGGTCAGCTGGACTGACAGCGATATTGATCTGCTGCGAAGCGAACTTGACAGGATCGCGGAATTCTATACCGACATACTTTTGAACGGCGTCAGGTTCTATTTCAGTCCCTTTGATTCCAAGATAACCGAGTGCATAAAAGATAAGAATACCGCAGATCATTGTCATCTCGGTTTCCGTCAGATGCCGATTGATACAGACGGAAGCATTTATCCGTGTACGCAGTTCGTAGGCGATAAGGACTGGTATATCGGGAATGTGTTCGACGGAATAGATGTGAACCGACAGATCGTGATATCAAAACGGGCATCAATGCCGGAAGAGTGCAGGGAATGTGAGCTGAACAGGCGCTGCACTAATTCCTGCGGCTGCACCAATCGGCTTGAGACCGGCGATGAAAACAAGGTCTCACCGCTTACTTGCACCTATGAACGTATGATAATAGAAATAAGTGACCGGATAGCCGGTGACCTTTTCAAAAATCATTATGATATTTTTATACAGCGATTCGGAAGATGAAAGACCGGTTTTATGCCGGTCTTTTCTTGACTTATCGGGATTTTGGTGTTATAATGTTTGAAGTTTATTACGGAGGTAACATCATGCTGAAATCTATCAGACTTTATTCTGCCGCTGCGGCAGCGTCACTCATTGCATTAACTGCCGTTTCATGCGGCAATTCGCCGGCACAGACCGGTGCAGGAACTAATGCTCCGGAAGATACGGGTTTATCAGCCGAAACTGTTTCTTCAGCCGAAAAGACCGATGCCCACGTTTATATCGAGGGTACGAAGTTTATGGTCGGCGGCAAGGAACTTTGGATAAGCGGCGGGAATACACCGTGGTTCAAATGGAACGATTTTGACGGGAATATGGACGAGGAGGTGTGGGACAAGACATTCGCCCAGCTTGCCGAAGATCATATCAACTGCACGCGTATATGGGTGAACTGCAACGGCGATTCTGTCGTAAATGTGGATTATGACGGGGAGATAGACCATGTCAACGAAGCGCATTGGAGCGATCTTGACAAGCTGTTTGCGATCGCAGAAAAATACAAGGTATATGTTATGCCGACACTGCTATCTTTTGACCATTTCAAGACCACCGACTGGCAGAAGCTTATACAGTCGAAAGAGTTCACCGATAGCTATGCCGAGCTTTATGTTGAGGAATTCTGCAAAAGATACGGGGACTGTGACTATATCTTCGGTATCGACATAATGAACGAGCCGGACTGGGTATTTGAAAATGAGGAGTGCGGTCAGATAAGCTGGGATAATATCTCATACCTTCTTGGCAAATGCGCGGACGTGATACATAAGAACAGCAGCAAGCTCGTTACAGTCGGCACCGCAATAGTCAAGTACAACTCAGATGACTATGAGGGAAACAAAGTCTCCGACGAGTATCTGAAAAAGCTGACAGGACTTGACGGGGCGTACCTTGATTTCTACAGCGTGCATTACTACGGCTGGCAGCGTCCATGGTTCGGATTCCCGTGCGACAAATCGCCGGAAGAATTCAAGCTTCCCCATGACCGTCCGTGTATCATAGGCGAAACTTCCAATGATGACGAAAAAGAAACGAAGATGACTCTTTCAGAAAAATATAAAACTATGTACGACAAGGGCTGGAACGGACTTCTCGTCTGGATGGAGCCGAGAAAGGACGAGGAACTGATGTGGTACAGGTATGACCTTACAAGAGAAGCTGCAAATGCAATGTATGAGTACGCACCGGATAAAATAGATCCGCTCGGAGTGTGGGGCAGTCCTGTTCCCGATGCGGCATGACAATACGGGTGAATATTATGGAGCATATAAGAAATGCCGGGGTTTCGGACGCGTCAAGGATCGCCGAGATCATTGTTACCAATTATCGGGTGAACTTCTATCCTTTCTTTAAAAATGACGAGTTTTATTTCGGCGTACTGAACGTATTACATGTTGCCTCCGAATACTGTGAAGGTTCCGATGCACTCCGCGAAACGTTAGTATATGATGACGGCGTAGTAAAAGGCATAATTCGGGTGCATGGCGACGAGATAGTAAAGCTGTATGTCGAACCGCAGTTCCAGAGTATGCATATAGGAGCAAAGCTTTTGCAGTACGCGGTAGATGAACTCGGTGCAAACTGGCTTTGGGTGCTTGATCACAACGAACGCGGAAAGGCATTTTACCAAAGAAACGGATTTGTGCTTACCGATGAAAAGATGATCGAGGACGAATGGGTGCCGCTCACAAAAATGAAGCTTAACAGACGATAAAAATACCCGCAGACGGAGATCGATGTCTGCGGGTATTGCTTTATACTATCGTTTTTATGTAATCAGCAAGCTCGTTTGCCATTTCTTCCTGTTCGGTAATGCGCGGGTGACCGTCGGTTGCTTTTCCGGCACGTCTGAATTTATATCTTGTAACATCGGGATCCGCAAGTTCCGCACAGACCTCATCGAGTATATACTCCCACTTCATTTCGTGTTTCAGCACAGTAGTGATTATCACGAATTTCGCGGTCTTATACTTTTCCTTAAGGTCAAGCAGTATCTCCTTATATTTCATTTTCCACATCTCTGTGTACTGC
>JAFVBZ010000156.1 GCA_017479645.1 Ruminiclostridium sp. | reverse complement strand
TTCGCTTGGAAACATTTCAAGCAGCTTTGTGACAAGCTCTGTCTGCCTTTTGGTGACCGAGACACCGCGTTCCTGCGGCGAGTACATCTCCACGGATTCTCTCGTTGCAATGTATTTGACGAGACCGCCGCGCTTTCCGGTAGTTCCGGGTTTGAGGTAGCGGCTCGACACTATTATCCTCGGCATCAGTCATCCTTCTGAAAGCGTACCGCGCTCTCGTAGTTTATGATACCGTTTATTCGGCGCACCTCATCCACGCACATACGATGAAGACTGTCAACTGTCTCGTCATCTATTTCGCTGGTCGCCGCTATCATGTGAGATATCTTTCCCAGCTCCACTGCGATCTTGAACAGGTTGCGGCTGATACGCTGCTCCGATATTTCAACGGTCGCCTCTACCATACGGTTTACAACAGGCGCAAGGTAGTTCGTCAGCGTTCCGGCTGTCAGATAGTCAATGTAGAAGTTCACAGCGTTTTCGATGAACTCATTGCGCGTGGTGCTGCCGTCCTTCTTGTACATCTCATTTATCGCTTTCATGCACTCCGGAGAGATGTGAAAAGCGTACTTTATCTTTTTTGACCCCACCTCGTATGCCTTAACATCGGCGTTTTCTGCCGTTTTCACGGGATTTGACCCCTGATTTCTGCTCCTGCTCATATTTTGACCCCTTTTTCACAACTTGCTTTATCCCTTAACGGCGGGCTTTGCCCGACGATGTTGACGGGCGAGGCGGCGAAAAGACGCCCGCCCTTTTTCCTGCATAAAAATCATACCCCTCAAACCACCCCTCACGGCTGCTCCCGAGACGTTCGAAACTGCTTCAAATCAGCTCCGGTCACTGCTCCTTTTACTGTTCTTCCGAAACGCCGTCAGAAACGGCTCAAATTCGCGTCCAGACCTCTTGGCGGTATCGTTTCTCCACTTGTGTCCGAAAATCGCACACGGTGCGAAACAGGGCGGTTGTGGGCGGCATGACTGTTCTATCTTTATCTGTATACCTGTGATCTCCTTTCAAAACGCCAAAATGCCCTCGGATATTACTATCCAAAGGCATTTCAGCTTTCATTATTCAATTATAATCTCGGCTCATAGCTCTGTGCTATATCCTCTGCGACATCGTCCTCGGTATTATCATTTGCCATACCGCCATGCATATCCATAGCCATATCATGCACATCATCTATGCGCTTTTCTACTGCTTCCGCTACTGCAGCGGCTCTGTCTGCGCCGAGGAACATTGCGGCGCGTTCATCCGAAAGTATCTCGGATATTTCATCGCCGATACCGTCCAGCTTAGAGAAGTCAAGCCAGTCAAACGATGTCACGAGCTTCAATTGCTCATTGTGATGTTTCTTAAAAGGCTTGCATTCCACCTCCGCGTTTCCTCTTATCTGCGCCGGGACAAGCTCATATCCAAGCGAGGAACCACTGTCGAACACGGGCGCGACACCTACCCATTCAAGCGTTTCCGCGTTTCGTATCAAGCCGAAGTTATTGAGGTGTCTGTCCTCGTTGGCTATGATGTAATCAAGCGTTATCATCTGATCGAGAGCGTGGACTATATCGCTTATCCCGATGTTGCTGCAGCATTTGACGTAGTGCTGATACCTTGAAACATCGTTAGACTGTTTCACCGTCATCATCACCTGCCACGCACTAACAAGATCGGTTTCGGGCGTGATGAAGTCATCGCAGATGCAGTACGGCGCATTATCGACCCATATCAGTTCGTAGTCAATGTGCGGTATATCGAGCCGCCGCATTATTGCGGAAGCGATCACTTCAGTGTAAGGCTGCTGTTGGAAGGGTTTGCTGCCGCCTTTTATAAGGCACCTCTTTTCTTCGACTATCTTCCAGCGTTTTTTCAGATTACCGTTCGATGTGTTGTCGGGAGAAAAGAAGTCAAAGTTTCTTTTGCTTGCAGGCTTTCCGAATAATATATCACCTATGTCATCCGAGAACGGGTTCTCGAAAAAGTTCACCTTGCTCCATGAAACATCGGTATTTTCCGGCTTTATCCAGTATTGGTCTGACAAGCTCAATCCGTAACAGCGTGTAAGAAGTGCGCTCGGAGTCGATATGCCGAGCGTCTCGAGAACATTCCGAAGACCCGAACGGCTCGCGGGTATCGAGCGGTTTATCCACCAATCGTTAAGGTCGGCACGCTCGGTAACACCTTTTTTGAAACCAACACCGACCGGCAGATGCTCCGCAGCGTATGTTTCGGAAATCTTTAATATATGTCCCGTATTCTCGTCCATATCGAGTTCCGCAACAGGATTATTTTTATGCATTAAAACATATTTCACGGTCATCACCGTCCTTTACCTGTTATTTATTATACCACCATTCGGAATATAAATCAAGCATTATTTTCGCTGTCAGCCGAAGCATTTCGCGGCTTTACGGCAGGCTGCTGTTTGCTCATCATGTCAATAAAATCACGGACATTCTGAGGCACGGTCTTGGCGTACATCTGCTCGGTGAACCGCGTCAGTTCTTCCTCCACGGTAGTGCCTTTCTGCTCAGTGTACATTTTGAGAGCAGAGAGCTTATCGTTTTCCATCGTGATGATGATGTTTTTCTTCATGTATAACCTCCATATCGTCGCTTTCAAAACCCTATGACGAAAGCCTGAATACTGTTCTCTACTTTCTCCTGACTTATGCTTTCGGGAACAGAAAATTGCTCTAAATATTTCTCGCAAAGCTCATCGGGGAGCGAGTAAAAATCATACTCACC
>JAFVBZ010000155.1 GCA_017479645.1 Ruminiclostridium sp. | reverse complement strand
TCAGAATTCATAGTCACTGCGGATATCTTTCTCCGGATGACTTTGAAAAATTATACAACAAATCTCTTGTTTCTGATCTCAGACTTGTCAGTTGATACGAATTGGTCTGTTTAACTTGGCCGGATTCTTGACAGAGGAGCAGGAAGCTTACAAAATAACCTGCCCGGTTTCCCGGACAGGTTGGCAAATCAGTCATGGTTTTTGATGTGATGCGAAAGAACGATAATAAATCCGGTCGGTGACATCATCGCAGTTCCCTTGCCGGACTTTGACTCTCCAATCTTATCACCCTGGGTATTCTTAAATCCTCTCTCTACGAGAAAATCATACGCTTCCTCAAAGTTGTCAACATTCATGCGGATGCACGCAACGTCCTGAGGAAGACGATCCACATCGGAAATATCGACATGAAAACCGTCCTCGTTTTTCATTCTTACATGAGTGATATCTTCGTCGTTGAGACCGGTCTTGGTGTGGCGCTTTTCAAAGCCCAGCTCCTCAAAAAGCGAGATGAGTTCTTCTGCGTTCGGGGACATTATCATCGGGCTGAAATTTGATATCTTCATAATGATTTGTCCTTTCTCCGGTTGTCGTCAGTCATCTTTTCTGATATGCTCGATAAGGTTGATAGCAAAGCCGGAAGGGGATACCATCATTGTTGCCTTGGAAGAGCCGGTGTCGGTAATTCTGTCGCCCTGCGCATTCTTGAAACCCTTTGACATAAGGAATTCAAAGGCCTCGTCGAAATCGCGGACGTTCATTCTTATCGTGCTTATGTCCTGCGGAACATCTGCCTTTGTTACATCAACGCGGAAGCCGTCGGCATTCTTCATTGATACCGTAGTGATATCCTCGTCGTTGATACCGGTCTTTTTGTGCTTTACCTCGAAGCCAAGCTCCTCAAAGAGCTTGATAGTTTCCGCAGCATTTTTGGTGACGATAAGCGGGTTGAAAGATGTGATCTTCATAGTGGATCCTCCTAAGAAATTGGTAGTGTTCTTCATATTATGCCTCGTCCTGTTTCTGTAATTTGGCATTATACTCAAACTATATGAATTATATCATATTGCACAATAAATGTCAATATATTTTAAAAATATTTTGCACATTTACAAGAGCTTGCGGTATTTTCAAGTCCGGGAAAACCGGAGAAACCGGGCTGACGTCAGACGGCACGGCTCGTTGTTTCCGTTCAGAGATCCGGTAAGCGGTCTCGGCATGAGATCGCTTCAAAAAGAGAATGTGTAAAAGTTAGCGGACTTTAATTGTGCAATATACATAAAATTAAACAGGTATATTGACTTATTTGATGCAATATGATATAATATACAAGATGCGAGTACAGAGCATACATTCCTGTGACTGTCCTTCTCGTTCATTGCAGGATAAATTGCTGTAAAAAAAAATCATTCTATTTATCAAGGAGAAATCAACCATGGAAATAACATCGTTTTATCCGTTGATCGCAACCACAGATTTTGAAGGAACCAAGGCAGTATACGAAGCGCTCGGTTTCAAACAGGCTCATGACATCGGTATTCCGAACACTGATTATCATGTAGTGATAATAAAAAATGACAAGGGATTCCGTTCAGTCTGATCCCGCAGAATAGCAGATGATGCTTTTCTGCCGGGACAAACCGGCGATCCATTGATTTGTCAGCCTGTCCGGGAAACCGGGCGGGCTGCAAACTGTTTTTACGGCATACTGCCGTCTGAGGTGAAAATATGAATTTACTTGAAGAAGCAATAATCTATTCCACGATCATGCATCAGGGAAAGGTAAGGAAGATAAACGGTTCCCCCTACATACTCCACCCCCTTGAAGTCGCGCAGATATTGTCTGCAATTACCGATGATATGGAGATAATTGCCGCGGGCGTGCTGCATGATATCGTTGAGGACACAGACGGAACGCTGAAGGAGATAGAAAAGCGCTTCGGCAGCAGAGTTGCCGAACTCGTCGATTCCGAGACGGAAGAAGAATATCCGGGCGAGGACAGGGCTGCGACATGGAAGAGACGCAAGGAAGAAAGTCTTGAAAAGCTGAAAACCAGCACCGATATCGGCGTAAAGATGCTCTGGCTTGCCGACAAGCTGTCAAATATCCGCTCGCTTGCAAGCTCTTACGGAGAAATGGGCGATAAGCTATGGGAACAGCTCCACCAGAAGGACCCGGAGATACATAAATGGTATTACAAGACGATAGCGGAATATATCGAAATGGAGCTTAACAAGACGGGCGCCTACAAGGAGTACATCGACAGGATAAACTACATCTGGCCGGGTACGTTTGACACGTCCAAGACCAAGTACAAGGAGTACCGCGAGATAGATGTTTCCGGCTGCGCCCGTATCGGCAAGGGAGCCAAGGCTGAGGTTTACCGCTACGACGAAGAGCTTATCGTCAAGGTTTACAACGAGAAGAACACCTACAAGGACGTTGAGCGCGAGATAGCGCTTGCAAGAAGCGTTTTCGTGCTCGGTCTGCCTACCGCGATATCGTTCGGCATAGTGTCCGTAGGAAAAAGATACGGCTCGATGTTTGAACTTATAGATGCCAGAACGATCTCCGAGCTTATTGCGAAGAACCCCGAGCATACCGATTACTATGCGGGCGTAATGGCTGAGCTGGCATTGCAGATACACAGCACCTGTCCGGATAGCGGAAAGCTTTTCCCGCAGGCTTCCACATACATCGAAAGCTGGATCAGAAGAGCAAGACTGGACGAGGATACCGAGAAAAAGCTGTTTGACATCATCGCAGCCCGTCCGGTATCGGAATGCCTTGTTCACGGCGATTTCCATACGGGAAATGTGTTTCTTTCAAACAACGAGCCGCTGTTTATAGACGTTGACAGAATGGCGATCGGAGATCCGATAGTAGATCTGAGCAGTATATACCTGTTCTATGTCGGATATGCGGAGCTTGACCCGAAGATCATCGAGGACTTTATGGGATTCTCTGTTCAGACGGCTGCCGGGTTCTACAACAGCTTCATAAAGCAGTATCTCAAGACCGATGACGAAGCGGAGATCGAAAAAGCAGTCCGCAGCTCGTCCTTGTGGGCATTTGTCAGACTTATCGGACAGATCAAGAAAAAGCCGCTTTCCGACAAGGATAAGGCGGCGGTGGAAATGCTCACTGAAAAAGTAAGGCTGCTTATAGACTGACCGTCCGGATAAGCGCCGGTTAAAAACGCACGGGAGCAAATAAAAATCATTCAATTATTCAAAAAGATTATTGTTTTTTCCGTACTGTAATATGCCCCAATATTATTATACAAGCTTTTTACCAAATGTCGATATCCATTTATAAACTGCCGGAACAGAACGATCGGAGGATACATATGATAAAGAAACTCAAAGACAAAATTGTAATAATCGAATTGATTTTTGCAATAGCGGCAGCCGTGGCTCTTATAGGTCTCAGCGGACCGTTCTGGGCGGAAGAAAGATTGCAGACATTCCTGTTTAATATCGGCGTGGATATGATGGGATTGCTTGGCTGTGCGGCACTGATATACGGAAGCATGAGACAAAATGGAGAAGGTGCGAACGCTTTCAGGAACCTGATCCTGCTGTCTGATTTCAGTTTTATAGCCAATGCGGGAATATGTTTTACGATCAATGCTCCGGAGATGCGGATATCTTGTTTCATACTCTGTCTGCTGAACAAACTGATCGATCTGGTGATGATCGTTTTGTTCTACCAGTATGTAAGAGAAACACTGCGGTTTGAGGGCAAGCTTGCAGAGTTCACCAAAAAAGCCATTCCCGTTCTGATGATAGCGGAGCTTATTTTTGAATCGTTGAATATTTTCTTTCCGCTCACATTTTACATTACCGAAGCGGGAGCTTATATGCCCACCGATCTGTCATGGACAGAGGACATTTTCCTGATCACGGCGGGGCTCCTTACAACTATTCTGATATTAAAGAGCAGCAACCCGCGCATTCAGAAAAACGCTGCTTTGATGTTTATTTTTCTGCCGATCCTTGAATATGCCCTTACGGGCGGCGAATTCGGCAACGCGGGTCAGTACGGAGTTATTCTGATATCTCTTATCATTATGTATTGCGTCATATTCAACGAAAAGAGCCAGAAGCTTGCGTCCACGCAGGTGGAGCTCAATGTCGCAACACAGATCCAGGCTGATATGCTTCCGTCTATATTCCCGGCGTTCCCGAAACGCAAAGAATTTGACATCTACGCTACCATGACTCCGGCAAAAGAGGTCGGCGGTGATTTCTATGATTTCTTCCTTATAGATGATGACCACCTTGCAATGGTAATGGCTGATGTTTCCGGCAAGGGTGTTCCCGCGGCGCTGTTTATGGTAATTGCAAAAACGCTCATAAAGAATCACGCCCAGCTCGGAGAATACTCTCCCTCAAAAGTTCTGATGAGCGCAAACGAGCAGCTCTGCGAGGGCAACAAGGCTGAACTTTTCGTAACTGTATGGCTTGCCATACTTGAAATATCCACCGGTAAGGGCAAGGCGGCAAATGCCGGGCACGAACACCCAGCTCTGCGCCGCAAGGACGGAAAGTTTGAGCTTATCGAGTACCGCCATTCACCCGCAGTCGCGACTATGGAGGGAATACGCTTCTGGGAGCACGACTTTGAGCTGCACCCCGGTGACAGCCTTTTCGTATATACCGACGGCGTGGCAGAAGCCACAGACTCACACAATGAACTGTACGGCGGCGAAAGATTGATAAAAGCGCTGAATAAAGATCCGGAAGCTTCACCAAAGGAAATGCTTGCTAATGTAAAAGCCTCGGTAGATGAATTTGTCGGGGAAGCTCCGCAGTTCGATGATATAACGATGCTTGGTCTTAAATACTTTGGTGCAGAGGATGGTGTTCTCGGCGGCGAGTTTGGCGCAGTTTGAGAAAACCTACGGCAAAGAGGCGCGGAGATCATCGTTGATAACTGACGATGCACCCTGTTCGGCTCCTTCGATCCCGACAGCAAGACCGCCGAGGCCATGCCCGCAAACCTCGGAAAACAGACCGTGTTTTTCGTTTCCCTGACCAGATCGGCAGGACGTGACGGGAACAACCGCCAGCCGCCTATGGTTTTCCATAAAAAAGCAGTACCATTCCAATGAACAGGAAAGGTACTGCATATTTTATTGAGCGGGCAGTATCAGTTTTGGTTGTCCGGACTTTCTTCTGCTTCGACATAAACGATAGTTTTCGGCTGCTTCAATTCTTCCATACGCTGTTTCCGTTTTTCGGAAACATACCGCACTGCGTAAATGATCCATAGCACGCCGATTATACTGCCGTAGAAAACAAGGTTCAGAGCACCAAGCACAAGGCATATCGCCGGCAGGGACATAGCTGCGAAAAGACCGAGTACAGTTGTAAGCCCGGTGGAGTCATTTCCTGCAAGTGCTATGTTATCGGTGATGGATATGATAGTACTGACAGTTCCGGATATGCACATAATAACGAGGGCTATGCTTATCGGAATTATAGCGAGACGGTATTTCCGAACTCCCTTGTATTCGGTTGTTATCATAAGAAAGACCGTGACAGCGAGACCGCCGAAGAACGCTATGGCGTAGATTATACCAAAAAAAGTGCTCATTATCGGCTTCCGTTATATTTCAGCTTTCCAAAGACCGTGGAGATTGCAGTATTCATAAGCTGCGACAGCCTTGTCTCCGTCAGTGAGGGCGAATTCGGCATAAGGCTTGTCCGCGGGAGTGAGGACTTTGCGCTGCATACCCTGTGATGTTTCGAGGCATACCCACTGAATGAGGTGAGCATCTGTCATGGGGTGTTCTACCGAGCCTACCGCGACTTTAACGATATTTCCTTCGACAGTTACAACAGGGACATGCTTTTCCTTTGCTGCATCAACGGTATTGGCGGTAATTTCTTCCATAGCTTCTCCGCAGCACTTTACTGGGCAAGCTTTCTTTTCGACTGCGGCAACGATCTGACCGCAAGCCTTGCATTTGTAGAATTTAGGTGTCATTTTTGTATCCTCCTTTTTTGTGCGGGCGCACATTTTATACATTCGCTTTCGGTTCCTTTCGCGGCGCAGAGCCTACGCCCGCAATGCTGTATTAAAAAGAACCTTTTTGACTTGAATTATTCTCTGAAATAACTCATTCGCTTTCGGTTCCTTTCGCGTC
>JAFVBZ010000154.1 GCA_017479645.1 Ruminiclostridium sp. | reverse complement strand
TATATGCGTATGCATAAATAAGCCTGCATCTTTACCATAGTATGATGCACACGAATATACAGAAAATTATTAAATTAGGTTTGTTTGGCACTTTTATTATATCATATAGAGGAAAAATAATCAATATTTTTAAATAAAAAAGTGCAAAGCGACTTGCCTTGCACTAAAATCAATATTTGAATCTTTCCGCTTTCTCTTCAAGTTCCGTGTTACGGGATCAGGTTTAGGGATCCAACCCCTTTTTAAAGGGGTTGGCGCCGTCCGCGCAGGACACAGCGCGTAAGCGCAGTTTCAGATAGCATGCGCGTGTTTTTTCCAGTTGCCGAAGAAGTAGAAGCAGACGGAGAGTGCCGCAGAAACGCACCAGCCTATCGGCCAAGACCACCAAACGCCGTTAAGCCCCATGCCCACGGGACCGGAGAATATGTATGCGAGCACAACGCGCAGTATCAGATCTGTGAACGTGGTTATCACAAAATATATCATGGCTCCCGCGCCTTTAAGCACCGCGTCACAGTTGAGCTTCGCCGTTACCGCGAAATAGAACGGCGCCACGATCAGCAGAAAATCATAGCCTATGCCCACAGCCGCTCCGTCAGCACTCTCCATGAACAGCCCCACAAGCTGATCTCCGAAGATCAGATACAGCGCCGATATCGGCAGGCAAACACATGCCGACATCACCACCGATGTCCGGAACCCGCTCACTACGCGGTCAAGCTTGCCCGCTCCTATATTCTGTGCGGTAAAGTTCGCCATTCCGTTGGACATTGTCGCAACACTCGTCACCACGAACGTGTTCAGCTTTATCGCCGCCGAGTATCCTGCCATTGCCGCTGTTCCGTAGCTGTTGATGATGCCCTGTATGAACAGGTTTCCCACAGATACGAAGCTCTGCTGGAGTATCGACGGTATCGCCACAACACTGATCTTTCCGAGCATTTTCCACGAAAACAGCTGAGGGCTTCCCTCCTCCGGCAGCTTCTTTACCCTCACATTCAGTATTATGAATGCAAGCACAGCCGAAACTCCCTGCGCTATGAAAGTTGCCCAAGCAACTCCGGCAATGCCCATTGACAGACAGATGACCGATACGAGATCAAGCACGATATTCCCCACCGATGAACCTATAAGCAGCCACAGCGGAGTGCGCGAATCCCCGAATGCCGTGAAAACGCCGTTGCACACGTTGTAGAAAAACAGGAACGGCATTCCCAGCGAGTAAATGTTCAGATAAAGGCAGCTGTCGTCAAAGACCTCCGCCGGCGTATTGAGCGCCGCTATCATCTGCGGTGAAAACAGTATCCCTAACGCTCCGAGAAATACGCTTATCACCGCTATCGCAATATACGATGTGCTCACCGCCGTGCGAAGCCTGCCGAAATGCCGGCTTCCGAACAGATTCGAGCATATTACCGAACAGCCTGCGTTCAGTCCCGTTGCAACCGCAATGAACAGCATCGTTACCGGGTAGCTTGAGCTGATCGCAGCAAGCGCCGCTTCGCCGTTCTGGATAAAATTACCCGCGATCATGCTGTCTGCAATGCTGTAGAACTGCTGGAACGCAACGCTCACAAACAGCGGCATCGCAAATCTGAACAGCACCTTTGACGGTTTTCCTACCGTCATATCAGTATTCATAACTTGTCTTCCTTCTATTTGTCTTTAAGAAATGCGTCATCAAGACGCAAAAGTATCTCCCGTCGCAGTGAATTGACCGCGGACGCGCTCAGCATCAGCCCGTCGTCAAGCACGATCTCCGCCTTTCCCAGCTCATAGATCGTTCCTCCGGTCTTTGCAAGACGAGATGCAAGCTCCTCCGCTGTGATACTGCGGTTCACAGCCTTTTCGGGAACGCTTTCCGAGATGCAGACGATCTCATGCTTTCCGCATTTCACCCGCGCAGTCACCGGCTCGCCTGCCTTTACGGTCAGCGATACATCAAATGTATGGCGCTTGTACGGCTTTTCATACAGCTTTTTAAGCTCCGCCAGCGCACCGGAAGCCGCTTCAACGTCCTCTTTGGTGCGGGTACCCTGCATATTGCGGACAGAGCCGTCAAAATACGACTCGGTGAAGCCGCTTCGGGAGAATACAGCACGCAGAGTCTCCATATCCGGCTTTTTGCCGTCAAGCACATTTCTGCACGCCGTAACCGCCGCAGCCACGTATTCCGGGCGCTTCATCCGCCCCTCTATCTTTGCGGATGTGACACCTACCCTGTCAAGCTCCGGGAGATGTTCGATTATCGAAAGGTCTTTGAGCGACAGCACGCTGTGCCTGTCACCGTATGTGAGATCAAGCCTGCACGGCTGGGCGCAGAGTCCTCTGTTCCCGCTCCTGCCGCCGTAAACAGCGCTCATGAGGCACTGTCCGCTGAAACATACGCACAGTGCGCCGTGAACGAAAACTTCCGTCTCGATATCAACGTTCTTCACAACGCGTTCTATCTCTTCAAACGACATCTCGCGTGCAAGGACTACCCTCGAAAAGCCGTGTTTGCGGGCAAATTCCGCACCCGCGGCGGAAGTCACCGTCATTTGTGTGGAAGCATGGAGACGCAGTGAGGGCGCGGATCTGTGTATCACTTGTGCAGCACCGATATCCTGCACTATCACCCCGTCCGCGCCTGCCTTTTCTATGCCTGCCGCTGTTGCCGCAAGCTCGGTCAGCTCATCATCGAACACAAGCGTATTCAGCGTCACATACACCTTTACGCCGGAGATATGGCACAGGCGCACAGCGTCCGAAAGCGCGTCCAAGTCAAAATTCTTCGCATTCCTTCGCGCGGAGAACGCCGTTACTCCGAGATAAACCGCGTCCGCGCCGGAATTGAGAGCGGCGGGAAGGGAATCCTCACCGCCGCATGGAGCCAGTATTTCTATCATTGTACAGTTTCAGCGGTCTTCTGCTCACCGGATCCCTGAGCGGGAGCCGCGGTATCGGATTCGGTGTCGAATGTAGTCTGGACATACTTACCGCCGAGCTTTTCTTCGTTTTTCATATTGAGAATGTTTTTAAGTCTTTCGATCTGCTGCTGGAGCTCTATGATCTCCTCTTCCTTTTTCGCGATGCTGAGCCCGTAGGAGTTTTCGTAGTTCTTGAGGATATTGCGGAGCTTGTTGTTCTCGTCCTCTTTCTCCTCCGCTTTAATGCGGACAGCCTGTTCGGTCTCGGCAAGCAGCGCACGGAGCTTGTCGATCTCGGCGCTCCTGCTTTCAAGCTGTCTTATGGTCTTTTCGTACTCAGCTGCCTTCTTTACGGCTTCGCTTTCGTCTGCTGCGGCATTGCCGGCTTTCTTGAGATTTTCGATCTCTTCGTTCGCTATGGCAAGCTCGATCTCAAGATCTTCCTTCTCAGCTTTGAGCTTCTTAACAGCTTCCTCGTTCACTGAAACGGTTCCGTCCTCTTCAACGGCAATAGAGTTTATCTCCATTTTCGTGATCTTGCCGTTAAGCTCGGCTATCTGCTTGTTGGCAGCGTCGATCCTGTCGCGGGAAACTTCGAGCTCATTGCGCAGAGCCTCGTTTGCAGCGACTTCGGTGAACTTCTCGGTGTTGAGCTTTGAGATTATCTTGATCGCGGTCGCAAGTGCGGATTTCGTATCTTTAAGTGCGCTCTCGCTCTCGTTATAAGCACCTGCAAGCTGCTCCTGCTTTTGTGTCATTTCCTTCAGCCGTGCGTCCAGCTCCTGAAGTTTTGCGCGCATTCCGTTGTTCTGCTTCTGGAGTTTTGCTTCATTCTCGTTATGTTCCGCTATCTGATCTGAAAGCGCTGCTGTACGCTCGTCAAGTATCTCGACTTTGGCGTTGAGTTCGTCAATAAGAGCCTGGTCAGCTTCGCTTCTCTTTTCGCTCAAGGAATCCCCCATAATAAGCAGTGCGGCATAAGCGGTGACTTCCGCTTCGCTCACATTCCCCATTTTGGTGGACAGATACTTTATCTGCTCCTCAAAGAGCTTTGCAAAATCAAGCACCTCTTCGGGCTTGTCGGTCTTTAAATAATACCCTCTTCCGTTTACCTGAACTCTGAGCTTGTCCATAATATCGAGCCTTTCATGTGGTTTTCCGGTCCGTTCTTATCATACGGACACAATAATACATATACATTATACATCATAATCACAAAAAAGAAAAGGGGTTTTGTAAATTTTTTTCTGAATTTCAAAAATTTGTTGAAAAATCACGCGAAATATAGTATAATAGATGTGATATTTTTTGAAGGGAGCAGTCGTATGCTTGAAACAGGAATAAAAGGTCTCCTTACCGAGACAGTCACCGAGGAAAATACCGCCGCTGCCGTCGGGAGCGGGAGCCTTCGTGTATATGCCACTCCGGCAATGATAGCGCTCATGGAAAAGACTGCGCTGACATCTGTCGCGGAAGAGCTTGAGGACGGCATGACCACAGTGGGAACGCTGATAACCGCTGCCCATACCAGCGCTTCACCCGTCGGCAGCACGATAACCTGTGAGAGCGAGCTCGTGGAGATCGACAGAAGAAGGCTCGTTTTCAGCGTGACCGCCCGTGACGATGCAGGCGAGATCGGAAAAGGCACTCACGAACGATTCATAGTTGACTGCAAAAAATTCTTTGAGAAAACCTGTTCAAAACTCAATAAATCTTGAAAGGAAGTCCGGAAATGAACATTAAGACATTTTATCTGAACAGCGAAAAGACCGTTCTTATGAAGGCATACCTGCTGAGCCAGGTAGAAAGCCTCGAATGGTGCAGGAAACGTCCCGCTATCCTCATTCTCCCCGGCGGCGGATATGAGTTCTGCTCGGAACGCGAGGCGGAGCCGGTGGCTATGCGCTACCTCGCAGAAGGCTACAACGCTTTCGTGCTGTATTACACCTGCAACAAGCGCTACCCTGCCGCGTTCCACGACGCTGCCTACGCACTGTACAAGATAAGAATGCGCGCCGACGAGTTCGGCATAGACCCGCAGAAGATAGCTGTCTGGGGTGCAAGCGCAGGCGGTCATCTCGCAGGCTGTCTCGCAACTATGTGGAACGATGCCGCTGTCCTTGAAAAGCTGGGCTGCGAACCTACGGATATACGCCCGAACGCGGCGATCCTCAGCTACCCCGTAATAAGCGGCATCACCAACCCGCATAAAGGCTCGTTTGAAGTGCTGCTCGGAAAAGATGCCACCCACAGCGAACTCTCGCGTCTCTCACTGGAAAACCGCGTAACTCCCAAGACACCGCCGATTTTCCTCTGGTGTACAGCGAATGACGACTGCGTTCCCGCACACAACAGCCTTGTAATGGCGAAAGCCTGCGTCTCCAACAAGGTACCTGTCGAGTTCCACATGTTCGATGAAGGACCTCACGGTCTCTCCACCTGCGACAAGGTAAGCGGCTGGAACGAATACTTCTACCGTGACAACTGCAAGGCATGGATCGACCTCTCGATCAAGTTCCTTGCAAAATATATGAATGTTTAATCATCAACCCACAAAAGAAAGGACATACCGTCATGGCACAGAAAATCCCGTTCATTACAAAAGAAAAGGCTGAACAGATCAGAGCCGAAATACCCACACCTTTCCACATCTACGACGAAAAGGGCATCAGAGCCACTGCAAGAGCGCTCAACGACGCTTTCTCGTGGAACAATGGATTCAAGGAATACTTCGCTGTAAAGGCTACACCGAACCCCTTCGTTATGAAAATACTTATGGAGGAAGGCTGCGGCTTCGACTGCGCTTCCTACACAGAACTCATGCTTGCTGACAAGGTTGGCGCGAAGAAGCACGACATTATGTTCAGTTCCAACGAGACCCCCGACAGCGATTTCAAGCTCGCATACGATCTCGGCGCTATCATCAACCTCGACGACTTCACCCATATCGACATTCTCGACAAGCTTACCGGCATACCGGAGACTATCTGCTGCCGCTACAACCCCGGCGGAGAGTTCAAGACCAGTGAGACCGGAAACGTAATGGATACGCCGAAGGACGCAAAGTACGGCTTCACTCACGATCAGCTCATCGAAGGCTACCGCATACTCAAGGAAAAGGGCGCGAAGACTTTCGGAATGCACTCTTTCCTCGCGAGCAACACCCTCACCAACGACTACTACCCTGTTCTTGCGGGAATACTGTTCAGAACGGCAGTTGAGGTCAAGGAGAAGACCGGCGTTGAACTCAGCTTCATCGATCTTTCCGGCGGCGTCGGCATCGCATACCGCCCCGATCAGACCGAAAATGACATAAAAATCATCGGCGAAGGCGTAAGAAAGGCTTACGAGGAGATACTCGTTCCCGCCGGACTCGGCAATATCTCGCTCTGCACAGAGCTCGGAAGATTCATGCTCGCCCCCAACGGTATGCTCATCACCACGGCTATCCGCGAAAAGCACATATACAAGGAATACATCGGCGTTGACGCGTGTGCCGCAAACCTCATGCGCCCCGCTATATACGGCTCCTACCACCATATTACCGTTCTCGGCAAGGAGAATGCTCCCCACGATCACGTTTACGATATCGTAGGCGGTCTCTGTGAGAACTGCGACAAGTTCGCAAAGGACAGAGAGCTTCCGGAGATCGGAATGGGTGATATCATCGCTATCCATGATGCCGGCGCTCACGGCTTCTCCATGGGCTACAACTACAACGGAAAGCTTCGTTCCGCGGAAGTCCTGCTGAAAGAAGACGGAAGCTGGAAGATGATACGCCGTGCAGAGACCCCGAAAGACTATTTCCGCACCTTCGATTTCAGCGAATACAGCTTTGAGGACTGATTACCGTGACCTTTGACTACTGCCCCCGCTGCGGGGAAAAACTCGTACCGAAGCAGATAGGCGATGAGGGCGATGTTCCTTTTTGCAGGAAATGCGAACGTCCGTTCTTCCCCTACTCCTCGCCCTGCGTAATATGCCTTTGCGTAAGCGAGAATGACGATGTGCTGCTGATAAAGCAGAGTTACGGCATTATCCGCTTTGTCTGCGTTGCGGGGTACATAAAAGCCGGCGAGAGTGCCGAAGATGCCGCAAAACGCGAGATCGCGGAAGAAACCGGGCTTGAGATGACCGGCGCACGCTTTCTGTACAGCAAGTACTATGACAAGCACGACAACCTTATGCTGGCATTCCTGTGCCGGGTGAAAAAGGCGGAACTCCGCATTTCCTCCGAACTTACCGAGGCTCAGTGGTTCTCGCCGGAGGAGGCAGAAAATGCGCTTTTCCGGGGTGCGTACGGGATAGATATGCTGCATGAGTGGCAGAGACTTCGTGACAGGGGGCTTCTTGAAATATGAGAATGAGAAAGAAGAAGTACCTGGACGAGCGCCTTGAAGCCTGCAAAGACGTATGTCTCGGCTGGATCCCGGATCCTGTTCATACAAGCGGAGAAATATGCACAGCAGACATTGCAGGGATATTCGGAAACTCCGCTCCCCTGCACCTCGAAATAGGCTGCGGTAAGGGGAAATTCGCCAATACGATAGCACAGCAGCACCCGGATATCAACTTTATCGCCGTGGAGCAGACACCGAATGTTATAGTCGCGGCTATGGAGCAGACGCGGGAACTCGGACTGCCAAACCTGCGGTATTATATGGGAAAGGCAGAGTACCTGAGTAATGTGCTGGCTCCCGACAGCGTTGAGCAGATATATCTGAATTTCAGCTGCCCGTTCCCCAAAACAAAGTACGCGAAGCATCGTCTCACTCACAAGCGTTTTCTCGATATTTACCGGGAAATACTGATAAACGGCGGAAAGATCATACAAAAGACCGATAACCGCGATTTCTTTGAATTCTCGCTGGCAAGCTTCAGAGAAAACGGGTTTGAGCTTGCTTTCGTGACCGAAGACCTGCATAACAGCACCATAACTGGGAATATTATTACGGAATATGAACAGCGTTTTCTGTCCCAGGGACTTCCTATCTATTACCTTGAAGCGGTAAATAAAAAGTGACAAATTTAGTAAAAATTGCATAGAAACTCTTTACAAATCCAAAAAAATATTGTATAATACAATTAGCTTAATTTTTAATAACCGAAAGGAATGATAACAATGGGCAAATTAACCGCACTTATCACTATCGCCGCTCTCGCGGGCGTCGGATTCTATGTAGGCAAGAAGCTTATCGAAAAGCGCAATGCCGAGGAAGAAGAACGTGCTCAGCACGTTTATGAGGACGATTCAGAGCTCTTCGTAGAGGAAAAGCACTCTACTCCCAAAGAAAAGCTCCAGAAGGCTTCCCTTTTCGCTGTAGGCGCTATCAAGACCGGAACCGAAAAGTTCAAGGAGGGTATCGACGATATAATCAATAACGATATGATCTCCAAGGGCGAAGCTGCCGTTGCTGAAACCAAGGAAAAGGCTGTCGAGACAAAAGATAAGGCTGTAAACTTTGCAAAGTCCACCGGCGATAATATCAAGGAAGGCTTTGAGAACATCAAGAACAAGGTTACTCATAAGGCAGAAGATATTGCTGATGAGACGGGCGCTTCCGATCTCGCAGAGGCTATCGAAAAGGACGTTGACGAGCTTACTGATAAGGCTGTTGACATGGCTGAGGCTATAAAGGATCCCGAGCCTATCATCGAACAGGCTGTTGACGCAGTTCAGAATACAGTTGACGAAATAGCTCACGAGACCGAGGAAAAGATCGAAGAAGCAAAGGACGAGATCTCCGAAGCCGCTGACGATATCAACAGCATTTCCATTGGCAGCACCGATTCCGAGGCAGTAGAGACATTCGATTTCAGCAATCCCGAACAGCTCTGATCCCATAACACGATACAATGATCAAACCGGACAGTTGATACTGCCCGGTTTTGTGTCACATTGCAATACTGCCTGCCCAGTAATCACCCCAGATGTTTTCGTACTCATGTTTAAGATCAGAGAAATATGTCTGCTCCGGTCTGAAATTATCCGGATCGGAAACATATACGAACCACACAAACGATTCCGCATAATGCCTCTCAAACATTCTGTAAACCACATAATCGCAGCCGTTTGTCTGCTCTATTGTGATCTCCGGCTCGTGGAAAAGTGAAATGACATCGTAATAATCGCCTTCAAGAAGCTCATAATCATAGTCACATTCGCCTTTTTTTATAAGATACTCGGAAAATCCGCAGAATCGGTCATAATTATCCTTAATTTTTTCAAGATAAAATCCGTATGTCCTGACACATTCGTTTCTTTGCTTTTCATTCTGAACGTCAAAATAAATTTTGACAGCAGCAAACGGCAATATTATCAAAAAAACGAGCACGAGCAGTATGATCACCGTTCTTCGCGCGGTCTTTTTTGAAACTGCCATATAACTCACCTGCCTTGACACAATTATAGCACAGGCAGCCGGCAAATGCAATTACAAAGCGGTTACAATCTGTTTACAAATGGTTACAAAAAAACACGGCGGAGATACTTCCCCGCCGTGTCTTCGTTACGCTTCCGTTTCAAGCAGCTCGTTGTGTTTGAAGAACAAAGAAATGCTCCACAAAGCGGAGAGAGCTACGAGAACATATACGATCCTGCTTATTATGCTTTCCGAGCCGCCGCAGAGCCATGCCACAAGGTCAAACTGGAAAAGTCCCACAAGACCCCAGTTTATTCCGCCTACGACAAGCAGAAAAAGCGCTATTCTATCAATTATTCTCATATTACCGTGTTCCTTTGCCTGTTTTGCCGCCATGCACTTAAGTACAAATAAGCGGCTGTGATTATTATGACCTGCTTGCCGTCACATATTCATTTAAAATGTACAATTTTGTTTGTTGAAAAATGCAAAATCGTTAAAAATCTGTAAAATGTGGAAAAAGGTATTGACAAATCAGTGCTGATGTATTATAATGTAATAGTCGCTTGAAGATGT
>JAFVBZ010000153.1 GCA_017479645.1 Ruminiclostridium sp. | reverse complement strand
TACTGTAGTCTCTTCGGTTGTTGTCTCAGCGGCAGTTGTTTCTGCTACTGTAGTCTCTTCGGTTGTTGTCTCAGCGGCAGTTGTTTCTGCTACTGTAGTCTCTTCAGTTGTTGTCTCAGCGGCAGTTGTTTCTGCTACTGTAGTCTCTTCGGTTGTTGTCTCAGCGGCAGTTGTCTCTGCTACTGTAGTCTCTTCAGTTGTTGTCTCAGCGGCAGTTGTCTCTGCTACTGTAGTTTCTTCAGCAGTAGTCTCTTCGACAGAAGTTGTTTCTTCTGCTGTGCTCTCCTCAGGAGCAGTTGTTTCTTCTGCTGTTGTCTCTTCTGTCTCTTCGGTTTCTTCCTCTTCCTTTTCTTCCTCAGGAGTGTTAGTCTTGATAATAGAAATTACGGAAGGATCCTCACCGTCAAATGTAGAAGAACCAAACTCGATATTACCTGTAAAGGACTTACCGATAACCTGACCCTCATAATGAGCATTTACTCCGGCATACTTTGCGGAAATGATGTCGGAATCAGGAGCAAGAAGAGAACCAACGCCGCTGGCAATAGCTACTGTATTGCCCTCGGGAACATTGATCAGAACCTTAGAGTTGCCATACTTGTTTCCGGAAGTAAGCTGACCGGTAGTGCTGTAGAAAGCACCCCAGTTGAATGTAAGGTCAATTGCACCGGAACCAACGATGTTTACGATAACTGTGGATCCGTCCGGTACGTCAAACGAAAGAGCATGGCTTGCGCTTTCCATAGAAGCAGCTGCGCCGCCCTTGAGTTCGTTCAGCTGGTCAACAGTAAGATTGAATACGTTAACGTCGCTGTTTGTACCCTTGAATGTTATGGTTCCGTAATTATTTCTGATGTAATTGGTGTCTGTGCTGTTATCGATAGTTACACCGTCAGCCGCAGCGAGTTTTACGCTGAGGTCCTTAAGAGACGTGAAAGCGGAATCAAAATCAACACCGCCCTGAATGTAAGTACCGTCGATAGTACCGGTAACGTCACCGGCTACTGTTGCACTTGCGCACTTCTGAATATTGAAGTATCCTACATCGTAATTACCGCCGACTGCAAGAACGCCGCGTCCGTCACCGGCATCAACGTTATTCATTGCGGTCTGCTTATAGTTTCCGCTGAGGAATACGTTGTAACCGCTTGCGACGCCAAGTACATTCTTGACCGCGGTACCGAGGTCTTCATTCTCGTTTTTGCTAATGCCGTCAGCGGAATCGCCGTCGTATGCGGACGCAGATACGTTAAGTGCTGCGCCGGTCAAAGCAGTAGAAAATACGAGTGCTGCAAGAGCTTTGCTCAATGCCTTTCTGCTTTTGATGTCCATAATTACCACCCCACTAATTTTTCCCAAACCGTTAAAAATTTTTTACCCTGAGTACATTTTGTCCGAAGACAGAGTTATTGTGTAAAAATTAACACATTATCCTTACTACTAATATATTACATTTCGTCAAAAAAGTCAAGACTTTGTATATACCATTTTTGCTCATTTTCAGCTATTTTTGTACATGCGTGAAACTTTTTCATTTTTGTTGTGATTTTACACATTTATTTCACTTTTGTTGACAACTTTTTGTAGCAAAATCGCCTTCCTGTACAATATATAGTATATCAGAGCTGTGTCCTCTTCTCCATAAGTTCAGGATTGTATGCGTACTCTATTGCAGTTTCTGCTGTGATTATTCCTTTTCGGTACATATTTACTATGCAGTTATCCATCGTTTCCATTCCGCTCGACGACTGGATAACAGCATCGATCTGGTGAGTCTTCTCCTCGCGGATCATCGTTCTGATAGCGCTGTTCATCAGCATTATCTCGAATGCAGGAACAAGCTTTCCGTCAACTGACGGGAGAAGCTGCTGTGAAACAACCGCTTTCAGCACCATTGAAAGCTGGATCCTGATCTGGTGCTGCTGGGCTGTCGGGAATACATCTATGATACGGTCAATAGTGTTTGCCGCTCCGAGGGTATGCAGCGTCGAGAAAACAAGCTGTCCGGTCTCTGCCGCTGTCATCGCTACGTTTATCGTCTCATAATCGCGCATCTCTCCGAGAAGAATTACATCGGGCGACTGGCGGAGAACTGCACGCAGCGCATCAAGATAGCTGTTGGTATCGATATTGATCTCACGCTGGCTGATGATGCACTTTTTATGCTTATGAAGGAACTCGATCGGATCCTCGATCGTGATTATATGTCCGTTTCTTGTGGAATTGATATGATCTATAAGGCAGGACAGGGTTGTGGACTTACCGTTTCCGGCAGAACCGGTAATAAGCACGATACCGTTCTTGCAGGAAGCAAGATCCATTACCGACTGCGGTATTCCGAGATCCTCTGCCTTGGGAAGGTCAAAAGGCACGAAACGCAGGACTGACGAATATGTACCTCTCTGGCGGTAGATGTTTGCTCTGAATCTTCCTACACCGGCAATCGAGAATGAGAAATCAAGCTCCTTTTTCACATCTCCGGTAATGCTTCTGTCGATCTTTGCAACTTCAAATATCTGCTGAACGAGGTCAGCGGTCATATCCGGCTTAAGAAAATCGCTGTTCTTCTGCACAAGCTGTCCCGATACCTTATAGCTCAGCACCGCTCCCGTGATTATGAACACGTCAGACGCATTCATCGCAGCCGCTTCTTTGAGGATTTCAATGATATTCATAATTTTCCGTTCCTTTCAGAATTTCTTTATCAGAATTGTGAACCGTCCCAGACGGTGATATGCACTTCATCGGAGCCTGTTCCGACATCGGTCTTCCAGCTCTTTATCTCAAACCTGTGTCCGTCATGAGCGGCAGGATCACTGTAAAACAGCACCGAGCACCGGAGCTTGAGCTTTTCCGTGATATCCTCGCTCCATTCAGCCCTGAATCCTTCGGCATCGGGTACTGTCGTCAGATCGTCATAAGACTGTACGCGATCCGCGAGCAAGGAAAGATCACCGATCCTCTCCGCTTCCGCGGCAGCGCCGTCAAGATCGGCAAGCCTTCGGTTCGCGCGCTCTTCGGCAGAATAGTACAGAGCAGTATTCTTGCGGCTGACTTCGCCTATCCCGGAATTGTTCATGACAGTCTTGAATGAAAGCGCCGCAAGTACCGCAAGACAGATCACAACGAAGATCATTATTACAGTAACATAGCCTGTACCAAGAGAATTTCCGACAGTTCCGCTTCTTTTTTCTTTATTCTTCGTTTTCATCAGTCAGCTTCTCTTCCTCCTCTGCTTCATAATCAGGAACATATTTCGTACTTGCAACTTCGTAGAGGACATCTGTACCGTAGTCTTTATAAACCACCATAGCGGTTATTTCAAGTTTGCGGAGATCCCCGCCCGGCATTTTATCTCTTGACTCAACATGATCAGTTCGATCACGCCGTAATCTCGTCTTCCTTCCGGAGTCACAAGGGGCATCAGATTTTCATCGTATATAACAGAAAGTCCGTTGAGCACCTTTGTTTCTGCATCTTCCGCTTCGATATCGTCCGGCTCCACTGTCTTCGTGCATTCAACGCATGCTCCCCTGCCGAAAACAGCATCGGCAGCTTCATACATATCGCCTTTTGCCGCATACATTTCCGAGACCGCCTGTACTCTGAGCATAAGCTGTTCAGACGCTCTGTTTTTCCTGGAAACTATATCCGCAGAAGCGAAAAGGTTCATTATGACGGCTCCGGACACAGAAAAGAACATGAGCACGATCAGAAGCTCAATAAAGAACAGGTTGAAAGGAAGCCTTTTCTTTATGGTATTAAAGCCCTTCAGTGTCGTCACCCCCTGAATCCCTTACACGGCAGTATGATTCGCTCCATTCATCTCTCGCCATAACGGCTATGCGAAACATTCCGTCTTCAGTTTCCTCAACAAGAAGATGAGCATTCCTGAATATAATATCTCCGCCTACATAATCTATGTACGCTTCCGCAAGCCCGCTTCTCTCGCCTATATCCTCAGCATCGCTCATTATAACGCACACGAGTTCTCCGTTGTAAACAGCTATGCCGCGTCCGCCTTCCTCGATCACTGCCCTGTCACAGCCCCTTATCTTGTTGGTGACGTATTTCACGGCAGTTGCGGCAGTAAAGGTATTGTTCACGTTGTCGGAAATGCGTGCATAAGTGCTTGCTCCGGCTGCAATTATGATAAGTGAACAGGAAGCGAATATAAGAAACAGTATCATGCTTCCCACAGAGCTTACGGAATCAGCAAGCTTTCTGCCCTTCAGACTTTTCATAGACCCTCCGACATATCACTTATTTTCATATACCATGACTGTGGGCGGTATATCCCCGGAAACGTATCTGTAATGCACAAGATACTGATTCTCGTCATAGTCAACCCCGTAGTTCTTCTTCAGATAGTCCACGCTCTCCGGATAGTACCCTTCCACAGAATAGCACATGACTACCCCGTTCATCACAGACTGCTTCACAGTCTTGAGACGCTGTTCGGCAGACACGCTTTCAGCCCTGTTAAGACCAAGCAGGAGCCACAGCAGCAGCGCCCCGAATACGAGAACGGAGCATACCGCTATAAAAAATCTCAGCTTGTAAATGCTTTTCTCTCTCATATCAGTTCCCCGCAGGCATTATCCGAGTGTGGACATGATATCCATCATAGGAAGCATTACCGTAAGCAGTATAGCGCCGATTATTACCGCCATTACCGCTATCAGCACAGGCTCAACGAATGAAACGATGTTTTCGCTGGTAACATCCGCTTCTTCCGAGCAGCGGTCACTTATATTGTGCCACGCATCATCAAAGGAGCCGGATTTATATGACATTTTCAGCGAACGGGAATATATCGGCGGAAGCAGCTTCGCCGCATCAAGCGCGTCAGCGAAAGGCTCACCTTCAACGACCTGCGCTCTGCACCGGTCTATCTGCTTTCGCATCTTCTTATCGCTAATAAGCAGCATTGCGTTCTCAAGAGCCGTGCTTGCTTCAATTCCGCTGGATACCATCATGCTCATAGCATTCGCAAATTTTGCGCGCGTGAACACGCCGGCAGTTCTCTTAGTAAGTACGAACGATGACGCAAAGGACGAAAGTCCCGCACGCACCGACGGTATCTTTGAAAGCAGCCAGATAAGCACAGATATGAGAAGTACCGCCACAAGGACGATAAGAATAATGATACCGGTAGCGTAGGCATAATCAACGCTCGCCTTGACAGTTTCGCCGACTGTACTGTTGAACTGACCGAAAATGTCCTGGAACATCGGAAGTACCTGCACAATAAGTACTATTATTACAGCAGCCATCATTGCGATAAGGATTATCGGGTGCATGATCGCGCTTCTTATGGTGCGGAGCCGGTTGCCCAGCTGCTCATAGTAATCGGAGAGCCCTTTGAGCACATCGTCAAGACGGCCGGAAAGAGTTCCGATCTTTACCATGCTCACCGCGTACTCCGGGAACGCGCCGGACTGCTCCATCGCCTCGTAGAGTGGTTTATCGTCTGTAACTACCTTCTCCACGCGTTTAGCAACGTCCGTTACGAAGCTGTCCTCCGTACTTTCCGCTATCATAGCCGCGCCCTCCGACATCGGGATACCCGCGTTGATGATCATCGAGAACTGCTCACAGAAGTAGGAGACTTCATCATGCGAAAGCTTTTTCTTTGACATATCCGTTTAACTCCTTAGTAAATATAAACGTCCGAATAGTTGCCGGATTTGGCAATATAGTCGGCAAATGTTTTCTTATTGGAAGCGCTGGCATAGAACGTCGTATCTATACGGCGGAAACCTGTGCCGGTGAGCTGTATCTCAGCGGCTATCCAGCCCTTTTCGGGTGTATAGACTTCATTCCATGCGTGATAGATATTGGGACTTGCATAGCCTATCACAAGTCTCGTGGGAACTCCCTGCGAACGAAGCATTGCAGCAGTAAGCGACGCGTAATCGAAGCAGATCCCCTTCTTCTTTGCGAGAACGCTGTCGGGATCCGGGATATACCCGCTCGTTACAGTCGCCGCAAGCGCCTTGTCGTACTTGATGTTGTCGGTGACAAATTTGAATACGGCAGAGATCTTCTGCAGATTCGTAGTGCAGCCGGCGCAGACTTCCGACGCCTTTGCCACACACTTTGAAGATACATTGAAATTCACATACTGATTTCTGAACAGATACATATTCGTTGTATCCGCGATCTTTGTTGTGAACGTATCGGAGAAAAGTTTTATGTACTTGCCGCCGGAGACCATTTCATAGATCTCAACGACATATTTTCCGCTTCCCATGGAGAGCGTGAAATACTGTATGCCCTTCCCTCCCGGGATATCATAGTCGTACTGCACGCCGTCCTTCTTGAGGAGCATCTTTAGCTTTGTGCTTCCCGTATAGTTAACGGAAACGTAGCCTTTCGAGCAGTTCGAATAGTCAAACTTCGCCTTGTCCGGACCGAAAACAGTCTTTCCGGGAGAAGAGACTTCCTTTATCTGTGACGGAGAGGGTTTAGCCGCAGTCCTGTGAACCTCAGTGTAAGCACTTTCCGGTGCTTCCGTTACAGCTTCCCCGGTTGTCCCGTCATCTGTTGCAAACGGGAACAGTCCGTCTCCTGCGTCAGATTCGGTAACAGCAGCCGGGAGCGTAGTTTCGATGAACTCCACGGTTTCCGGCTCCGTACTTTCGGAAGAGCTGAAGCTTGTTTCTGTTATTTCTTCCGTTTCGGAAACAAGACTTGTAATCCCGGCAGTTTCGGATATTTCAGTTATCTCTGATATTTCGGTTATTTCGGCAGACTCTGTTGTTTCAGATTCTTCTGACCCGATCTCGTTGTCGCTGCCGGACTCCGGGATAGATTCAGTAACAGAAAGTGTTTCAGATATCGCATATCTCTCTGTAACCGTGATAGTTTCCGGAACCGAAGAAGATTCAGTTATATATATGGTTGTTTCTGTTGCGGCAGCTGTTGTCTGCTCAAAAGATGTCTCCGTAACAGCCGGAGCGTTATGAGGACTGCCGCATGACGAAAAAGCCAGAACGGCAGTTACAGCAATAATCGAAATTATCCTGTTCCGCAGTTTTTTCATAACGCAGCGCCCCCTTTATTATATAATAGTAACAGCAAGAGAAACATTATACACCATTTTTATATCGCAATACAGCTTTCGCACAGTACCGCCATTCTATCTTTAAACATTATATCACACTTTTGGGTTTTTGTCACCACATTTTTTGAAAAAATTATACAAAAAACAAAAAAATTTTTGAAACCGCTTGACTTTATCGCCAAAAGTGATATAATACCACTGTAAACCTTTTTTGATTTACACCGTATCGTGACTATGAAAGGTCGGTGCGTTATGTCAAAATCCCTCGATCATACACTGCTTTTCGATATCTACGCACCGCTGCTCACAGATAAGCAGCGTGATACCCTCGATCTTTACTACAACGAGGATCTTTCTCTCGGTGAGATCGCAGAAAGCACCGGTATAACAAGACAGGCGGTAATGGGCTGTATCCACAAATGTGAACAGCGCCTTGAAGAGCTCGAAGAGATCATGGGACTTGCCGACAGGTTCAGAAAGATCTCGGAACAGCTTGACATGCTTGAGGGTTACGTTATAGACGATCCCGTCCAGCTGGAAATAGTGCATACAATAAGAGAACTGCTGTAAGGAGTGAAGACGTTGGCATTTGAAGGACTGTCCGAAAAGCTCGGTAAAATATTCAAAAATCTCAAGGGCTACGGAAAGCTCAACGAAAAGATCGTTGCCGAAGCTATGCGCGAGGTAAAAATGGCGCTGCTTGAAGCCGACGTAAGCTATAAAGTAGTGAAGAAATTCGTTGCCGATGTAAGCGAAAAGGCTGTCGGTACTGAAGTAATGGAATCCCTCACCCCTGCCCAGCAGGTAATAGATATAGTTCATGAAGAGCTTTGCAAGCTCATGGGAAATACGAACGCAAGGATCGACTTTCCTTCCAAGCCCCCCTGCGTTATCATGATGTGCGGTCTGCAGGGTGCCGGTAAGACTACCCATTCGGCAAAACTTGCGAAATACCTAAAGGAACAGAACCGCAGACCTTTGCTCGTTGCCTGCGATATCTACCGTCCCGCCGCTATCGACCAGTTAAAGGTTGTTGGTGAAAAAGCGGGCGTAAGGGTATTTGAAATGGGGCAGGAAAACCCCGTAAAGATCGCACGGGAAAGCTTAAAATTTGCCAAAGACAACGGACACGATGTTGTTATCCTCGATACCGCCGGCCGTCTTCACATAGACGAACAGCTGATGGAAGAGCTCGAAAACATCAAAGCCGAGACTTCCCCGAATGAGATACTTCTCGTTGTCGATTCCATGACCGGTCAGGACGCAGTCAACGTTGCAAAAAGCTTCAACGAAAAGCTTGAGATCACCGGCGTTATCCTCACAAAGCTCGACGGCGATACAATAGGCGGTGCGGCACTCTCAGTACTTTCTGTTACAGGAAAGCCTATCAAGTTCGCAGGTATCGGCGAAAAGATCGAGGATCTTGAAGTATTCCACCCGGATCGTATGGCTAACCGGATACTCGGTATGGGCGATGTGCTCTCCCTTATCGAGAAAGCGAAAGTGTCATTCGATGAGAAGGAAGCCGACAAGCTTGCAAAGAAGCTCCAGTCAAACAAGTTCGATATGAACGATCTGCTCTCACAGTTTGAGCAGATAGAAAAAATGGGCAGTATGTCCTCTATAATCAATATGATCCCCGGTCTAAGCGGAAAGGTCAAGGAGGAAGATATCGACGAGCGGAAAATGCCGCGGACTAAGGCGATAATTCTCTCTATGACAAAGCGTGAACGCGAAAAGCCCTCGATCATCGACGCAAAGCGCAAACGCCGCATTGCCGCCGGTTCCGGCACAAGAGTCGAGGACGTGAACAACCTGCTCAAGCAGTTCGATATGATGCAGAAGATGATGAAGCAGATGAACGGCAAGGGCGGAAAACGCAAGGCTATGAATATGCTCCGCAGCATGGGAGGCATGGGCGGAATGGGAGGCATGGGCGGCTTCCCGGGTATGTAACCGGATATAATGCATAACGCATTATAAATATACATTAAACAAATTTTATGAGGTGAAACAAAATGGCAGTAAAGATCAGACTCAGAAGAATGGGCGCAAAGAAGGCTCCTTTTTACAGAGTAGTAGTTGCAGATTCGAGATATCCGAGAGACGGACGCTTCATCGAAGAGATCGGTTACTACGATCCTACAAAGGAACCCTCTGTGATCAACATTGACGGCGAAAAGGCTCAGCAGTGGATCAAGAACGGCGCACAGCCCACCGACACAGTAAAGAAGCTCCTTAAGATCAAGGGCATAGGCTGATCGGAGGTCTATCAATGAAAGAACTCTTGTACGCAATGGTGGAAGAGCTTGTTGAGGACAAGACCGCGATCGAGATCACTGTCGATGAACCCAAGGAGGACGGCACTGTAGTTTATCATCTGCATGTTGCCCCCGGAGATATGGGTAGAGTTATCGGCAAGCAGGGTCGCATCGCAAAGGCTATCAGAACCATTATGCGCGCAGGTGCCGTAAGACACAGCGAAAAGGTTATGGTTGAGATAGACTGACCGCTTTTGCGGGGTCATCACAGGCCGATGTGGGAGAACCGTTTAAAAGCGGTTCTTTTGCATTTCAGCATTATTATTTTACTGGGAGATAAACTATGAACAAGATCACAAAAGCTTTCTGCGCTGCTGCACTCTGTGCCGCTATGCTTCTGTCCGGCTGTTCCGGCAGTTCTCAGCCCGGCACCGTTGCGGTATCGGACAAGCAGGCTACGGAAGCACGTCTTATAAAGAGCACCGAGGCCGGCAATTCCGGCGAAGTCAAGCTTGAAAGCGGAGACACCTACGCTGTTATCAGCATAAGGGACTTCGGCGATATAAAAATAAAGCTCTACCCCGATCTCGCACCATACTCGGTATATAACTTCACCGAGCTTGCAAAGCGCGGTGACTATAACGGCAGAAACTTCCACCGCCTTAAGGAGAACTTCATGATACAGGGTGGATCCGCAAACGGCATGGGCGGCGGCGGACAGTCTATCGACGGCGGCAGCTTCAAGAATGAAGTGAACACAAGCCTTCGCCATTACTACGGAGCACTCTGCTACGCGTCAAATATGTTCGGCGACTTGAGCGACGGATTCTATATCGTTAACAGCAAGACTCCTATGACAGTAGAAGCTTCCGGATATACCAACTCTTCATCAAACTACGCACAGCAGGCTGCAGTTTACCAGATGTACCTCGGTATGTATGAGGAAGGTACCGGAGACTACAAAATGTGTAAACAGGCTTATGAGTACAGCAACTTCGCTTCTGAAGCAATAAAGGCAATGGGCGAGACCTTTACAGACGCAGTTAAGGATACTTACGGCACCAAGGGCGGTACACCGACACTTGACGGTGCATATACGGTATTCGGTCAGACTGTGGAAGGCTTCGATGTTATCGACAAGATAACCGCTGTCGAAAAAGTTGACGACGGAAACGGAAATATCACAAAACCTGCTGTCGATATCATCATCGACAAGGTAGAAATATTCACGGCAGAATAAAATAAGGCGCTGCCGCTTAAGACCCGGGCGCTGCCGCCTGAGACCCGGGCGCTGCCGCTTGAGACCCGGGCGCTGCCGCTTGAGACCCGGGCGCTGCCGCTTGAGACCCGGGCGCTGCCCGGACCCGCCAGCCCCCTTTGAAAAAGGGGGCTGGACCCCCTAAACAAGTCCCGTAAAACGGAACTTTGAAAGATACTTCGTAAATTAAACTTTATTAGAGAGCAGAAACCTCCGAAGGCTTGACCTTCGGAGGTTTTGTCTTTATAAGATCACGAGTTCGGGCATACGGCATAAACGAACAATGTCTTTATATCCGTTGTTCCGACTTCGGGACGTGTAAGGACATATCTGAATACCGGCTCGTCACCGTCAAAACCGACATATACGCCTTTGCTTTCATCTACTTTTATGCTGCCGGAAGAGAGAAGCTCTGCCTGATATACGATGCACTCGTTATTGAAATTGACTCCGTCTGCCGCGCCGTCAAAGTCAAAGCCGTACTTCTTCACAAACTTGTCGTATTCGCTGCGGCTTCCGATAACTCCCGTGGTATAGTAGCCGCTTCCGCTGTAATAATCATCTGTTATTCTGTACTGCGCACGGAACATATTTGCTGTATCGTCATTGCTGTTATCATCGTTCTGAGACGGAACAGACGGTACTGTGCGCTCGCCTTGGGTGAAGTAGTCGCCGATAATGCGGACGAGCATATCGTTCAGCTTCTCGACTTCATAACTGCCGATAGTCGGAGCAAGGTGAGACCCGCCGATGCCGCTGTCATCTGTAAGGAACGTGTATGTACCGCCCGATGTGAGCGCAAGGCAGCGGCACAGGAACTCTGTTGTCGTATCAACGCCGCTTGAAGCTACGGGTATGATGCGGACTCCCATTTCAGAAGCTTCCTTCATAAGTCCGGGCATTACCTGTACCGCCATCGAGTAATGCGGAG
>JAFVBZ010000152.1 GCA_017479645.1 Ruminiclostridium sp. | reverse complement strand
TCGATGACCGTTTCCGGCGGGAGATAGCGGAGCTGTTCGATAACTTCGGAGATGTAGTCCTCCTTTGACATCGGAGCATATTCTCCCCGCTCATACATACCGTGCATAACAGTGCCTTTTATAACATGGAGCAGGTGTATCTTTACCGCGTCGGGACGCAGTTTACCGAGCTGTACTGCTGTTTCTGTCATCATTTCCACAGTCTCTCCGGGAAGCCCATCAATTATATGCACACAGACCCTTATCCCGTAAGAATGCAGCAGTCCGTATGCTGTCGTAAATTCTTTGAAGCTGTGGCATCTGTTGAGTCCGGCGGCTGTCTCATCATGTATCGTTTGCAGACCGAGCTCAACTGTAACGGGTACTCCGAGTGAAGCGATAAGTTCAGCCTTTTCCCGGTCAATGCAGTCCGCGCGTGTGGCTACCGAAAGCGTATCAGCTCCGGCTGATATTGCCTCCCGATACAGCTTTTCAAGAATGTCCGGTTTCGCGTATGTATTTGTGTGCGCCTGAAAGTACGCATTTATCATTGCGTCCGGATATTTCCTGTATATGCGCTCTTTCTCGCGTTTCAGCTGTTCTGTGACTGAAATACGGGAGTCGGCGGTAAAGTATCCGCTTCCGCCGTCGCAGAAAATACAGCCGCCGGTGCTTTTGCTCCCGTCGATATTGGGGCAGGTGAATCCGGCGTCGATCACGGCTTTTACTACCCGATTTCCGTATGTATGTCTGTTATGGTAGTAAAGCGTGTGATAGCGCTTGTTATCGTCTGAAAACCCGAATCCCATTATATGGCAATCGCCTTTCCGCTTCCTACAACCGCAGCCGCATCAAGCACATAGTCTCTTCCTCTTACCGCGCCGGAGGCAAGAAGTGCCTGTTCTACCGTTTTCACAGCAAGCTCGGGAGTGTTGTTGTTCTGGCTGAGATGACCGAGCAGCAGGGAAACAGTACCGCTGCCGACAAGCTCACGGGCAAATGCCGCGCAGTCACCGTTTGAGAGGTGACCTCTTTCTGAGCGGATACGTCGCTTGAGTTCCGCAGGGTATTGCAGATTTCGCGTCATCATCTCCGGGTCATAATTGGCTTCTATAAGAACAAACCGAGAACCGATAAGGTTTTCGCGCACTTCGGGAGTAATATGCCCGAGATCGGTGCATACAGCGATCTTGCTTTCGCCGTCCGAAAAAGTATAGCAAACGCTTTCGGCGCTGTCGTGCGGAGTATGGAATGCGTGTACATCAACATTAACCGGTGCTTTTCCTATCTCGTCGGTGAGCAGGAGACTTGTTCCCGGGTTTACCGCGTTCTTATCAAGTATCATGTGCCTTGTTCCTTCCGACGCATATACAGGCACATCAAGCTTCTTTGTGAGCATGGGAAGCCCTTTAATATGATCGCTGTGTTCATGGGTAATGAACACAGCGTTTATGTCTGATATATCTCTGCCAGCCATTTTAAGTCCGTCACAGAGCATTTTGTAGCTGCACCCGATATCAACGAGCATGCCTTTTCCGCCGCTTTCGATATAGGTGCAGTTAGCTTTGCTTGAACTGCAGATCGAAACTATTCTCATTTCAGCTCTCCGGTGTGCCATATTTCGGCTCGCAGGTGAGGTTTACTCCAAGACGCTTGAATATACGCTCATCGACTGCCGAGAGAATAACTGTGGAATGAACTTCGCAGCCGCGCAGCTTGGAGATCTGCTCCATTGCCTTCTTTGCGTCCTCGCTGGTATTTGCGCAGATAGAGAGGGCAAGCAGAGTCTCGTCTGTGTGAAGTCTCGGGTTTGCATTGCCGAGGTGGTTTACCTTAAGATCCTGGATAGGCTCGATAACGTGGGGAGACATAAGGAGCTTTTCATCATCTATGCCGCCGAAGTATTTAAGCGCATTCAGCAGCAGGGCAGAGGAGGCACCAAGAAGATTTGATGTCTTACCGGTTATTATTGTACCGTCCGGAAGTTCCATTGCAGCGGCAGGATTGCCTGTAGCCTGTTCTTTTGCGAGAGCGGGAGCGACAACACGCCTGTCTGCTGTGGTGACACCTGCCTGCTTCATAAGAAGTTCAAGCTTGTACACTTCATCGTCGGTGATCTGACCTTTACGTTTATCGCAGAGTCCTATGTAATAGCGTCTTATGATCTCTTCTTTAGCGGCTTCACGGACTGTATCGTCATCAACGATACAGTTTCCCGCCATATTAACGCCCATGTCTGTCGGGGATTTGTACGGGGACTCGCCGAAGATGCTCTCAAACATAGTGTTGAGGACAGGGAAGATCTCAACGTCGCGGTTATAGTTTACAGTCGTTGTCCCATAGGCTTCGAGGTGGAACGGATCTATCATATTAAGGTCGTTGAGGTCTGATGTAGCAGCTTCATAAGCGATATTGACAGGGTGTTTCAGCGGAAGGTTCCATATCGGGAATGTCTCGAACTTTGCGTAACCGGCATTTCTTCCGCGCTTATGCTCGTGATAAAGCTGTGAAAGGCAGGTAGCCATTTTTCCGCTTCCGGGACCGGGTGCGGTAACTACTACGAGGTGACGGCTAGTCTCAATATAGTCGTTCTTGCCGTAGCCTTCGTCGCTCATTATGAGCTGTATATTTGAGGGATATCCGCTTATTCTGTAGTGATGATATACTTTTACGCCGAGAGATGAGAGTCTTGCGGCAAACGCGTCGGCAGATACCTGGTTTTCGTACTGTGTCAGAACGACGCTGCTCACATATAATCCGAATTTTCTGAATACGCCGATAAGTCTGATAACATCGACATCATAAGTAATGCCGAGATCGCTGCGAACTTTGTTCTTCTCGATATCGGAAGAGTTTATGACAATAACTATCTCTGCTTCCTCTTTGAGCTGGAGAAGCATGCGAAGTTTGCTGTCCGGCATAAAGCCCGGAAGTACTCTTGAAGCGTGGTAATCATCGAACAGCTTACCGCCGAATTCGAGGTAAAGCTTATCTCCGAATTGCGCGATACGCTCTCTTATGTGTTCGGACTGAGTTTTAAGGTAAAGGTCGTTGTCAAAACCGACTTTTTTCTCAATAGTCATTTCCAATAGTTCCTTTCAATATACAATAACATATCTATTATATAACAAAATTCATCAGATTTCAAGAGTTTGAAACAAAAAAACAGTCTCCGATTGCTCGGAGACTGTTTCTGACTTATGTACGGTTGTATTCTTCAAAAGGATTGGGATATACACGGTATCTCGGACCGCTGGCGCCGGCGCCGCCTGAATTTCCTGCCCATATCTCGATGACATTGGGGCTTCTGTATCTGTAGGCTATAAGCCAACGGTTGACAATGTTACCCGATGTATTATTTATGTACTGGCTTTCAAATGAAGTATATTTCATAGGATAAAGCCATTCTTTTTTCTTGTTGGTTTTGTAATGCTTACCGAGTGCTGTATCCTCTTCATCGAATTCATAGTAAGTTTTAAGCAATCTATTGGTATAACCGGCTTTAACTCTCTTGTTTGACACAGTTGACAGTCCGAGCTGTTTATTCATCATTCCGGCAAAGTACTTTGTTTCCATACTGCCGGAGATAACCTTGTATCCACCGTCGTCCTTGAGGGGAACAGAACCGTCAAGCTTGTGGTTAAAAACGATCTCATAAATGCCGTCAGGGTAAGGTGTATAGTTTCTGTCTGACCATGCGTCAGCGGGATTATACCCATCCTCGTTGACTCTCATTCTGGAAGAGTTATAGCTGTAAAAGGAGTTCCAAGCGTCCCAGTCCTGGATTATGGTGATCTTTGTCTTGTCGTAAAGCGATCTTGCCATAACCTTGTCATTAGCCTTGTTGGCAGAAAGAATATATCCTCTGAAAGTAGGTATAAGGATACCGGCAAGAACACCAATAATTCCGATAACAACAATCATTTCTATCAGTGTAAACCCGGAATTTTTCTTTAAACCTTTCATAATATTTTTCATAACGTCAGCTCCCTTATTATGTATTTATTTTATTATACTGCATTTACACCTAAATGTCAATGCTTATAGTCAAATTTATGAATGTTGCATATTAAATGTGTTGAAAGTTGTACAAAATACCAAGATTGCCCTGATATCGGTTACATTGCGCCCCAAAATGTTTATTAACAGATATACTTGTCATAACTTGTTCATTTCATGAATATATTTTTTGTGACAGGGGCATGTTCGGCTTATCCGTACACGTCCAAGAAAAAACGGAGGTACACTATGGAACTTAAACTTGATAAAGAACCGGTATTGCTGACCGAGACCGTATTTGACGGTCAGACAGAGCAGGGGATCGAGATCGAGCATGTCCTTCCGGATTATTGTCCGGACGTGTTCAAGCTTTTGAAATGCACGCTTACACCGAGAGTGGTGTCATACAGCGTTTCGGACAACAAGCTGTTCATAGACGGCGTTGTATATGTAAAGGTGCTGTATCTTTCGGAAGGAAGCAGCGTTATCAACGTAATTGATCAGAGATATACTTATTCCAAGACTGTTGACCTTTCAAGAGCTGTTAGAAGTCCATGTGTCAGGATCATTCCTTCCGCTGACTTCTGTACTGCAAGAGCCGTAAGCGGAAGAAAAATAGATATACGCGGCGCTGTGACCCTTAAGATACGCGTAAGCGGAGTATATGAAACACAGCTTCTCTGCGGTGCCGAGGGAATGGGCGTTCAGGTTCGCACCGAGAATGTAACGGTATGTGAGGACCGCCTTTCCGCAGGTTCCCAGTATATCGTCCGTGAGGATATCGAGACAGGTGCCGGCGGAGGTATCTCGGCAGTCATCTCCTCTGAATGCTATGCCTGTGTCACAGATGTCAAGGTCATTACAGATAAAGTTGTAGTTAAGGGAGAAGCTAAGATCAAAGCGCTGTACCTTATAAAAAACAGCTCCGGGGATTCGTCTGCGGAGGCAATGGAAGCTTCAGTCCCGCTCAGCAGGATCATAGACCTTGACGGTGTTACAGAGGAGCACAGTACTTTTGCGGGACTTGACATAATGGATTTCTCCCTTGAGATTAAGCAGGGTGAGAACGGAGAAAGCCGCACACTGGGCTGCGATATAACCGTTGACTGTTGTGTGAATGCCTATAAGGAAACGCAGATAAGCATTGTCAACGATCTGTATTCCACAGATTACGATTCTTCCTTTACCGTCGCTCCGGTAAGAGCTGAAGGAAAACCAAGACCTGTGAATCTTCAGCAGAATATAAAGACCGATGCTGAATATACTGACGGAAGCATTGCGGAGATATATGACGCTTCATGTGAGATACTCGGTGTTACGGCGGTAAGTTCCGATAACGGAACGGTAAAGCTGAATGTGAGAACGCAGTTCCGTCTGTTCGGCAAAGCGGAGGACGGAATGCCGATAGTTGTGGATAAGACCGAGAGCACCGACATTGACACTGATATATCGTCTGATGAGGTATTCTCCCTTTCTTCCTGCACATTCACTTCCGGTGTAAGCTACAGCATATCCGGCGACAATACAGCTGAACTGCGCGCACAGCTCAACATCAGCGGAACGGTATGCCGGGTAAACACGATCAATGCCGTTGACGAGATCACAGTGAACGAAGATAAGCCAAAGCAGAAGGATCAGGACTACGCTCTCCGGCTCTATTTTGCTGAAGCAGGCGAAAGCGTCTGGGAGATATCGAAACGCTATAATACATCGGCAGCAGCGATTTTAGCGGAGAATGATCTTGAAAGCGATACCCGGACAGCAGCGGGAATGATACTTATCCCGATAGTTTAAGAAAATACCTGTACGAAAGGAATATATAATGAACAGATCAATATACCATGATATTTCCGAAAGAACGGACGGGAATATCTATATCGGGATCGTAGGTCCCGTCCGTTCCGGAAAATCAACTTTTATCAGCAAGTTTATGCAGACCATTGTGATACCGAATATAGAAAGCTCTTTCAGAAGAGAAAGAGCCGTAGATGAACTGCCGCAGTCAGCAGCAGGCAGAACTATAATGACGACTGAACCTAAATTCGTGCCGGAGGACTCTGTTGCAGTCCGTCTTGATGACAGTACCTATATGAATGTACGGCTTATCGACTGTGTAGGCTATATCGTTCCGAGCGCTATCGGCTACATTGAGAACGAACAGCCGAGAATGGTGATGACACCGTGGTTCGACAGCGAGATCCCGTTCAATATGGCAGCAGAAGTCGGTACGCAGAAGGTAATAAATGAGCACAGCACTATCGGACTTGTGATCACAACAGACGGAAGTATAACGGATATCCCTCGTGAGGAATACGAAGAAGCAGAGCGCCGTGTTATTGACGAGCTGAATAATATAAACAAGCCGTTTGCTGTCGTTCTCAACTGCCGTGACCCGGAAAGCGAAGCGAGCAGGGAGCTTGCGGCAAGACTTTCGGAAGAGTACGGAAAACCTGTAATACCGCTTAACTGCACCGAGATCGGCGAAAAGGAAGTAAAAGCTCTGCTCACCGAGATATTGCTTCAGTTCCCGGTAAAGGAGATCTGTATAAAGATACCGAAATGGCTGAATGCGCTGTCGAAGGATCATTGGCTCAAACGCGATATATTCAACGCAATTAAGAGTTCCGCAGCCGATATTAATTCTGTCGGGGAGATAAAGAATATAGTCGGCGGTATCTCCGGCTCTGAATACATAGAGAGCTGTTCTGTTGAAGAGATAGATCTCGGAAAGGGTGCCGGGTATGTGAGCATTGCGCTCAAAAGCGAGATGTTTTACAAGATACTCGGTGAAGCGACCGGACTTGAGCTGCACGACGAGGGAGATCTGATGCCTTGTATGATCGAACTTGCAGGGGTTAAGCGCAGATATGAGAAAGTGAAGAATGCGCTTGATGAGGTGCAGGCTACGGGCTACGGCATAGTTATGCCGGATATAGAGGAGCTGAGTCTTGAAGAGCCCGAGATAGTCAAGCAGGGAGGGAAGTACGGTGTAAGACTCCGCGCTCATGCACCGTCTATACACATGATGTCAGCCGATATCGAGACGGAAGTATCTCCCATAGTCGGTTCCGAGCGACAGAGCGAAGAGCTCATAAGGTATTTGCTGAATGAGTTCGAGGAAGATCCGATAAAGCTATGGGAAAGCAATATTTTCGGAAAATCGCTGCACGAACTTGTGAATGAGGGGCTTCGGAACAAGCTTTTCCGTATGCCGTCTGATGCGCGGGCAAAGCTCCGTGAGACAATAGAGAGGATCATCAACGAAGGCTGCGGCGGGCTTATCTGCATCATACTGTAAATAATGTGTCCTCAATAACTGCCTGTTGGCAGTTGTTGTTCCAAAGTCTTAAAAATATGCTTTCAGCGCTTTTTTAAGACAGACACATTCCTTGATGTCAAGCTCATTCCGCCCAGCGGGCAGACATTAAATAAAGAAGCCTTCTTCCCGTCAATGGGAAGAAGGCTTTTGCTCATGCTCTTTCAGAAGTGGTGATCTTAAGAAGCCGGCGTCCGGTTATGCGCTTTATCGGATCGTTTACAATATACTGTTCGGGTAATACGATCTTATCATGAACAATAATATTAGCGGCATAAAGCATCAGTATCGACATCAGATTTTTAAAGCGTTTTACAGAATTCATTCAAAGATCACCTGTCCTTTCATTATGTATCATAGCATACTAATGTGAAAGCCGTATGAAAGAATGTGAATGTTATTCTGAAATAACCGGTTATTTTGCATTAATATCTATGATCGTTGTTTCCTTTGGTATATCCTTTTTTCTACGTCCGCGCATAATGGTAAGCCCGAATACCGCGAATATGTCAAGCAGTGCCACAAACAGAGCTGCAATACCCATTATAAGTGATATGACCTCGCCGAACAGGTTAGGGTAAATACAGATAACAATACCGAAAGCGACAGCGGCAAGGGAAGCGGCAAAAAGAATAAACCACCTCTGGGCGCCGAGATTTTTGATGATAAGCGATCTCCGGCAGTTGACGATACTTTCGATCAGTATGAGAGCACCGATGATTATCGCAAGAAGGTTCTTGAGCTGTTCCGCCTGTACGATAAATGCAACGCCTATGATCGTTATGAGAACGCCTGTGGTCAGTCCGCGGCGAAAGCTGTAATTGCGGTTGTTTGTGACGAACGCGATAAGGTCAAATGCACCATACGCCGCCATAAGCGAACCGATTACGATAAACAGTATGTTTGTTGTCGTGTCACGGTAGATTATAAGAAATATTCCGAGAACTATCTCGATCACGATCTGGAATATAAGCGGCACTTTGGTTTCCTGTTCGGATTCTTCTATTACTACTGAAATATTCTTTTCTTCTCTCATTTTCAGCTCCTGTTATCTCTTCTTTGAATATTTGATTGCAAGCACTATCGCAATTGCCGCAAAGATCAAAAATACGACGGCAGCACCGATGTAGATCATTGCACTTATCCGCTTTCCGGCGGTTTCTGCTATCTCCATAAGCTCCCGTTCCTGATCTTCATTAATCGGCTTGTCATTATCCTCCGGCAGAGGAGTTTTCGATCCGGAAGGTGCGGATTCCGATCTTTCTGCAGTTGATTCTTCCTCGTCCTCATCATCGGAGGGGAGCGCCTCTTTGCTTTCAAGTTCCGACATTTTATATACAGTTTCTGATGAAGTATGACCTACAGGTTCTTCATTGCCTTCCTCGTAAATATAGTCAACGCTTACTATAGTCATCTCGTCGTCGAGTATCCGCATTTCGCTGTAAACGGAATTCGGGCTGTCTTCCGGGATTTGAAGTATCTTTGCATACTTGTCTGAAACAACATCATACCGGTAAAGACGTTTATTTGAGAGTATATAGACATCATTGCCGTATCCGGAAGAATACTTCGGGAAAACAGTCTTCGGAAGGGGAAGATTTTCATAAGTACCGTCAATATTTGCCCGTATTACCGTGCAAGACTTTAGATCTATGAAATACCAGTTCCCGTTTATGTAATTCATTCTCGAACAACAGTAAAACGTATCGTTCTTATCGGAGAAAAACATATTGTCGAACTTTCCGGACGGACCGGATTCCGGAACCGATGTCATCATATCCGGATTAACATTGTAAGAAAGTGTCCAGTCCGGGTGTCCGAGTTCTGTGATCTCTTCGTCGCTTTTGAGGAAATAATCGTGTGTTACCGCGCCGAGATCCCAGTGATCATCATTGGAATCGCCTAAGAAAGTATAGCCGTCGTCATAATAAGGATCGTCCCATGTTATATCCGCGTGATACCATTCGCCGTCAACTTTCAGCATGACCCATTCATGGTTTATATCATCGCTGTCAACGGTGACTGCGGGTACACCGGATTCGTTGAGAAGAATTGCATAGAGTTTTGCGTAAGCAGCACATACAGCTGACCTGTCAAGAAGAAATCCGGCAGCTTTATAAGCATCATCTTTGTAGATCTCGATACCGTCGCTGTCGACACCGAGGGATTCGGGGTAGTCAGCGCTTGTAATAAGGTAATCGTATAGTACGAGCGCCTTTTCCGTATCAGTCATTTTGCGGTTAACTGCGGATTTAGCCTTGTTGAAGCGTTCCTGCACGATCTTTTCATCTTTCTTGACAAGATCCTTGTTGCAGGTTCCGTCATCATTGCGGTATCTTTCTGAATATGTCAGCTTGGCACCCTTGATCGCTTTGCTTGAACTGTCACGGTCGATCTCGGTAGTAACATAAGTTTCGCTGTACTTACCGTAGGAAATACTGCCGACGTCACCGTTCACAAAAGAAAACAAACGGGCAAGTTCACTGTATGTCTCACCGCTGGATGAATCGTAGATTCCGTAAGCGGAAAGATCAACATAGGTTTCACCGTTCTTGACAGCTTTTCTGTATGTGTCAAGTATGCCGTTGAGTGTTTTGGTGTCGATGTTGTAGCTGTCTTTGAGTGCAGATGCACTTACCGTGAAACAGCAGCAGATCATAACTAAAGCAATAAATGCGGCAGCAATACGTTTCATAGGTTCCCCCGTGACTCATTGTTTCCTGTTATCTTGTTTAAAGAAATGATTACTTCATCAGCAGAACCATGACCGCTTTCTGTGCATGAAGTCTGTTCTCTGCTTCTTCAAAGATCTCGTCTGCGTGTGCTTCAAATACTTTTTCGGTTATCTCCTCACCTCTGTGAGCGGGGAGGCAGTGCAGAACCATAGCATCGGGCTTTGCAGCAGCCATAACATCATCGTTTACCTGATATCCGGCAAAAGCTATCTTTCTCTTTTCTGCTTCGCCTTCCTGACCCATAGATGCCCATACATCGGTGTAGATAGCATCAGCGTTCTTTGCTGCGGTCACAGGATCGTTCACTATCTCGAACTTATCGCCGTATGACTTTGCAAAATCAAGGATCTCTGCGGGAGGATAATATCCCTGCGGGCAGGCAAGGGAAACGCTCATTCCCATTTTCAGACAGCCGACAGTGAGAGAATTTGCCATATTGTTTCCGTCACCGATAAAGCAGAATTTAAGACCTTCGAGCTTGTTCTTGAATTCTCTGATAGTCATAAGGTCAGCAAGTACCTGACAGGGGTGAGCAAAGTCTGTGAGACCGTTTATGATCGGGATAGAGCCGTATTTTACAAGATCTTCGACTTCTTTCTGCTCGAATGTTCTTATCATAATACCGTCGAGGTATCTTGAAAGAACTCTTGCGGTGTCCTGTACAGGCTCGCCTCTGCCGATCTGGAGATCTTTGGAAGAGAGGAAGAGCGGGTGACCGCCGAGCTGATACATTCCGGTCTCAAAGGAAACTCTTGTTCTTGTGGATGACTTCTGGAAAATCATACCGAGTGTCTTTCCTTCAAGATGTCTGTGGGGAATGCCGTTTTTCAGCTCGTATTTGAGCTGATCCGCGAGATTGAGTATTTCCGTGATCTCCTCTGTGCTGAGGTCAAGCATTTTAAGTAAGTGTTTCATATTGTCTGTTCCTTTCTTTATTTCATTATTTCAGCAAGTATGTTTATACCTTCGTCTATCTCTTCGTATGTGATCGTGAGCGGCGGCAGCAGTCTTACCTTTTCTTTGGCGGTGAGTACCAGCAATCCGTTTTCAAGTGCTGCTTTCGCAACATCTCCGGCTTTCTTCGACTTTAACGAAATACCGATCATCAGACCGATTCCGCTGATCCCGGAGACTTCCGTAAAATCGTTGTAGAAATCGGAAACCGTGTTTCCGATGATGACCTGAAACTGACCGGACTGCGTGAAGGTTCCCT
>JAFVBZ010000151.1 GCA_017479645.1 Ruminiclostridium sp. | reverse complement strand
TTTACGGGCGCGGAGTTATTGACGACAAAGGTCCGCTTGCAGCGGCACTTCTTGCGATGAGATGTGTGCGTGATCTCGGAATACCGCTTAAAAAGGGAGTACGGCTTATCTTCGGCACAGATGAGGAGAACGGCTCGGACGATCTCAGGATATACATGGAGAAGGAAGAGCTTCCGGAGAATGTATTCACACCCGACGCCGCATTCCCGATAATAAACATCGAAAAAGGACGTCTGCTATGCAAGTTCAGAGGACTTGATATTTACAAGGGAGGAAGCGTATTGAGCTTTCACGGCGGAAATATTCCGAACGCTGTTCCGGATAAGGCGGAATGCGTTGTTACCGGAATTACTGCCAAAGAGATCGAAAAAGCGATTGCGGAGGATACTACAGGTGCGGTATTTAATATAACCGAAAAAGGCAACAATATCGCGGTCAGATGTACAGGACGTTCCGCGCACGCGTCAACTCCGGAAAGCGGTATAAATGCAGTGACTGCGCTTATCGGATTGCTGTGCAGACTTCCGCTTGCAAAGAACACAGATAATGGCGGACAGCGGGAGATGCTCCGCGGACTCAATAAAATATTCCCGTTCGGAGAGACAGACGGAACACATGCGGGAGTAAAAGCTCACGATGAAAAGTCCGGCGATCTTACACTTGCGTTCAGTATCTTCGATATGGAGAACGGTGAATGCTCCGGAAGCATTGATATTCGTTTCCCGACTTGCATGACACTGGGTGAAGTAACCGAGAGGTTGAATGAAGCACTTGAGAGTGCCGGTTTTACAGATAACGGAACGGAAGGCTCCGAACCACACATAGTTGATGAGGACAGCGGGTTCATACAGACTCTTCTCAGCGTGTATGAGCGCTGTGAGGGAGAAAAAGGACGGTGCATTGCTATCGGCGGCGGAACGTATGTTCACGGTATTCCCGGAGGCGTTGCATTTGGTGTTGAGCGCGGTGATACCGATTATCACATGCACGGAGCAAATGAGTTCATTACGGTAGATGAACTGCTTAAAGATGCGGTCATATATGCGGAAGCGATAGTTGAAATATGCGGGAAATAAAATGACAGAGAAAACATCAAAATTCGGAAAAGATCTGCCGAAAAGACTTCTGAAATATTTCTTCGGACTTTTTATAATGACTGCCGGAATCTCGCTGTCTGTAATATCCGATCTCGGCGTTTCACCGCTCAGTACCATACCGTATGCGGTGACGCTGTACTGTGGGTTTGACATGGGGCTCGGAACTACGATAATGCACGCGTTTTTTGTGCTTATGCAGATAGTTCTGCTCCGAAAGAATTTCCGGCCGTTTATGCTGCTGCAGGTGCCGGCAGGAATAGTCTTCGGCTGGTTTACGTCACTCTGCAACGGCTGGGCGGATATGATACCGAAGACCGACAATTTTGTGATCCAGCCTTTACTGCAGCTTGGGAGCATACTGCTTGTGGCGATAGGGATTCATTTCTACCTCCCGGCAAATATAATTCCTCTTGCGGGTGAGGGTATTGTAAGCGCAATATCTTCGGTCTTTCACTGGAGCTTTCCGAAAGTAAAGGTAGGGTTCGACATATCCGCGGTTACATTGTCCGCGGTATTCTGTCTTATCATGCTCGGCAGTCTCGGTAGTGTCGGCATAGGAACACTGTTGTCTGCGCTGCTTACCGGCACGGTACTTGCGTATATCGAAAAGCTTCTGCTGATTTTTAGAAAGAAGAAAAAAACAGAATAGCGCGTTCTTGTTTATTAAAAAATTGGCTCTTGACAATAAGTGAAAAGTAATGTATAATTAAATGAAGCTCAATTAAATTGGAGGGAGTATAATGGAATACAAATACAAAACAAGAATGGTATGTTCCACAGAAATAAACTTTACGCTTGACGGTGACGTTGTAAAGAACGTATCGTTCAAGGGCGGCTGCAACGGCAATCTAAAAGCCGTATCAAAGCTTGTGGACGGAATGACAGTTTCTCAGATCGAAGAAAAGCTTGGAGGAAATACCTGCAACGGCAGACCGACATCATGTGCCGATCAGCTTGCTAAAGCTGTAAGACAGGCTTACGATGAAAGCGTGAGTGCATAAGGAGAAGCAAATGGAAAAAAACTATGATATGCTGAAGCTTGAAAACCAGCTCTGCTTTCCGCTATATGCCTGCGCACGCGAGATAGTTAAGAAATACCACCCGCATCTTGACGAGATCGGACTGACATACACGCAGTACATAGTGATGATGGTCATGTGGGACAAGAAGCATGTGAGCGTCAAGGAGCTTGGCGAGAAGCTTTATCTTGATTCGGGAACTCTTACCCCGGTGCTCAAGAGCCTTGAAAGCAAGGGCTTTGTGACACGCCGTCGTTCTGCCGAAGATGAGCGTGTGCTGATCGCGGAGATAACCGAAGCCGGAGAAGCGCTTAAAGAGCAGGCTGCCGAAGTACCGCCGAAGATCGCCTGCTGTATATCGCTTACCCGGGAAGAAGCGGGGGAGCTGTACAGGATTCTGTACAAGATACTCGGAATGATGTAGAAAAATCCGGAGCATTCATCAGAATGCTCCGGATTTTGTAATATCAGACTCCGTATTTTATGTGCATTCGTTCAAGCTTTTCACCGAAAGGTCTGGCAAGAAACAACAGAAAAACAAGGTTTGATACAGCATAGCTGACAGTGTAGGGAATAGCAGTGACGAGTGCGGAAAGATAAACTTCCGTTACAAATTCACCGCTGTACCAGAGAGTTGTCCATATATCCATAATAAACGAGTAAGCAATACCCGAAACCGCTCCGTAAGCGAGCAGCAGAGCCCGGTTCTTTCTGAGCGGGGAAGAAGCGATACCCGCGATAAATCCTATAAGTCCCCATGCGAGCATCTGAAATGCGGTCCAGGGACCTTGACCGGCGAATATATTTGAGATGACTGCGGACATAGCTCCCACGAGAAATCCGGTTTCACCGCCGAGATATATCCCTGCAATTATCGTAACAGCAGTTACCGGCTTGAATATGGGGATAAATCTGCCGAACACACATAATGCGATCATAACGGACGCGATGACGAGCCGGCGTGTTCCGGTCTTTTTCTTTTCGTAGCCGGATATGAACACGAGAAGAGTCATTGCGGCTACTCCGAGTGAAATTATGATATGTTTGCTGCTGTCGAATACGGTTGAGCCTATTATCGTGAAAACCGGGATTATAATGAACGGGAAAGCGGTCTTTATAAACCGGCGAAGTCCGGCATTTTCGATCACTATCATATCTTTTCCGCCTTCCTGCCGTTAAGAAGGCACAGCTCCGCGGCTTTTCCGGCAGTAACAGCATTACGGAAATGTCCTCTTGTTATGCGGCTGGCTGCAGTGGTATAGAAGCTGTTTTCGGAGAAGAATTCGTCCGGGGGAGCAGCGGAGACGATCTCTCCCCGGAAGAACAGCGCGCATCTGTCAGCGCACTCGGCTGCAAATTCGACATCGTGCGTTACTGTTACGATCGTCATTCCGTTTGCGGTAAGCTGTTTCAGCAGTGCGATTATTTTGATCTTGGAAGCAGCGTCGAGACCCTTTGTCGGCTCGTCGAGAAGCAGTATTTTCGGTTTTAGTGCAAGTACCTTCGCAAAAGCGCAGAGCTGCATCTCACCGCCCGAAAGATCGTATGGGTGCTTGTCGAGATGCGGGGTAAGATCAAAGGGCAGTGACGATATATCAGTGCCGGCGTCCTCAAGTTCTTCCCGCACAGTATTTCGCAGGAAGACGGTCTTTATATCCTGCGGCATAAGAGCAAGGCATTCCTTATAAAGCGTCTGATTTTTGTACTCCTTAAGCTTTTTTCCGAAAATCCGGATCGTTCCGGAATACGGTTTAATAATTCCCGAAGCGCAGCCGAGAGCAGTGGTTTTTCCGGAACCGTTCCCGCCGAGAATGCAGTAAATCTCGCCTTTGTTAACCGAGAAAGAAAGCCCTTTCAGCACATCGGGAAGTTCCCGTTCATATCTGAAATATACCTCGTGAAATTCAAGCGCCGTGTCTTTATTTCCGGTATCATTGACATTGCGTTCCGGCTGAACTTCATTCCCGTACGTACGAACAAGCTCTCTGCCCTCGATGACACTGAGCGCCGGTCTTGCCGCGCCGAGAGCAGCCGATATTCTTGCTGCGGCGGGCATTCCGCACATTATATCTTTGTGGCTGTATAGCTGCACTGCGACATCGTGAGGTTTGCCGAATGCAAGGACTCTGCCGTTCTCTATGACGAGCAGTTTGTCACAGAGCGGTATTATCTCTTCGAGACGATGTTCCGCAATAATAACAGTCAGCGAAAGATCGCGGTTGAGCTTTTTCACAGTGTTGATGAAATCGGAGGCGGTGATTGGATCGAGCTGTGCTGTCGGTTCATCGAGGATCAGAAGCCCAGGCTCCGTTACCATTACTGCGGCAAGGTTGATAAGCTGCTTCTGACCGCCGGACAGTTCTGATATGTTTCTGTCGAACTTGTCCTCGATGCCGAAATAGCTTGACATTTCCGCAGTCCTTCTTGCTATCGAAGATTGGGGAAGCCCCATATTTTCAAGCCCGAATGCAAGTTCGTGCCATACTTTATCTGTAACTATCTGGTGATCGGGATCCTGCATTACAAATCCTATATCCGAAGGAATGCAATCCTCGGTGCTTTTTCCGCGGAATTTTACTGTCCCGCTTTTTTCTCCGAGGGGAGCGAGTTCTTTCTTTATAAGACGAAGAAGTGTGGACTTCCCGCTTCCGGTTGCTCCGCATAATGCCACAAGTTCGCCCTCATTCACCGAGAATGAGATGCTGTCAAGAGTAGGTGCCGCAGCAAGGGGATATGTAAAGCTCAGATCCTTGATATCAAGTATTTCCACCTGACAGCCTCCTTCAATTCTATGATCGGTGGGAGAAACGAGAGTATGCCGTAAGCAGTATAACCGGTAATTGACAGCGGAGTCAGCGTAACACCGGACAGGGCAGGGTAGAACGTAAATCCTGCTTCTCCGGAAGCAACAGCCCATGCCGTTATTCCGGCAAGCGCCAGGAATACCAAAAGCATTATCCGATCCGGCAAAGTAAAGCGGAATACCGAGAAGTTTGTGCGTTTATGCAAGCCGTAACCCCGGGCTTCCATGCTGTCGGCAGTGATGATCCCGTTTTCGAGTGACCATGTCGTCATTATTGAGAAGATCCTTGCTTCTCCTTTTATTGTATCGGCAATGTTGTCTTCACGGTATATGCCGAGTGCTTTCTGCGTATTTCTGACTTTTGATGTCTGCGATCTCATAAGCGGTATATATCGCAGAGCCATGGAAAGAATAAGCGATATCTTGGGTGAAAGTTTGCCGAAAACGTACATAAGCTTGTCGGCAGTCATTATCATAGTGAATGTTCTGAATCTGTAAAGAACAGAGATCATCATTGCCGAAGCGGTTATTCCGTACAGAGTCGCTTCAAGCGTGATCGGGTTGTCGTTCACGACGAACAGCACTGTTACGCCGTTGTGGTAAAAAACCGGATTTATAAGTGCAAGCACGGCAAACAACAGGAAGAATGAAACGTGTATGCCGATCTTTCTTTTCCTGTCGATAGTCAGGAACATCGTTACAGCACCGGCAAGCGAAAACCCGGTGATGACCGGGTCTGTGCAGAACATAGCGATCCCGATGACGCACAGATAATACAGCATTATAACGGCGGGATTGAGCTCTTTGAAACCTCTCATCTGCGGTACCTGCCTTTAAAGATCATTTCCGAGCTCACAGGTGTACAGCCATTCGATCCTGTCGCCGTCTTTCAGTGTGTAGTCCGAGCACATCACAAACGGGGAATCTCCGTTGACATGGTAGATCCAGCCGGAAAGGTCACCGAAATCGTACTCGTACAGATAGCCTATTCCCGCGATATAGCTTCCTGCATTTGTCTGGAGCTGAATGTTGTACTGTTTTGCGGCTTCCGTGAGTATATCATAAACTGTGTCGCCTTCCGCGATCGGAAACTCAGTTGTATCGAGTATTATCCCGTCTGCGGGGATATGATCGGCATCGCTTTTTCCGATAACGGTATCACATCTTATCGTCATTGAAACTGTACCGATCGCATTTTCTTTTACTGCCGCTGTTCCGGAGTAATATTCCTCGCTGCTTCTGAAATCCGTGAAGAAAACGAATGCCGACGCAGCCGCCGCGATTATAATGACTGCGACAAAATTGGATATCCGCTTCTTTCCGAGTGCGAACAGAATAACGCACGCAATTACAGCAAGTCCTGCTATTACGCAGTAAGCGATCGGCTTATATCCTGCTGACTGCGGATCGGATACAACAATATCGGTTCTTTCGGTAACGGAAGTGACAGCAGGAGCTTCTGTCTCCGCAGGAGCGGTTGTAATAACGGCAGAAGAAACTTCGGTTTCTGAAATCGGTTTGAGTTCATCTTGAACGTCTTTCGCCGGGAAATCATACAGTCTTTCGCCTTCAAGGGAGAGCGTGTAAGCCGTGAGTGCCAGATATGCCTGTACTGTTGCGGTGTCATTGGTATCTCCGCCCTCGGTATGCGAGAAGCTTCCGTCATCGAGCCGGAACTTGATTATCCCGTCTATAAGATCGTTCCCGTTCTTTACAAAACGTGTATCGCCGATATCAGCGCCGACTGCGGAAACTGCGATAAGAACCTGTGAAGCACTTTCGGGATTGGCAGTTCCGAAGCTTTTGTAACCTCCGTCGTCCTGCTGTTTTGCCGATAAAAAGTCAAGAGCTTTGTCTATTGAAGCGGATACTTTTTCATTTTCAGAATACTGCGGCGCAAGAGCCTGAACGGACATTGCTGTAACATCTATATCACCGTTTTCACCCATTATTGCCCAGCCGCCGTCGTCAAACTGCAAAGCGAGCATTTCTTCTGTAAGGGAGTCAACGGTATAACGTGAACAGCCGCACCCGTTGTTGAGAAGATGAAGTCCGTAGATAAGGCTCATTATCCCTTGTTCACCTACGGAGCTTTCCGCGATATCATCGGCGATCTGCTTGTTTCCGCCTACAGCGAGAAGTGCAAGCGCATTCTTCATTCTTGATGTTGCGGAAGGTATATTATTTTCTGAAATATATTTCTCAAGAGCAGCCTTATAAGCGGAAAAATCATGATCTCCGCTTCTCGCAAGAACTATCGCGTTCCATTCCGAACTCTGACCGGCATTCTGCGTCAGATTCCCGTCGATCCATTCCTGAATGCTGCTGCAGCCGTTTTTCTGCAGTTCAAATGCCGTAATTGAATCAACGGCTTGAGCGGCT
>JAFVBZ010000150.1 GCA_017479645.1 Ruminiclostridium sp. | reverse complement strand
GCCGTGCGCGCGGAGAAGCTCCTCGGTGATGTAGAGAAGCCCGTAGCCGGTAGCTTCCGTTCTTGCAAGCGAGCCACCGTAGGACAGTCCCTTGCCTGTGAGAGTTCCCTCGAAAAGTCCGCGGATACGCTTGTACATACCGAACATATAGCCGATCTCACGTCCGCCCGTACCGATGTCACCCGCGGGAACGTCGGTGTCGGCACCGATGTACTTGTAAAGCTCGAGCATGAAGCTCTGGCAGAAGTTCATGATCTCGCGGTCGGACTTGCCCTTCGGGTCGAAGTCGGAGCCGCCCTTGCCGCCGCCTATCGGCAGACCGGTAAGGCTGTTCTTGAATATCTGCTCGAAGCCGAGAAACTTGATGATACCGATATTTACGGACGGGTGCAGTCTGAGTCCTCCCTTGTAGGGACCAATAGCGGAGTTGAACTGCACACGGTAGCCGGTGTTTACATGGACATTTCCGTTGTCGTCGATCCACGGAACACGGAACTTGATCTGTCTTTCGGGGTTCACAAGTCTTTCGAGAAGCGCATCTCTGCGGAACTTCTCCTCGTTCGCGTCAACCACGGGTCTGATAGAGTCGAGAACTTCTCTTACAGCCTGATGAAATTCGGGCTCACCGGGATTCTGGGCAGTCACCTGTTCGATGACTTCATCAACATAGGACATTTTTTCTTCCTCCTGAAATTTGAATTGCGGTAAACGGTTCGCTGTGCGGCTGAATGTGTTTACCGTTATTTACTCCGCTTTTCAGCGGTCATTAACTTAAAAAGACGCAGAACTCCCATAACATATCCGGAAGAACACAGTACAGGCATTTCAAGCTGCGTCCGAATAAGATCGGACTGTTTGAAACAGCTTTGTCTGTCGGGGTTTCCGGCTGGGGTTTCAGCGCCATTGCCAAAACGTATTTAATTGCATACCCTTATATTCTACAATACAACAGGGCAAAAGTCAACGAAAGCCGTTGACACAAACACTATAAAAATCAGACGTTATACATACTATAACCGACTTGTTAAATTTATGTCTTATCTTGTTTTCTGACCTCCAATGGCTTCATTCCGGTATATTTCTTAAACTCTGAAGTAAAGTAATCTGCCGTAGCGAATCCAAGTATTTCACTGACCTCATGCACTCTGTAACGTCCGGTCCTTAAAAGTCTTTCGGCATATACCATTCTGAACCGCTTATAGAATTCACCGAAAGTCATTCCGGTTTCGGAACGGAACAGACGACCGAAGTAATCTTTATTGAAGCCAAAATACTCTGCGGCAGTCTGCGTTGATACTACTGTATGTTCGTTGTCCTCTATAAACGCTTTTATCTTTTTCAAGGTTTCGTTTCTTATCTTTTCTTCAAGTCCAGCAAAATACTCCTCAACAGCAATATGATACTCCGTGCTCCCGATAGAGGATTTGATCTTTTTCAGCGCTGTTTGCAGCGAACCGGCAAGCGCATTCATAGAGACCGGCTCGGTCAGATAATCGACAGCCCCTTTCAGGAAGCATTGTCTTATTCTTTCCGATGAACCATCGGGGCTTATCACGATCAAAGCGGGTATATTGCCAATAGAAGCAAAATTTTCGGCAACCTTTATTGCATCGAGTTCAGGCGGCTTCTCAAAACATACCACAAGCTCAGTAAGGTTGCTTTTTATGTACGAGACCGCTGACCTTTGGGTAATCGCCTGACCGACTATCTCAAATCCATTCTCATGCCACACAGATAGCTTTTTATACCGTGTTATTGCATCAATATCGGTATCTATTATGAGCAGTCTGAATCTATTTTTCCTTATGACAACTCACCTCTATCCGCCACCGTTAATGATTTCATGGCAAATCTCATCAATACTCAACTGCTGATTCATCGCCTGTCTAAGAATATATTTGTGAGCCTGATCCTCGCTCATGCCCTTTTTCTCGATGAGCAGCAGCTTTGCTCTGCTCATAAGCTTCATCTCGCTGTTTTTCCGCTCAAGCTCATTTATCCTTGCACGCATATCTGCACTCCTGCCATAAAACGACGAAAGCAATTCCGCCGCAAGCGTTATGTTAGAGCGCGAGACAGGTCTTTTCAAAACATAGCAGTTATCCTTTGT
>JAFVBZ010000149.1 GCA_017479645.1 Ruminiclostridium sp. | reverse complement strand
TCCGGCTTCACTCCGGCTTTCAGCGCGTAGTTCTCGCCCTTGATAGCGTCGATGTCCTCTGCGGGTGCGGCGGCGGCAGCGGTCTTTGCTTCCGTCTGTGCGTGAGCCGCCTGAGCTGCCGCCGCAGGTGCGGGGGGCTGTACCGGTGCGGCAGGTTCTACCGTCTGAGCGGGTGCAGTCTCCGTCTTTGTCTCCGCCGCAGGGGCGGGAGAGGCTGCGGGTGTCGTTGTCGGCTCCTGAGCAGGAACCGCGTTTTCGGTTGTTGTAGCTACATTATCAGCCATTTTTCTTTTCCTCCTAAAAGTTTGTAATAAAAAACACCCTCACGGGCGATCTTTCCTTAATCTTCGACTGTTTCCCAGTCTTCCGCAAGCATATCGGTCTGACTTGCGACCCACGGAACAAGCTGATCATCAGCGGTCTTCATTTCGATATACGAGTGATCCTCATAGCCCATTTCAAAGGCAGAGCCGCCAGTAGGAACCACAAGCCGCAGCCACATACCCTTTCCGTTCCAGCCGCTTCTTGCGACCTTCCAACCTTTTTTCAGTTTCTTAAGTGCTTTTCCGAATGTCATTTTCACATTCTCCTTTCAGATTTTTGCAATAATAAAAACACCCTCACGGGCGATTTCTTAACTATTATGTCCGTTCCAGTCGGAAACGGCAATCTCAGCGGTCATATAGTTTGCTTTTCCGCAGTGTCCGCAATGCTTACACTGCGCGAATATACGATATACCGCCTGTGAGCCTTTCTTTTCCTCAAACACAAGGTGGGCATCACCGCCGCATTTGGGGCAGGGGTCTAAATCGTCGTCTATTGTGGGCATTTTACATTTTCCTTTCAGATTTTTGCAATAATAAAAACACCCTCGTTTGAAGGTGTCTTTAAAACGTATTAAATATTTGTTAAAACTCAGTTATTTCAAGCTGCTCGGCAACCTCATTAAGAGAATGACCGTCAATGAATGGTGTGTTCATTACAGAATCAATGTCGTGTACAGTCTGCTCCTCGCCATTGAAAAACAGCAAAAAATTATCCTGTTTAGCAATATGGTCATAGCAAGGATCGACATTACCCTCTTTACCGTTATACTCAAAACCAAAAAGGGTACACATCTCGTTAATTCTATTTTTTATCGTCTCGGCATTCATAATATATCAGCGTTCTCCTTTCTTTCATTATCAGTTAGATCTCGCGCATCTCCGTGTTTTAAATTCCCGTTTTCATCATAGTAATATGTATGAGCGTGCTCTCCATGCTTACCAAAACCGCTTTCGCTCTTGTGACCGTGGTCGTTGTTTGAGACCTGCAAAATCTGATCTCCATTATCGCCATAGTAATTACGGTTCACGCCGCCTCTGCTGTTGACCGTCTGCGTGATTGAGTTTGGTTCTCCGTGTATGCTTGAAGATTTAACCACAGTGACCTCACGTCCACCCGCCGTAGTTGTTGTCATACCCGGCTTTAAGTCCATTATAGCATCTTTTTTAGATTTGTCAAGCTCTATCTGACGTAATTTTTCCTGTTCTTCTTTCAAAGCTTTCCTATACGCCGCCGTGACCCTGCTTGCCTCGCTGTGACCGTATCCGAGGACGGAAGTCCGCTCATTCATATACGTCAGATCGTGCTCGGAACAATACTGCTTTAGCTGCGCCGTGCGTTCTTTGAGCCGTACAGAAGCCTTTTTGAACTCCTCCGGGTCGCCGTTCTTCAGCATAGCGCATTCTCGCTTCGCCGCCCGGACGTTCCGTTCAAGCTCACGCTGCTTCTGTATCTCCTTGTACCGCTTGTCGTTTTCCTCTTGGTCGTAGGGGAAATACGTCTGCAAGCTGCTCCCGGGAGTGAACGGGAACGCGCTGTGCTTGCAGTTTATACCGAGAATGCCGTCCGGCTGTCCGTAGCTTGATGATGACCACGGCGAGTAAGCAACGATATTCCCGTGTCCGTCCTCTATGTAGCCGCTTGTATTGTCGAGGTCAAAGATACGCCCCTGATCCCGGGAACACTTCGGACGGGCTCCGAGGTGGCTCGATATCTCTATGAAGTGCGTGTGATAGTCCTTCATACGCTCGAAAAGTGCCGTTGTCCCGGTGTTCATTGCTGTCTGCCGGACGCAGAGCCCGACGTAAGCTTCCGGCGACCATTCGCGCCCGCCACGATCAACAAAGGCGGGAATGCCCTTGTTTGCCATATCTTTAAGGCACTTGCTGACTGCAGCCGTCATCGTCTCGGTATTGGTAACGACCTGTCCCGCCGCCTTGTTCAGCATATCGACAAACTCCTGCTTGTTCGCGAGCTGCGCCGCATCGCGCACAGCCTTTCCGGCAGCGTCCCGAGCCTTATACAGCATCGTGGTGTTGACGATGTTCAGATCGTTCTTCGCCTGCTTCATCAGAGTGCCGATGATAGCGTTCATGGTGCTGTCCATAGTTCCGTCCGCCGCGTCGGTGACAAGTCCCGCTATAACAGCTTTCCGGAAACCGCGTTCCGTGTCCTGCATCGCGTCCACTGCCGCAAGCTTTACTGTCAGCTCCGCAAGCTCCCGCTGCTCCTTTGCGTAGGACGTGATTGTCTCGATGTTCTTTTGGTGCAGCTTTCCGAGTTCCGCGAGCTTTCGTATCTTCCACTTCGATGTGGAACTGTCAACCTTCCCGGCGAGAAGATAAGCGGCAATGTTCTGCAAAAGCTCATCTTCCATACCTGTTATCAGGCGGGTAAGACCGCTTGCAAGCTCCATAGCCTGTATTTTATTCATTCGCCGCCTCCAAGAAGATGATCAAGAGAGCCGCCGCCGGAAGGCTGTTCGCCGTTTATCACCGCGAGTTCTTTGGCTGCCGATTCATCGTCATATCCGTTGATATCGGTCAGTGCTCTGAGCTTCGACCGCAGACCCGCGCCCACAAGCTCGATATTGCGCTGTATGCGGGTGTCGTCGTCCGCGATCACATTGTCCTTCCAAGTTACCGTTACGGTATGCTCAATGGGGTTTAAGCCCATTATATAGCAATACGCCGCAATTATGCTTTCACAAAGCTCCTTGATGCATTCGGTGATGATGTTCTTCTGGTTCTCGACCGTGCGCATAGTGTCACGTTCGTTTGCCACGACCTCGGTCGCGGTTTTCAGCCCGTCAGACCTGTCGAACGAGAGCGAACCCACCGACAAGCCGAGCTGTGAAGCGAGAAGGTTCAGCAGATAGTTCATAGCGTCGCAGTGCTCCTGAACGCGCAGCTGAACCGAAATGTCGTTGATACCAAGCTTTTCGGAGTCGCCCATAAACGCCTGATAGATCTCATCGTCAACATCGAAGTAGCGGTGCTGTTCGCCGTCTATGCCTGTGACGAGCTGCACGAACTGCTCCGGGATAATGATACGCTTTTTACCGAGAATGAACTCACGCTGTAAGCTGTCAAATACGACATCTATCATCTCCAACGTATCGTAGCAGTTAGCGAATATCGGGATCCCGAGCGGCAGGTCAAAGCACTTGTTGTTTCCGATAGCAGGCTTGAAATAGGTGAAAAGCGGCGTTTTAATACCGTAAAAATCGGTTTTCTGCTCCGTTCCGGGAAGCACCTCGGAAATATTGACAGGAGAACCGAGACTGCTCTTGCTGTCGCTTTTGAACGCTCTGTTCTCCATTGCAAGCCCTGCGGGCGTTGTAATAACGTTCTCGAATATCGTGTAGTGATCTTTTCCGGCAGTCATCGTTGTTCGGAAGATGCCGCCGGTTATATGCCTGTTATCCCATTTTGTAGGGAAAAACACATCCGCGTTCAGATAGTTGATCGTGATCCCTCTGTCGATGATATTGACCTTGAGAACTCCGCCGCCGAGTGCGAACGCACGGGACAGCCATTCGGGGAATTTGCTGTTGAATCTGTTATCCGAAAGTATATTGTCGATAACTTCCTGATACTCCGGACACTCAATGTCGCACTGCTCCGAGAACGTAAGAGCCGCCATTTTATCACACACGACTTTAGCCATACCCGTGAGCGCACGCTTACGGGTCTTTTGCTTGAGCCCGGAGGACTTGACTGTCTTCCACGGCGGCGAGCCCTGATATACCCGCTTTGCAAGCTCTATCTCGCTTGTGTAATAATCCGAGATATCCGCTATCGGCAGCGTCGGGAACGCCTGTTTTATCTCGCTGTATATGCTCATTTGTTATCCTCCGTAGTTGTAGTTTTCGACACGTCCGATGATCTCTTGATAGGTCTCGGTGCTGTATTCCTGAGCATCGAGATTATCAATGTTCACCGTGCCGTCATCAAGACGTTCGTCTGAACCGTCCTTTGTCTTCTTCCATACGGCACTGGAAAACGCTTCTATCGTATGGGGGCAGCAGCCGAGGATCCTGTATCTGTCCGTACCTTGCAGCATCTGATAGAACCGTATGCGTTCAAGTATAGCGCCTTTTCGTGCGTTTCTTATGTTGCATTTTATTTTGCGCTTGGACACCGCCCGGCGCACGCCCTCGATAAGCGTAGTTTCGGCGCTGTCGAAGTAAGCGTCAAACACCTTGTATTTCCGCTGACAGCGCACGATAAAGTCGCATATATCGGTGATAAGCGTCTCCGGAGAGATCACCTGCTTTCGGTAGTATTCATCGAGCGTCACGACCTGCTGATATCCGCGGGTAATTCCTGTACAGACACCGGCGTGTGCGGAACCGTTCCCGCCGAAGTCGAAACCGATTGTGACTATTGCGAGATCAGAGGGCGGCTCGGAGATGACGAAATGCTTCGGGTCGTTCGCGAAAGTCGTGTATATCGCGCCTTCCGCAGTTACCCACCTTCCGAGGATAAAGCGGTCATAGAAAACTCCCTGATACTCCCTTTTGATGCTGCTTACATATTCGGGATCCAGCGTCGTGTTATCGCCGATCAGAAATTTGATGCACAGCATATTGATATCAGGAACATCTATGTATTTCTTTTTCAGCCAGTGTCCCGGATTATCGGGGTTTGTTGTCGCTATAAGCTTCGCTCCGGTTTCCGAGAGACGGGAGAGCAACATAGTGAAGAAATCCTCGGGATAGAGCGTCAGCTCATCGGCATACGCTCCACCGAGTGTAATACCTCTGATCTTATACTCGGATTTAGCATCATTGGCTCCTTCAAGCATTATAGTTCTGCCGAACATTTTTCCTTCTTTGGCGCTGAGAGAAAAGTCAAAGTTGTTCTCTCCGATAAGCTCCTGAAGCGGAAGCAAGCAGTTACGCTTAAGTGTTTGCAGCGTCTTTCCGGTCATAAGGTAAAACCGGTTTTTAGGCTGCTCCGCGATCCACGCTTGCCAAAGTATAAGCGATATCCAGGTTTTCCCGGAACGTACCGAGCCTTCGAGCAGATTCAGACGGTGGAGCTGCCCGTGCTTGAACATCGACATAAGCTCCTGCTGTTTCTGAGTAAAGATAAGTTTATCATCTGACATTTCTTATCGCCTCCAGCACCTCTGAAAGCCTGCCTTCTCCGTCTGCTTTCTTTACCTCGGGATTACGTGCGAAGCGGTCTGAAGCCTTGTTGATAAGCAGGAACTCCGCTGCCGCCTGATTGGGCGGGAGCTGCTTCACGATCTTTTCGACAGTCTTGCCGCCCGCGCCCGTGCGGATCCGCGTCTCCGTGACGGTGCAGCCGGTGGCAAGCTCCGTCATAGCTTTCTCTATATCGGCTATCAGAATATCGTCGTTCTGCCGCAGCATCTCATTCAGTTGTTTTTCCTGCCGTAAGACTTTGCTGATAGCCCGTTCGCGCTGTTTAGCGTCGCCCGTGGAGAT
>JAFVBZ010000148.1 GCA_017479645.1 Ruminiclostridium sp. | reverse complement strand
TCCTCAAGACGCAAGAGGAGGTGACAGAATGTCACGCTTTTTTTAGTCAAGCCGCTGACCCCGGAGAACGTCCATATGCAGCTTAAAAAGCTGCACTTGCCGTTTCAGCCGGAAGGTACGGACAAATGAATGCCTGGATTGAACCCTTCGGTTTTGCCCTGGCGGGAGTGACAGTGACTATCCCGGACAGCTCCTTATCGTTCCGGAAGCGATAAAGTTACGATAGTATTATTGAAGCCGAGAACCCTGTTATACTCTAAACCGATATTCAGCGCACGGAGCATACCGAGTCCGGTTATTTCCCTGCCGCTGTCGTCTATAAATGAAGTCGGGTCAAAGATGATGCCGTTGTCACGAATACGCAAAACAACATCCGTATCTGTTATTTTAAGAAACAGGTCTGCATAGTCGGGCTTTCCGCCGTATGCGTACTGTGAAATATTGGAACATAATTCCTGCACCGCAAGCCACATTCTATTGCCGAGTGTGTCCGGTATTCCGTTCTTGCGACAGAATCCAAGAACTCGTTCGGAGGCCTCCGAGGTCTGTTCCAAGGTACTGCCTATCGTGAATTCAAGTATGCGTTCATTTTCGGGCTGTGCAGGAAGCAATAACGGATCGGTTATCCCTTCTTTTTTGAGCCGGATTCTCATTGCAATATATACGCACAGCATCGAAAGTATCGGCGATATTGCGAATGACAGCCACAAAAGCTGAGGTACGAGTACTGACAGAAGCCAGATAAAGGGAATAAAGCATACTGTGCCGTCAAGCACCATGAGTACTGTCGCGGCATTCTTGTGACCGCAGGATTGAAGATAGTTCCTTGCGACATTCTGTAAGCCGACAAACGGGATCGATACGCAGAACAAACGGAATGCTGTATCGAAAAGCCTGCCGATCAAGCCTGCGTCAATCCCAAAAAGCGCGGCAAACTGCTGTGGAATAGCCATAAGGATCGTTGCAATAGCGACGCATATCACTAATGTCACGTAAGAGCTGATTTTTAAGAGCTGGCGTATTCCCGACCAGTCTCTTTCACCGTACAGTCCTCCGCCTATCGGCATCATAGTCTGTGATGTACCCATATAGAATATATTAGCCATACTGTTTGCTGACATACATACGCTTATTATGACCGCACCGTCTGTTTTGAATGCGGCAAGCGCAATAACATTCATTACGTAGCTTTTCAGCAGAATACTTCCGTTCAGCAATGCTGAGGCCAGTCCGGTATAAAATATATCCAATACAAGGCTTATATCCTGAAAGCAAAGCTTTGTAAAAAAAACCGACCGTTCCTTTGAGCGAAAATAAGGTATAAGCAACAAAAGAGCCGCCGCAAAGCCGACATTTGTCGCCCAGCCCGCGCTGCCGATGCCAAAACCCATTATACCCATGAAAACAAAATCCATTATCAGGTTTATGGCATTACATAGTACCGGCAACGCCAAAGCGAGCTTCTTAAGTCCGTCGCTGCGAATGAACGCCGCCGTCCCGTTGACCGGTATAACAAGTATTCCCATAAACAGTAGCGGTAAAAGATAATCGACGACAGGCTTATACAGTTCTTCGCTGCCGGCGCAAAGTAACCCCGCAAGAGGTTCGAGAAAGACTAATCCTATGACCGCAAGCAATATACTTACCAGCGTACCGCCCGCGATTGCTATCGTAAAACACTTATCTGAGCCAAGCTTATCACGGTGTCCCTTATAGGTCACTGAAAGAGTGTTGCCGCCGTAGATGAACAATCCGTATATCACGTTTATTGCAAATACGACCGGTCCCGTATAGCTGATCGCGGCAAGCTCCTTCGCTCCGAGCAGATTACCCACCATTATCCTGTCTATAATATTCGCAATAACGGTACTGCCCGACATAGCGAGCGTTGAAAAGAAGTATTCACGATATTTCTCTTTTATCAATGCGCCTGTTCTTTCCATCTTTCCCCTTTTATCTGTTAAGATTTGTTGCATCAAAGAACCCGAGCGTGTAAAGACTTTCAATGAATTTACGGATATACTGTGAATCCGTAAGGTTCCAGAAAAATCCCATACGTGCAAGCACCTGCGTCGTGTATTCGCACTTTGTCTGCACCGGAACGGCATTAGAATTGGCTTTATACGCCAGCATGCTCGCAAGTATTGCCGCTTTGTTCGGATCCTTCTGCGCGTCGGTAAGTGCCGCCGCAAACGCATTGTCATCAACTATCTCTATATCAAGCCCCATCTCCCGCATAACTCGGATAACATCAATAGTAGGAATCGTATGATTATTGATCGCGTTAAACAGGCAGCAGGCCTTTGGAGTCTGCGCAAGTCTCATAAAGCCTTTTGCACTTGTATCGATCGGACCCATGCGCATCACAGCATTCATGAGCGAATAAGGGAAGCAGCCGAGAATAACATAGCTTCTGAGCCTTTCCATAAAACTGTTGGTAAGGAAGTTTATCTGGAACTCGCCGTCCGCTTCACGCGCCGCCAGGGTACCGACTCTTATGATCTTGGCATCAATTCCCCTCTCCGCCGCAGCTTCAAGCACTGTACGCTCTGAAAGCAGCTTTGATACCGTGTACTGATTGTCAAGCAGCTGCCCGAAGTACAGCGATTTTTCATCAAGCGCGCGTATTTCCGATGCTTTCGATACTATCATACCTCCGGCTACCGAAGTAGTAGAGAAGTGTATCAGCCGCGCACCTGTTCTTTCGCAGAAGCGAACACAGTTAGCCGCGCCTCCGACATTTATATCCTCGATGTCTGTCCCGCTTGAGAAGTGCTTAACACTTGCCGCGCAGTTAAATACCGTGTTTATCGGCTCGTTTTCCAGCAAAGCAAAAGCATCATAGCTTGTCACATCACCGTTTATAACCCTGACACGGTCAAGCTTATCCTCAAACTCATCATTAAAATAATAGAAAAGCATATTGTGCAGGCGAAGCATCGGGTCTGCATATCTGCCCTTTCGTACAAAACACCATGCAATACCGCTTTCCGAACGGAGGTATTCGGCTAGGACGTGCATTCCCATGTAACCCGTAGCGCCGGTGAGCAGGATATTTCCTATCGGGCGCTTTTCTCCGCTTTCAAATGCCTCCAGATCGTTTCCTGAAAGCAGCTTGTTTATTGCCGTGTAGTCATAATTATCGAAACGATTTGAACTATCTGACGCACTGTCGTCGGTATGCACGAATTTCGCGGCAAGTGCGGCAGGAGTTTTCAGCCTGAATACGTCGCCGAAGGTCACATTATACCCGTTTTCCGATGCGCCTGCCATAATGCTCGCGGCGGATAAGCTGGTGCCGCCGACAGAGAAGAAGTCATCGTTTATACCGACCCTTTCTAAACCGAGCACCTTTTTGAAAAGCTCACAGAAGAATTCCTCCATCTTGTTTGTCGGAGCGGTATATTCTCCTCCTTCAAGTGCTTTAGGCTCGGGCAAAGCACGAAGGTCGGTCTTGCCGTTCGGGGTCACGGGTATCTCGTCAAGCTGCATGAACGCTGCTGGCACCATGTAATGAGTGAGCTTTTCGGCAAGCGCATCCCGCAGCGTATGAGTGTCGATTTCCTTCTCTGCGGTGAAGTACGCGCATAGATTGTCCTGACCGTTAAGCTTACGAACTACCACGACCGAGCGCTTTATGCCGGGCTGTTTTTCCATCAGTCCCTCGATCTCGGAAGGCTCGATACGAAGTCCTCTGAGCTTAACCTGTCCGTCGATGCGTCCGAGGATCATGACATTCCCGTCCTCGTCCCAACGTGCATAGTCGCCCGAACGGTAAACTCTCTCACCGTTATAGCTGATAAAGCTTGCGGCGGTCTTTTCGGGAAGATTCACATACCCTGCCGCAACTCCGGGACCGCCGATGAGCAGCTCGCCCATTACCCCTTCTGGCAGCAGGTTTCCATCCGCGTCAACTATGTATTCGTTGCAGTTGGCTATAGGCCTGCCTACGGATATATGGTCAGCGTCCATAAGATATGCCATATTTGATGAAACGGTTATCTCTGTGGGACCGTAGGTGTTTATTATCGTAGGTATGCCGAGTTCCCTTATCTGCGCAAGAAGCGCTTCGGGATACTGTTCGGCTCCGCAGACCAACAGCTTTAGTTTGCCGGCTTCCTCACGGAATTTTCCATAATCCAGATATTGACGCATACGGGAGGGTGTGGCATTGAAGCTGTCCGCATGTGTTGCCGCGAAAAGCTGTGCAAGCGCACGGGGGTCATTCATCTGTTCCTCGTCAGCGAACACAACTGTCTTTCCGTTGCAGAGAATCCCAAACGAATCCTTGAACGACATATCGAAAGAAACCGTCGTTACCGTCACCATTACCCCGGTCACGTCACGCACGCTTTGGAACATTGGATTTCCGTCATTGGGTGTGACATAGTTGCATATACCCTTGTGCCGCAGCATAACGCCCTTGGGCTTTCCCGTGGATCCGGAGGTGTATATCATATATGCGAGGTCTTCCGGCGATACATCGACATCGGGGCAGGCTGTATCAGACCCTGCGAGCAGCGTCTCTATATCAAGCGCTTTTTCGGCTGGATAGTCCGCGAGCTTGTCATCTGTGGTAAGTATGAACTTCGCGTCGGAGTCTCCGATTATATGGTTTATCCTGTCTGCGGGGTACTGCGGGTCGCAGGGGATAAACGCCGCGCCCGCTTTAAGCACACCAAATGCCGCCGCAAAATAGAAGCTGCGCCTCGGAAGCAGAAGCACAACTCTGCCGCCCTTGCCAATGCCGCGCGAAATAAGCCCGTTTGCTATAATATTCGCTTTATTTTCAAGCTGTGCGAATGTCAGCGTTTTGTCACAGGCAATGAGCGCCGTTTTATCTGCATTTTCTTTTGCCGAGCGTTCAAACATCTTATGCAGGAGCTTGACGGGGATATCGGCTTTTTCTCCCTGACCGATTTTAAGCAGTCTGTCACGCTGCTCATCGTTTATGAGGGAAATGTGCTTTACATCAGCTGTCGGCTTCTCATACATCGTCTTAACAGACATCGCAAGCGCGTCTGCAAGGGTCTGCATGTATTGTCCCGTATAGAGCGCGTCATTATAACGCACACGGATAACATAGCTGTCACCGCTTTCAAAGATGACCAGTGAAATCTTGAATTTCGGACTTTCGGAGCTTAGCGGAACAACCTCGTAATCATGCCTGCCAAGCTTGCCGCCGTCGGATATTATGCCAATCTGGCATTCATACATGATTTCCGTACTGTAGCCGTAATTCGCCGCAAGAGTCGCGAACGGATAGTCCTCATTGGCTATGCCGCCGCGCATCACCCCGGCAGAAGCCTTGATAAGTTCGGAAGCGGTCATATCCTTACTTAAGTCCATAACCAGCGGGATAGTGTGAACGAACATTCCGACAGAATTACTTAGCTTTACATCACCGCGTCCGGAAGATATCGTTGAAATAAATATCTCTTTGCTCGCTGCAAAACGTGATACCGCATAGAACGAGCCTGCAAGAAACAGTGCGTTCGGGGTAAGTCCGTGTTCGCGGCAGTAGGCCTCAGCCTCATTTTTAGGCACATACACTTCTTTTTCTCCGATAGCTCCCTGCTCGGGGTCGCCTTGTTTATCTGTCGGTATTAACGTCGGAGATTCAAACGAAGCGAGCAGCTTTGCGAAATACTCTTCCGACTCCTTATATCTTGCGCTGTTCTTATATTCACTGTCCGCAAGAGCGTAATCGAAAGCCGTATATTTTTCAGGAGCAAGCGTTTCACCGCTGTAAGCACTACCTATATCACGCATGAAAATGGACAGGGAGAAGCCGTCAAAAACAATATGGTGGATATCCATAAAGAGGTATGTCCTGTTGCCGCTCTTTACTATCTCAAAGCGGTACAAAGGGCCTGTCTCAAGGTCAAATGGACGCACAAATGAGTTCCTGTAAGCATCCAGTTCATTTTCCGCAAGCGTGATGATCTTTACTTCCGGCTTTATTTCATCTGCACGCGCCTGAACAAGCTGACCGCCGTGTACCTCGATATGCGTATTAAGACTGCTATGCGCTCTGACAGCGGCTTTTACCGCTTCCGCGAGCCTGTCGGCATCTATATCCGTGAACGCAAGACAGGTCGGGATATTGTAGGAGATATCGGCCGCGCGTTTCATCGTATCGTAATAGACGGCAAGCTGAACGGAGGACAAGGGATATTCGTTCCTCTTTTCTGTATCTGCTGCCATCTCCGTAACACCTGCCACGCCGCGTACTCCCGAATTGTCCCATTCGCTGAAAATAAAGTCCTCTATATCCACGATGCTTGCGCCGTCTATAAGCTTTGAAACGGGATAATCCACACCGAATCTGTCGGAAAGCGTGGTAACAAGTCCGATGGCGCTTATGCTTGTAAGCCCGTAATTTGTAAGACTCACTGTCGGAGATATCTCCAGGTCCCCGACCACCTTCTTTACCACAGCGACAATCTCCCCCTCAAAGCGGGTCATCGGACGTGATACCCCTGACTTTTCCTCATCTTTCGGATTAAGAACAGGTGCAGGCAGAGCACGCCTGTTGACCTTCTGATTCTGATTAAGCGGAATGCTGTCGATCTGCATTACCGCCTCGGGTACCATATACGGCGGCTTATTCTCAGCAATGAACGAGCATAAAGCATCAACATCTATCTTTTCATCTCCCACAATATAGGCGGCAAGATATTTTCCGCCCGACGGCGAGTCAAACGCCTGCACGGTCGCGTCTTTTACCCCCGTAAACTCGCGGATTATTGTTTCTACCTCGGTAAGCTCGATACGAAAGCCCCTGATCTTGACCTGCGAGTCGCTCCTGCCCACAAAGTCAATGATACCGTCCTCTGTCCAGCGGACAACATCGCCCGTGCGGTAAACCCGCCCATAGCCCGTTTCATTTGTAAACGGGTTTGAGAAGAACACCTCGGCATTCTTTTCCGGGCGGTTCAGGTACCCTCTTCCTACGCCGTGACCCGATACCCACAGCTCCCCGGGAACTCCGGGTGGTAGCATTTTCCCGTATTTATCAACGACATAAAGCTTGAAATTATCAAGCGGGGTGCCTATGGGCATACGGCGGTACAGACGGTCTACCTGGAAGATAGTCGTGATTATCGTACATTCGGTAGGTCCATAAGCATTGTGGAACGTAAAGGATTTACCCTCCGGATAAACGGGCGCAAGTGTTTCGCCGCCGACTGAAAGGTGCTTCAGCGAAGTTCCTGAATAGTACGATGCAAACTGACGTCCGACCTGTGTGGTCATAAAGCTGTGAGTGATCGCGTTATCATCAAAATACATCTGGAGTGCCGGGAAATCAAGCCGTATCTCCTCGGGGATTATGCAGACGCAGGCTCCCGTCGTCAATGCGGGATACGTGTCCATCATGCTCGCGTCAAAGCCATAGCTCGCATATGCTGCAACCCTCGACTCAGCAGTAAGCTTGTAGTAACCCCGGTACCACGAGCAGAAGTTGCTTAAGTTTCGGTGTTCGAGTATAACGCCCTTCGGTGTGCCGGTCGAGCCGGACGTGTAGAGCAGTATGAAGCCGTCCTCCGGTGCGGGAGCAGCAGCTTTCCCGTCAGATGCGGGCAGCGCGGATATCTCGTCTATGAACAGTGTCCCGCCTCTGTAGCCCGGTATATGATCCATAAGCGAACGCTCCGCGATCACAAGCTTTGCGCCCGCGTCGGAGATCATAAATTCCAGACGTTCAGAGGGATAGCTCGGATCGAGGGGCTGATAAAGCGCACCCGATTTCAGAACGCCCATTGAGGCGATAACCATATATTCGCATCTCGGGATAAGCACCGAAACAGCGTCTCCCTTACCAATCCCCCTATTTGCAAGATATGCGGCAATACGGTCTGTTATCTCGTCGGTCTGCTTATATGTAAGCTTTATATCCTTGAACACGACGGCGATATTATCCGGTACTGCTTTAGCCTGACGTTCAAACAGCGTCACGATATCGGATATCTCATAGTCTTTGGAAGTGTCATTGAAGCTATCCAGCTTATTTTTAGTATCCTCGTCGATAAGCTCTATGTCCGAAAGCTTTGTCCTGCGCATAAACTCGCTTAAGGCTCTCTCATATGCGCGGATAAAGCGGCGCATAAATCCCCCGGTAAAAAGAGACTTTCTAAAATCGCAGTAGTATGTGACAGTCTTACTTCCGGCGGGATACACAAGAAACTCGATGCCCGCTTTCGCTTCGTCAAGATGCAGCTCGATATTCCTGTACGGCAATCCGCAGAATTCTCTCCTGCTGTCCGTGATCGCGCCTTGATAGGCAAAGATCATATCCGCCCTGACACCGAGTTCGCGGCTTATTTCTTCAAAGGAATAAACATCGTAAGCAAGGCTGTCTATGAGCTGATTGCCTATATCCCTGATATAGTCCTTAACCTCCCGGCTGCCGGTTCTTGAAAGCACTGGATAGGTCCTGACAAACATTGAGACGCTCTCAGCAAAACGAGGATCATTTCGTCCGTTGTTCACCGTTGTGAATACCGTATCGTCCCTGCCGCAGTATTTAGCTGCGACATATCCGAATACCGCAGTATAGAACGCGTTCTCGCTTAAGTTGTTCTGTGTACAGAATGCCGCTACTTCGGAAGCATCGACCTTACCCTCGGTTATTATCGTGCCGGAGCCCTCATCGTCTCCCTGTGCATCACCCATTGGCAGGCAGTCGGTCTCACAGCCACTGAACATATTAGTATAATATTCCTTTGCTTTAGCATAATGCCCGCTTGCACGCAGACGTTCCTCAAGCTGTGCAGCCTCAAAACCGCTGTATGTTTCGGCTGCAAGCTTCTCCCCAGCGTATGCGCGGGAAATATCGCGCATCAGAATAGCTTTGGCTGTACCGTCGTAGATAGCATGATGCGCTTCAAAGAACAGGAAATACTCATTCGGCGTGTGTATAAGCATTACGCGGAAAAGCCTGTCTTTCAGCAGGTCATACGGCTTTACGAGTCCGTCCTTCACTTCGTCTATTCTGCCACAGTCTGTCTCCCTGATGTCCGCTTCGGTGAACGGTTCGCTGTCATTACGCTTCTGTCGGATGGCACCATTTTCGCTGATAAAGAAACGCGTTTTAAGATACGGGTGCGCCTCCACCGCTGCAACTAAAGCAGCTTTAAGCCGTCCGATATCAACTCCGTTATCAAGCGCGATAAGCGTCGGGATATTGTATATCGTAGTCTCAGGATGCGACTGTGTCTCGAAAAATACGCCCTCCTGTACCTTTGTGACAGCGTACTCGTCCTGCATTGCAAACGTCTCCTCTTTGTCCATGCCGAGTATGAGCCTTTCAAGCTTCCTTACGGTATTATGCTCACGAAGGTCCCTTATCTGCACATTCACATCAAAAGCCTCGGAGAGCCCGATACCTAGGTTCACGCTGTTGAGGCTTGTAAGTCCTGCAAAATAAAGGTCGGTGTCTATGCCAAAGCTGTCGCCGCCGATGACTGCCGCGGTTATATCGAATATCCTCTGCTGTGTCTCATTCTGCGGCGGAATAGATTCTTCGCGTACCGGCTCGGGGGTCGGCAAAGCCTTCATATCTGTCTTGCCGTTGGGTGTGACGGGTATTTCGTCGAGCTGCATTATCGCGGCAGGCACCATATAAAGGGTAAGGTACTTTTTAAGCTCGTCGCGCAGTGAAAAGATATCAATCCGGCTGTCAGCAGTGAACCATGCGCACAGCTCGTCCTGACCATTGAGAGGACGTATCGCGGCGACTGCGCGCTTTATGCCCGGCTGCTGCTCCATAAGCCCCTCTATCTCACCCAGCTCTATACGCAAGCCTCTGAGCTTCACCTGATTGTCCATACGTCCGAGTATCTCGACGTTTCCGTCGGCGTCGTAGCGTGCATAGTCACCTGAGCGGTAGACTCTCATACCGTTATAATTCACAAAGCGTTCCCCGGTCATTTCGGGCAGGTTGCGGTATCCCAATGCCACACCCGGACCGCCGATAATCAGCTCACCGGTCACTCCGCGTGGAACACGGTTTCCATCCCTGTCAACGATATATTCGGTGTAATTGAGGAGCGGTCTGCCCGCGGTAACGCGCCTGGCCGTCGTAAGCTCCGCCATATTCGCGGAAATAGTCGTCTCAGTGGGACCGTAAGTGTTGATAAGACGCGCTCTCGTAAGCTCTTGCAGCTTTTTAAGCAGCGCGGCGGGATACTGCTCTCCTCCGGCAGCTATGAGCCTGCACTTTGCAAGCGCGTTCCTGAACGGCTCGTATTCCATATATTGCAGATAACGCGAGGGAGTGGCGTTTATAGCGTCAGCGCCAGTCTTTTCAAACAGCACTGTCAGCTCCCTGGGATCATTCATCTGTTCCTCGTCCGCAAATACCACGGTTCTGCCGTTTATGAGCATACCGACCGTATCTTTAAGTCCGAGGTCAAATGAGACCGTTGTAACTGACAGTATCGCGGAAATATCACCTTTTTCAAAGTCGTAGAGTATATTTGCCCTGCTATTCGTAAAGAAGCTGCAAATACCGACATGACGCAGCATAACGCCTTTCGGCTTGCCTGTTGAACCGGAGGTGTAGATCATATATGCAAGATCATCGCCGGACTGCTCTATATCCGGGTTTCCGGTCTTCTCACCCCTGATGAGCTTCTGTATATCAAACGCTTTGCCTGTGGGATAGTCCGCAAGATGCTCTTCTGTCGTGATGATGCAGGACGCACCCGAATCCTCTGTGATGTGTCGGATGCGCTCATGCGGGTATTCAGGGTCACAGGGAATGAATGCTGCTCCCGTCTTAAGAACGCCGAACATCGCGGAGAAGTAGCAGCTTCGTCTCGGGAGCAGCAGCACCGCACTGTCTCCCCTTTTTATTCCCTGCTCCGCAAGGCTCCAGGCCACACGATTCGCTTCAGTGTTAAGTTCCGCGTAAGTCATGATTTTGTCGCTGGCAATAAGCGCCGTGTCGTCAGGCTGCCTTGCAACGCGCTCCTCGAACATGCGATGCAGCAGCTTTTCCGGTATCTCCTCCTGTGCTGTACAGCCCAACTTCTCCAGCTGCGAGCGCTGCCGCTCCGGAAGAGCCGTCAGGTCGCGCACAAGCACCGTATCAGACCACGCGAGAAGCCTGAGAGACTCTGTGAACTGCTCCATGAAGTTCTCCGCCACGTCCGTATCGAACAGCTCGGAGGAATACTGCATGAGTATCTGCATATAGTCGTTCCTGCTGCGGATAACGAAGCCGATATCGCGGCTCATCTGTTGGAGCGGCGCGGTAAAGTCAATCGACACCCCACCATCATCATAGGGGTCGGAGACCGGCAGGAAGTTTACGCTCATATCAAAGAGCGGGCTGCGGGAGGTATCACGCTCCTTGCAGAAAAGTCCCACCAATGTTTCAAACGGAACACTGCACTCCCTCGATGCTCTGCGTACAGTCTCAGCAGTCTCAGCAAAATAATCAGAGATTGTCGCCGCATGCTTCGGGCGGATACGTACAGGGATGGTATTCACGAACATACCGATCATTTCAGAGGAGAAACTGTCACGGGTATTGACGGGAACTCCGACAACAACATCCTCAGAAGCGCAATACTGCCCCAGCACCGCAGCCGATACGGACAGCAACAGTTCAAACATCGTAACGCCATATTGCTTTGCTTTTTCCTTCAGTGCCTCAATTTCTTTCATACCCAGCTCAGAAGTCAGTACAGTATCGGAGAGCGGATGTTTCTTCGGACGAACGCCCTTTATGGGCATTTCGTTTGCCGGAACACCGTCACTGAACATTTCCTCAAAGAACGCAGTTTCAGGTTCAGCCTGCATGTCGTCTCTTCTTGCAGCTATACCGTAGAGGTCTGCTGTCTGCACCTTCGCAGTATCTCCCTTTAGCAATGCGGCAAGCTCATTCACGAAGAACTCCATGCTTCCGCCGTCAAAGGCAATGTGATGTATGCGAAGATGCAGACCGAAGCCGCCCTCGTTTATAGGATGGAGCGTCAACCTGATCGGTATGCTGTCCTCAAGGTCGAAAGATTCTCCGGGATCTTCAAGAGCAGCCTCAAACGCCGAGCGGTCGAGCGCATCACCATCGGTGAGCTGCGGCACTTTATTTTCAATGATACGGCAGGGTACGCCGTTATCCTCGCCGTATCGGGAATGCAGCGCCTCATGCGCAAGGAAAAGCTCGCTGACCGCCGTATGTATTGTTTCCCTGTCCGCGCCGTTTATGTATATACCGATGTTCAGGTTGTAGGATATTGAGTCGGGTTCGAGCTTCTGTTCAAGATACATTCCACGTTCCATAGGCGTAAGAGGATACCTTGCCACACCTGCTGCGGCTGCGTTTAAGGGTGCGCCGGAAACTGCTTTAAGATCGACGTTCTTCTCCATAAGCTCCGAGATCTTACGCACAGTCTTACCGGAATAGATGTCGGCTATCGCAACCGGCAGTTCTTTGATATGCGTCATAAGACCCGCTGCTTTGACGGAATCTCCGCCCAGCGCAAAGAAATCATCGTCAATGCCCACGCGGTCAAGGGCAAGAATAGCCTCGAACGCCTTGCACAGCTTCTCCTGCTCGGGAGTCTCGGGCTCTGCATATTCCGACTGGTAAGACTTGAGATCAGGGATGGGAAGTCCGCCCCGGTCGAGCTTGCCATTTGCGTTGATCGGCAGAGCGTCCATACGGATAAAGAACGAGGGGATCATGTAATCCGGCAGGTATTCCTTTAGCGCGAGCCTGAGCTTTTCGTCCTCAAGCTCTGTCTCAGACACATAGTATGCTGCAAGATAGGTGACTCCCCGGGCATCGGTATGATCCTTAACTGCAGCATCCTTGATACCGGATATCTTGCGCAGCGCAGCTTCGACCTCTCCCGGCTCAACACGCTGACCGTTTATCTTTACCATCCAGTCCTTGCGATTGAGATAAACAATGTTGCCGTCAGGAAGACGCTTGCCGATGTCGCCTGTCTTAAGCAATTTCTCGTGACCGTCCCTGTCCTTGAAGGGATTAGGCACGAAGGTTTTTGTAGATTCTTCGGGCAGGTTTATGTAGCAGCTCGCAAAATTGCCCGCGACGCATATCTCACCCTCTTCTGCTTCATTGCCGTTTTCATCAAGAAGGTAGGCAGCCTCGTCTCCCATAGGCAGACCAATAGGAGTGTTGTCATAGGCTTTATCTACAAAGAACGCGAACAGACCGCCGCATGACTCGGAAAGCCCCAGCGTATTCACAAGGATGTATTCGTCGGAATATATACCGCTTAAACGCTCGCTTCCTGTAAGAACAAATCTCAGCTCCTTATGTGCAGGTTTGAAATAGCGCAGTATCTTCGGGCTAATGAAGGTAACGGTCACAAGATTGTCCGCCAGCACCTGAGAAAGAAGCTCGGGATCCCGCATAGCTGCCATAGGAACAAGAACATTGGTCATGCCATAGGCAAGACCATATAGTATTATCGTGGAACCCGCGATAAAGAAGAACGGAGCTCCCTCGCCGATGACGTCATCCTCATTCAGCTTCAAAGCCTTGTTATTGCGCGATAGACAGCTCATAACAGCAAGGTGATTTATCAGAACACCTTTGGGTTTACCTGTGGAACCGGAGGTGTAAACTATGATTGCCGGATCTTCCGGCGAAAGCTGTACGCTTTCCGTGAGCGCATCGAAGCTGTCCGCGTCATTCAGCCAGTCGGGGGTTATAACAGCTTTTGCGCTGCAGTCATCAAAAATGTACGCAAGCCTGTCGGCCGGATAAAGTCCGTTGAGCACAGCTGAGGCCGCACCGATCTTCGCTGCCGCGATGATGCTTGCAATACAGTCGATGCTGTTTGGGAGAACTATGGCGACATTATCGCCTTTATTTATACCCAGGCTTATAAGTTTGGAGGCTATCCTTCCCGCAAGGTCGTTCAGTTCATCATAAGTCACGGAAAGTCCCGTCTGAGGGTCTTTAACTGCAATCTTGCTCTTATAGCTTATAACGTTTGATTCGAATAGTTCCAAAAAAGTACCCATTATGGTTCCTCCCCTATGAATGCCGGTTTATATCTGACTTACCCCGGATCCGGTGCCGGATGCGCTTCTCCTCCGTCCGTAGTTTTATCCCATTATTACTGATTTTGTCCTTGCATTCAAGGGGAGTTTCCAAAATGTCAAAGGCTTGAAATGATGTGCGGCGGGAGTATGACTATAGAACCTCATGAGGGCGGCGGAACCGTAGTGACAGTGACTATCCCGGACAGTACCGAATAAACGAAGGAACTGAATGAACTTTTGACGAAAATCCGGCAAAAGTCATCAACACCCTTTCCCTTTTCGGTAATCCAGAATCCTGGTCTTATCATCCTTAAGCTTCATCGCGGCATCCCTGCTCCCGACATAGATGATTTTCTCGTCAGCCACAGCTATTGCCTCAGCATAGGGCTTGAACTCATCCATTGTGGTAACATTTCCTAGAATAATAGTCTCTGCTTTCATGTAGTTTGTCCTCCTTGTCTTGTCCTCCGCTATGTCTCTTACCGAGCGAGTGTACACGCATCTGGATATTAAAACCCTAATAGAAGCAGTAAACAAAATATAAGCCCCGTGGATCTCTCCACGAGGCTTTTGTTGCGGTTTTTATTGCTAGTGTGCCTTTTTTTGTTTGCTGCATACTTGCTGCTTACCGTCGAAATCTCTCGACTTCCCACAGCGTCTCACGCCGATTACGGCCGTTTTTTATTCGCATTTGCGAGGCATTATTGTTTTTCAAATTGTC
>JAFVBZ010000147.1 GCA_017479645.1 Ruminiclostridium sp. | reverse complement strand
GGAAAAACATCACCCGAGCGCGGTTTCTCTACATATTTGTGACACACGCAGTAAGTACTGCGGCATCACTTGTGGTTGCTATTGCAGCCGTGCTGCTCAACTTAAACCGTTTTCTGCCGAAGGACAATGATACGATAAAGAAACTTTCGGAATCATACAGCATGGAGGAGTTAGCGAAGCTCGTACCCGTCCTCTTCGGATTTGCGGTTTTTTCCTGCCTCGTATTTGCGTTCATGGAGATGATGGGACAGATACATGGCAGAGAGAATGAGATGAAGATATTTATTATACTGCTGGCTTCGATAGTCGTTCTGGTAATGGGCGGCGTGTTCGTGCTCACACAACTCGGTTCACCGGAGATAAAGCTGCCTGATATGCCGCTGTGGGCAGGGCTTACCGTCACAGCCCTCGCAGTTCTGGGAATATGCGTGCTGTTCGGCGAGATAACCGCGGCGAAGCTTGCGAAGCGGGAGCTTTAAGGGGTGAGATCATGCAGACTTATATTGATATTATCCGCGCTGACATCATTATGATGAACGGTGCCAAAAACAGTATGCGCCCGCTTATTATCCTCATGCTCGTATTCGGTGCCGCAGTCGGACTGTTTATTGACCCTATGGGGATATATCTGTGTATGCTGATAGCCGCCGCAGGCTTTGTACCGATGATGTTTCAGGTGCAGGGCAAGAATAACTGTGAGAAGCTGTATTCCCTGCTTCCGATATCACGGAAACAGCTTGTGACTGCGCGGTTCATCTTCGCAATTGCTTCATACGCCGCGGTAAGCGCAGTTATGTTCGCAATAATGAAGATCTCATTTGCCGCAGGCGTTTATAAGAATGCCGGATTCTGGGACGCGTTTATTCAGAACTTCGGTATTAGCATTGATAAAATATACGATACACTGTTCTTCATCATTTTTGCGGCAGGAGCAGTAATTACCGGTGCTTCGCTGAAAAGCTGGTTCAGCAACAGCAATATGGATACCGCTGCGGGCAAATAAATAAAGCCGAAGACCGCAATAGCAATACTGGTTTTTCTCTTTGCGTATATTTTCATCATGCTGTTCTTTTCCGGTATGATACCGCTGGACGCAGCGGCTGCGGTGGTGCTGCAGCTTATTATCCAGCTTGTGACCGCGGCGGACGGGCTGCTGTTCTGCGCCGTGATGACTGCGCTTGCCGGGTTCTCGGCAATGTACAATTACGTCTGCACCGTCCTTGAATACGACGACAAGGATATGTGAGGTGGCTTTCAATGAAACGAATAATTGCAAAAATAACTGCGGCTTTGTGCGCGTCGGCTTTATTTGCAGTCCCGGTCTGCGCCGAAGATGCAGGCTGTGTGCTCCCGTCAGGGATAACAGCCGGAGATCTCGGTAACGCTCTTGAAAAGCTGGGAAATGACAGCAATACCCCGTTTGCGTCCGCGGAAGTCGGTGTTTTCAGAGGCGGAGATGTGCTGTACACCGGTTACTTCGGAAATACCGACATAGAGAACGATATAGCTGCCGATGAGAACTGTGTATATGAATGGGGAAGTATCTCAAAAACTTTCGTCTGGGTTAGCGCAATGCAGCTCCGGGAACAGGGCATGCTCGATCTTGACGCTGATATCCGGACGTATCTGCCCGAGGGATTCTTTCAGCACCTTTCCTTTGACGAGCCGATAACATTCATTAATCTGATGAACCACAACGTCGGCTGGCAGGAGACTGTACGCCCGATAGAAACAAAGGACGATAATGCGGTGCTTCCGCTGAAAGAAGCGTTACAGGCATGTGAGCCGGCGCAGATACACCGTCCCGGTGAAGTGACCGCTTACTCGAATTACGGTGCGGCTCTGGCGGGATATGTTGTTGAGTGCGTAAGCGGAAAGGATTACTGCGATTATGTGCATGAGAATATCCTCGAACCGCTTGGAATGTCGCATACCTCGGTAAATCCGACTCATTCCGACAATCCATGGGTAAAGGAACAGCGCAGAAAGCTGAAATGCTACCGCGCTGATCCCATATCCGGTAAAATGACCGATCTCGGAAGCAGGCTGGATCACATTATGCCCTACCCCGCAGGTGCGGTCACAGGAACTCTCGCGGATATGATGACCTACGGACAGGCACTTGTGAACGACGAAGCGCCGCTGTTCCGCGATCCGGAAACGCAGAAGCTGCTGTTCACAGGGACTTCCTTCTGGGGAAGCTCCGACATTCCGAACAGCTGCCACGGCTTCTGGGCGGAGGAGTACGGTGTCCGCACCTACGGTCACAGCGGTGCTACCAATTCTTGCCAGGCAAACCTTATATTCGATCCGGTATCAAAGACAGGACTTGCTGTGATGATAAACGAGCCGAACGGGAACGCGTTTATGTATGCTGCGCCGGAGCTTGTTTTCGGCAAGCTGACGCCGGACAGATTTGCGGCAAGCGGCACAGCTGGTGCAAGGCTCACCGGATATTACACGATGTCGCGCTCGACATACCGGGGACTGTACCGTTTTATGCCGTATCTCACCGCTCTGTCGCTTGATGAGCCTGCATACGATATCGGGAACGGAGTGTATCTTATCGGTGACGAAAACGGAATGCAGATGCTTTCGGACAAGACATATCCGAACGGCGCAAAGGCTCTCGGCTACGGCTCAATGGAGCTGATCAGGGACGACGGATATATTATGGAGCTTCTGCTCCTGACGCTGTATGCGGTGCTGGCTGTCGCGGCGCTGTACTTTATCCGCATAAAACGAAAGCTGAAGAAGCACGGAAGGAAAGAGCCTTACTCCGGCTCGGCATCAATGACCGCGGGAAATATCGCGCTTGTGGGTTCTGTGGTCACATGGCTCGGTTCGTATGTTGTTTATTATGCCGGGAACGGCGGACTGCCGTTTGCCGCCGGAGCCGTTATAGGCGTGCTTCAGATGATATGCGCCGCGGTGTGCTTATTCTCAGCGGTGCGCGGTATAGCGGCACTCGCTTCCGGGAAGGAAAAGACCCGTCCGTACAGGTACATACTGAACGCGGCGGCAAATGTGACCGCGGTATCGGCTGTCGCTTACTTCGAGATGTATATGTTCTGGAACTGCTGAAATACGATCCCCCGTATCTGCACAGGAATGCAGGTGCGGGGGTTATTTTTCTGTTCAGATGAAAGGACATCGTGTTATACTAAATTAGTATCTGCCCGCAGACAAAACCAAGTAATTTCGTCACGATTCAGATATGCGCGCAGAGCGCGCTCCTAAATTGTGCATTGTGAATTGTGCATTGTGAATTTGTCTATATAGTATTATTTCAGCTTGCCGTAGTCCTCGTCGGAAACCGGCTCGCACCACTCGGTGGAAGCGTTCTCGCCCGGCACTTCAAATGCAAGGTGGCTGAACCAGGAATCCGGAGCCGCACCATGCCAGTGCTTCACATTTGCGGGAATGTTGATGACCGTGCCGGGAACAAGTTCTTCCGCCGGCTTGCCCCATTCCTGATAATACCCTCTTCCGCCGACGCATATCAGCATTTGTCCGCCGGCATTGTCGGAATGGTGGATATGCCAGTTATTGCGGCACGCAGGCTCGAATGTGACATTGAACACCGGAACCTGCTTGTCCGACAGGGGCGCAAGATAGCTCTGACCGACGAAGAACTGACCGTAGGGATTAGGCTCGCCTACGGGGAAGAATATGGTATTCTGATACTTGTCCTTTTCGGTAAGTTCCGGAGTCTGCTCGTTCCATACTTCCTTTGCAAGTCTGAAAACCGCCCAGCCTTTCGGTCAGCCGCAGTACATCGTCGCATGTGTGATTATCGCCGCTATCTCGTCTTTTGTGACACCGTGAGCTTTTGCGTTCTGCAAATGGTATGAGAGCGAGCTGTCGGTGATGCCGGACGCCATGAGCGACACAACAGTTATGATGCACTTCGTTTTTGTATCTATCGCTTCTTCATTCCATACCTCGCCGAACAGCACATCATCGTTGAGATGCGCGAACATCGGTGCGAAATCGCCGAGCTGCTGTCTTCCGGCAGTCTGTGTTATCTTCTCTTTCATGTGACCCTCCTTGTATGCATGTAAGTTCTATGATAATTTCTATTTGTTTCCGGTTACGATAAATTTTTTGTCGGACTCCGGGATCCCATTGTCTGCAATATACCGCTCGACCCGCATTTTAAGGGCATATTTCTGACGAAGCTCCGCGATTGCTGACATCATAGGCGAAGCGTGGTGCATATCAATTGCAGCCTGGTCTTCCCACGAGTCGATCAGCAATACAGTTTCCGGATCGTCGAGCGGCTGAAAATACTCATACCGAAGATTTCCTTTTTCATTGCGTATTTTATCGACTGTTCCGCTTTTCATCATTTCTTCGGCGAATTTTCCCGCGTTTCCGTTCTCGCCGCTGTAATAGATGTTTACTGTAATACTCATATCATCTGTTCCCCAACATCTTTCGTATGCAGTTGTAAATGATCTTGTACACTGAGCACTTATGAAATTTCACGCCCGCTTCCTTCATTGCCGCAAGCTGTTTCTCTGTGGCGACAGAGTAGGGGTAGATGCCGAACATAAACGGGAAGAATACAAATATAAAGCGTTCTCTTGATTCCTCGTCCATTTCCGGACAGAATTTCGAGAGGATATCCCGTACGGCGTCAAGGGACTCGCCGTATGATTTCTTGAACTCCGTCAGCCGCTCCGGACGGGAATGCTCCTCCATATCGTAGTGATTCATCGACAGCAGTTTCAGCAATTGCGTACGTTTTTCGAGGGAATGGGCTATCTCGCCCGCAAGCTCGTCGGCTGTCAGCGTATCATTTTCCGACAACACCGCCCGCAGGTCTGCGTTCCACAGATCATACTCGCGCTGCATAAGAGCGAGGAAAATCTCCTCTTTTGTCTGAAAATAGTTGTAGATAGACGGACGGGAAAACGATGTTTCCCTGCTGATATCGCCGAGGGTGATGTCCTTGAAATTCATCGTCCTGTACAGCTTTTCGCAGGCGCTTATTATCTCGTCTTTTCTTGAATTGGTAAGTTCTTGCGATCCTTTTGGCATAATTCCTCCCGGTTATTTGACATCAAGTCAGCGCTCTTTCATTCTGCTTCTTCCATATACTGACACAACCGCACTTTTATTTCCGTGCGGCTGTGTCCTTTGTATATATTCTTTTGTTCCCACATTATCTGCATTAGATCGGTTTGATCCGAGCCCGACGATGATATCCGGCATGATCCAACATCTGATAAAATGCTGCCGGTATCTGACATCGTGTCTATATATTATATTATACACAATTCTGACAAAATGTCAATATCTTTTTTTGCATTTTTATATTTTATTTCCACCTTGAGATGCGAGATATCAAGTCCGCCTTCCCCGAAAAGGTAATTCAGTATCTCGTCGTAACGCTCCCGATGTTCATATTTGCAGTCGAGCAGGAGCCGCGATGAATTGTTCGCGCTTATCAGCCCGAAACCCTTTTACAATGTGTTTTCCGCGAGTGACGCAGTGGTTATATCAATATTTACCGTCATGTCTTTTCTCCTCCGAAGCTGTGACAGGCATTGCAAACGATGACAATACCGACGCCGATACTGCCGGATACGATGCCGCTTTTCCAACCGATCTCATATACTGATCGATACGACATACATTCACTTTGCAGATCTTTGGTACTATGATATACTGTATTCAGAGATTTGTCAAGAAATTTTCAATTCTGACCACGCTTTTCAGATCACCTTGCATTTGTCTGCCTTCTTTCAAACCGGCGCAAACTATATTGCATTTTTATCTTATATATGCTATAATAAACCTACATTGTATCACTGCATTCTGCAGGAACGGAGGACTTATTCTATGGCATTTGCGGGAATGGTATGGGGCGGCGCGATACTTATTATAATTTTAGTTATTTTCTCCATACTTTGTCTTTCGCTGTTGATATCTACCACGCTTGGCTTTGTATTCCGCAAGAAACACAAGACTGTATCAATAATAATGTTTTCCATAGCAGGAGTCATCCTCGCGATAATTGTTTTTCTGATCGTCGGTTCCATTTCCGCCAGTTCCCCCAAACCCATTAAAGAACGTACAAGAGATGGAGATATCGTGGAGATACAAGCCGAGGACTGGAGCAGGATAGGCAGTGCTTTTGACACATACAATTACCAAGCGATCATCGATACACTCAACGAGCACCCGGAGCTTGCATACTTCTATGACACTAACCACGTCAATATAATTGACTACGGACTGTACAACCTGAATGTTGATGTTATGAAATGCGCACTGGAGCACGGTGCTGTATTTGACGATCAGAAGACTTACAAAAGAAGATCTTACGAATGCGGATCTCTTAATTCGTTCTATCAGTGGTTGTATTATCCCGACGAAACACAAAACCCATGGTATCAGAAAGGCGCAGCCAGCGATGAAATGATCGAGGCAGTGCGCTTTGCAATAGAGAACGGAGCGCAGATAGTGTACACCGATCCGCGAAAGATCAGACCTGACTCGTCTCAGAATTTCTATGAGCAGACATGGATATGGGTGAATCAGGATGATGTTATAAGCGACAAAGACTGGGAGCTTCTTGATCTCGTTAAGAGCTATATGCCGGAGGACTGGAGCATAGACGATATGTATGATGAAGACAGACAATGGTATGGGCGTGACTTTTCTCCCGACGCCCGCGTGTACAAGGGACCGAACCGATAATACAGATTGCAAAAACCGCCTGACATTGAATGTTAAGCGGTTTCTTTTTGTTTGCAGCGAAAGGTTTAGTTTTTTCTCGAATAGATACAGCAAATCTATCTATTATTAGTGAATAATGAAAAATGAATAGTGAATAATGAATAATACAGAAACGGCGCACAGAATTTCGTACTCGATTACTATAATTTATTCATTATTCACTATTCATTCTTCGTTGAGGCGCTGTTAAGCGCCGTTTCTGTGATCGCGTTACAAAAAGTATATCTGAACTTTGGGCAGCGAGGCAGAAAATATCCTGCCTCAGATAAACCCGAGACGGGATTCGGTGGCGCCGTCGCGCCTGTGATTGCGTTACAAAAAGTATATCTGAACTCCGGGCAGCGAGGCAGAAAATATCCCGCCTCAGATAAACCCGAGACGGGATTCGGTGGCGCCGTCGCGCCTGTCTGTATCTAACGTTTTAGATTTTTGTAAAACTCGTGTGATACGACACAAAAACCCGCCCGCAGATGAAACTGTAGGCGGATTGTCAGCGCGGACTCCGCGCCTGTGATTGCGTTACAAAAAGTATATTTTCGGCAAAGAGGAATGAACCTGCATGGTTGAGCGGTTATATCAG
>JAFVBZ010000146.1 GCA_017479645.1 Ruminiclostridium sp. | reverse complement strand
TGTTCACGGACTTGTACCGGTATGTACAACAGGGATATTCGTGCTCTGCACCGCGTATCTTGTTGACGCGACCTACAATCCGTTCCTTTACTTTAACTTCTGATCACAGGTACAGATATGAAAAAGAAAACAAAAGCTTACAAAATAATAACCGTGGCGCTGTTTGCGGCAATGCTCATATTGCTGCCGGTGCTTACGTTCGTGACGATGCCCTCCGATCCGATGCCGTTCTCGGAGAATGAGAACAGGCTTCTTTCGGCGTTCCCCACCGTGTCATTCGAGACATTCCGGAACGAAAAGCTTATGAAGGGCATCGAGGACTGGTTCTCCGACCGATTTTTCGGACGTGAGCAGTGGATAAAGCTCCGCAACGCCTCCGAACGTCTCGAAGGCAAGACCAGCATAAACGGCGTATTCACCAAGAACGACCGCATGATCGAGATCTGGAGCGGCTTCGACGAGGAATATGTGGGCAAGAACCTCAAAGCTATGAACAGTTTCGCGCTGAAATACCCGGATATCTCGATGTATTTCCTGCTTGCTCCCACTTCACAGGGCGTATATTCCGATATGTTCCCTGCCGGCGCACCGATAGGAAGCCAGGCGGCAATGCTCGATTTCTGCCGCGAAAACCTGCCGGATATACAGACGATCAACGTAATACCGACAATGAAGATGCACGCGGACGAGTACATCTACTACCGCACCGACCACCACTGGGCAAGCTACGGCGCATACCTCGCTTACTACGACGCAGCCAAGGCAATGGGATTCAAGCCCAGCGAGATCGGCGAGTTCGACATCGAACACGCTTCCGACAGCTTCCGCGGCACGCTCTACTCAAAGACGCTGGACGACTCTGTAACGCCGGATATTATGGATTACTACCACCGGCGGGGGGACAAGGGCATAGAGCTTACCGTAAACAACGGCGACAAGGTGACCACAAGCGACAGCCTTTACTTCCGCGAGTACCTTGACGTAAAGGACAAGTACAGCTCCTTCCTCGGACCGAACGCGCCGTACATCGACATAAAGACCGGAGTTGACGGTCCGCAGCTCCTTATCTTCAAGGACAGCTACGCCCATGCTCTAATACCGTTCCTCACATCGCATTTCAGCAGGATAACGGTGCTCGATATGAGATACATCAACAACGGCTGCTCGCAGTATGTGAATGTGAAGGATTACGACAGCGTGCTGTTCGTTTACAATGCTATCACATTCTCGGAGGACAGAAATATCAGAAAGCTCAACCAGGGCTGACGGAGGACATTATGGAAACAAGAGTCGCAGTGATCGGGATAATCGTGGAAGACCAGGATTCCGCCGAAAAAGTCAACGCTGTACTGCACGACCACAGCAGTGCGATAATCGGGCGAATGGGAATACCCTACCGCGAGAAGAAAATAAGCATCATCAGCGTGGCTGTAGATGCGTCACAGGACGAGATATCCGCGCTCTGCGGCAAGCTCGGACGCATAAACGGCGTAAGCGTAAAGGCAGCTTATGCCAAAAGTTACTGATTGGTAAAATGCACATTTATCCCTGCAAAGCGCAGGGATAATTTTGTACCCGGGCTAGGATAATTACTATTGATAAATATTACATTTTATGGTATAATATATCACATAACAATTCATTACAGGAGGAACCGCAATGGAGAAAAAGGTAAAGGCTCCGGTGGACAGCGTTCCCGCTCTTGAAGCGGAGCTGAAGCTCATCAGAGAAGCTCAGAAGAAATACTCGCTTTTCACGCAGGAGCAGGTGGACAAGATCTTCCTTGCAGCAGCATCAGCCGCAAACAAGGCAAGAGTTCCGCTGGCAAAAATGGCAGTCGAAGAGACAGGAATGGGCGTAGTAGAGGATAAGGTAATAAAGAACAACTACGCTGCCGAATACATCTACAACGCGTATAAGAACACAAAGACCTGCGGCGTTATCGAAGAGGATACCTCATACGGCATTCAGAAGATCGCCGAGCCGATAGGCGTTATCGCAGCGGTAATTCCTACCACCAATCCGACCTCTACTGCAATATTCAAGGCGCTTATCGCCCTCAAGACCCGCAACGGCATAATCTTCAGCCCTCACCCGAGAGCAAAGAAGTCAACGATCGAAGCCGCAAGAATAGTAAGAGATGCGGCAATAAAGGCGGGCGCTCCCGAAAATATCATCTCCTGGATAGACGCTCCCAGCCTCGATATGACAACGCTTGTAATGAAGGAAGCGGATATAATCCTCGCTACAGGCGGTCCCGGAATGGTAAAGGCAGCATACTCCAGCGGCAAGCCCGCTCTCGGCGTAGGTGCCGGCAATACCCCCGCTATCATCGACAAGTCCGCGGATATCGTCCTCGCAGTAAACTCGATAATCCACTCAAAGACCTTCGACAACGGTATGATCTGCGCGTCCGAGCAGTCTGTCATCGTACTCGACGAGATATATGACAAGGTAAAGACCGAGTTCGCGGAAAGAGGCTGCTACTTCCTCTCGCCCTCCGAAACGGACAAAGTCCATCACACAATTATCATCAACGGTGCGCTCAACGCA
>JAFVBZ010000145.1 GCA_017479645.1 Ruminiclostridium sp. | reverse complement strand
TGTCCACAAGGTCTTTGCCCTCGTAGCTCGTACCGCTGCAGCCCGTAAAAGCGGTAATGCAGTATACCATTATAATATATAAGGGCAGCAGCCGTTTCATTATTTTCATCAGCTCTCCTAAAAATTTGAGCCGCACCCGAAAGTGCGGCTCTGATATGTCCTGTTATCGATTATTCCTCGAAACCGCTTTCGATGAGCTTTGTGAGTCCGTCAACAGCGAGCTGTTCGTCGGAACCGTCAGCTATGATGCGGATAGGTGTACCGCCTACGATACCGAGTGAGAGGATACCGAGAAGGCTCTTGGCGTTTACTCTGCGCTCTTCCTTTTCAACCCATATGGAAGACTTGTACTCATTTGCCTTCTGAATGAAGAATGTAGCGGGTCTTGCATGAAGACCGACCTGATTCTTTACCTCAACTTCTCTTACGAACATAAAAAGATCCCTCCGTCTTTATACTTTGTATATTGTCTCCTTACGGCAGCCGCTGTACGTGTCCGCCGTTACATCAATAGTATAATCTCAAAATCTTTTCAAGTCAACATATTTTTTGCCTTTTTGCGGTTTTTTCGGGATAATTCTCCGATTACGCTTAATCAAAATCGCTTTTTTCAACCGTTGTTGTTGATTTTGTCCAAAAACTTTTCAACCGCCTATTCAACTTAACCAACGGCTTTCAACAAGCAGCGGGGAACGCCCCGCCGCGAAATGCGTAGCTACATTCTTCAATGGGCGGGCACGCCACCACGGTTAGTTATTCTCTTCCAAGCACAAAAACAGCCTGCAGAATATTTCTCTGTAAGCTGTTTTCTTGTTACTTTTTGAATGGAATCTTCGCCAACCTCTCGAAATCTCTCAAAGTCTCTCAAGCATCTCCGGTCTCTTCTCACGGGTGACTTTCAGAGACATTTCTTCCTGCCACTTTCTGATATTCTCATGGTGACCGGACAGGAGCACTTCCGGCACCCTGCGCCCGCGCCACTCCTCCGGGCGTGTGTACTGCGGGTGTTCCAGCAGCCCGTTGTAATGGCTCTCCTTTGAGTACGCGTCCTCGTTCGGCAGAACGCCCTCCTGAAGCCGGCAGACAGCGTCCGTAAGCATCAGCGCCGGCAGCTCTCCGCCGGTCACAACATAATCCCCCACCGAGATCTCCTCAAATCCCAGCTCGTCCAGCACACGCTGGTCAATGCCTTCGTAATGACCGCAGAGAATGATAAGATCGTCCTCCGCGGCGAGTTCCTTGACAACCTCCTGCGTAAGCGTCCTGCCCTGCGGCGACATATATATCAGCCGGGGCTTCGCGCCCTCTCCGAGATCGGAAATTATCGACATCACACAATCGTAGACCGGCTGTGCCTGCATCACCATTCCCGTTCCGCCGCCGAAAGGCTTGTCATCTACACGGCGGTGCTTGTCGAGCGTGTAAGTCCGTATGTTCCGGCAGCCTATCTCCACCGCGCCGGCTTTTCTTGCCCGTCCGATGATGCTCTCCGACAGGAATGCCTCGCACATCTCCGGGAACAGCGTAGCTATGTTAATCCTTATCATCTTCGATCACCTCCGGGTCAAAAAGCCCTTCAAGCGGTCTTATCGTGATCTTTCCGGCTTCAATATCCGTTTCCAGCAGCACTTCCGGTATTGCCGGGAACATAAGCTGGGCGCCGGAGGGGGTCTTTATCGAGTAAACGTCCGCAGTGCCGTTCTGGTAGATATCGTCCACCTTGCCGTAGAGCCTGCCGGTATCCGCGTCGTAAACATCAAGCCCGATAACGTCCTGTATGAACCATGTATCCTCAGGCAGCTCCATATCTTCGCGGTCAAAATACAGCATCTTGCCTATCAGCTTTTCCGCCGCTTCCGGTGTATCAACGCCATCTATCTTGAGCACAGCCACATCTGCTTTGAGATAGCGCGCCTTCTTCGGACGCACAGGCGAGTGCTCCTTTCCGAGGTAGAGCGTCTCAAATTCGCAGAGCATTTCCGGTTCGTCGCAGTAATACTGCACCCTGACCTCGCCTTTCAGACCCTGCAGTTTGGTTATCTTCCCTATTTCAAGATATTTCTTCATAACAGTCTCCTTCTATACTATTATAATAAGCAGCCCAGCCGCCGCCAAAATTCTTAATTTTTCATTATTCACTATTCATTTTTCACTTTTTCTGTTATTATATCATATCTGCGGGCAAAATAAAAGTGACGAAAATACCACCATTTACAGAGCACCACAATATATAGGTTTATTTTTTGCAAAACGGCACAATATTTTGTAATTTGCAGCTAAAATTTGTGAATACAACTCAAATTCTGATACCGTTTTTTGTGTAAAGTAACCAAATTTTTATTTAAAACTTCTATACTTTTAGGTCAGCCAAACGCAAATTCGGACTTGATTTTTCGGTGCTGGGGGAGTATAATGTTAGTAAAGTGGTTTTTTGTCCACTTTTTTGGCAAAAAGTTCACTTTTTAACGTTATCCACAAAGTTTTCAACAGTTTCGCAGGGCGAAACCTCCAATTAACGCCGGATCTGTTGAAACTGTTGAAAACTTGCCTTATATTTCGGTGAAAGGAGATGAAAGACATGCGCGGCGAATTCAAAAGCACACTCGATGCAAAGGGCAGAATGAACTTCCCGGTAAAGCTGCGCGAAGAGCTCGGCTCTGTCTTTATGATCTCCAAAACCATCGGCGCTCCCTGCATCAAGATCTACAAGACCGAGGACTGGGAACAGCTCGTCGCAAGAATACGCGAGATGCCCCAGACAAAGACCGCGGATCTGCAGAGATTCCTGTTCGGAAGCGCATTCGACATAGAGCCCGATAAACAGGGACGCGCGCTTATCCCGGCTCCCCTACGCGAGTACGCAGGACTTACGACAGATGTAGTCATCGTAGGACTTGAGGGAAGAGCAGAGATCTGGGACAAGGAAAAGTGGGACGCTATAAACAGCACCCGCGACGAACAGTCTCTCGTAGATGTAGCAATGGAGCTTGGTCTGTAATATGGAGTTTTCGCATAAGTCGGTGCTTCTTATGCCGGCAGTGGACGGGCTGAACGTCCGCGAAGGCGGTATATACACAGACTGCACGGCAGGCGGAGGCGGTCACAGCCTTGAGATAGCAAAGCGGCTCGGAAACGGAACGCTTATCTGCTTTGACCGCGACAAAGAAGCGATCGAAGCTGCCACAAAGAGGCTCGAAGGCTATTCCCCCGTATTCGTGAACCGCAATTTCAGCGAGATAAAGGACGCGCTCGGAAAGCTGGGCATAGACCATATCGACGGCGCTCTTATGGATCTCGGCGTTTCGTCGCATCAGCTTGACGATCCCGAACGGGGCTTCTCGTTCCACAACGACGCTCCTCTCGATATGCGCATGAGCGGCGAGGGCATGAGCGCTTACGATGTTGTGAATAAATACCCGGAGGACAAGCTCTCGGAGATCATCTTCGCTTACGGCGAGGAAAAGTTCGCAAGAGGTATCGCCCACGGAATAGTCACATCAAGAGCGGAAGCCCCGATAAAGACTACCGGAGAGCTTGCGGAGATAATCAAGCGGAATGTGCCGCTCAAGGTGCGGAAGGAAAAGAACCCCTGCCGCAAGACCTTCCAGGCGATACGGATCGAAGTTAACGGAGAACTCGACGCGCTTGAAACGGCGCTTGACGATATATTTGAACTGCTCTCCCCCGGAGGAAGGCTGTCGGTGATAACCTTCCACTCCCTCGAAGACAGGATAGTGAAGCAGAAGTTCAGGAGCCTGTGCGAAGGCTGCACCTGCCCGAAGGATTTCCCGGTGTGCGTGTGCGGAAAAAAGCCCCGCGCAGTGCAGATAACAAGAAAGCCGGTAACGGCTGACGAAGCCGAGCTTGCGGAGAACCCCCGCAGCAGAAGCGCAAAACTCAGAGTGATAGAGAAAATACAGGATAACAAAAAGCAGGATAACAAAAGAGGCGTATTTTGATGATGTACAATGACAATTCCAACCTTGCATACGATCTCTCGCTGTTTGAGACAGACGAGGATTTTGAACGGCGCAAGGCGGAACGTGAAAAGCAGAAGCAGGAAAGAGCAAAGATAAAAGTTTCCCAGAAAAAGTCCATAGGACGTAACGGAAGCGCGCTTGCCGCGCTCGCGGCAGTATCTTTCGCTGCAATTATAGCTTTTTCACTTCTGTACAGCAAGGTCCAGATCTCGGACTACACTTCGCTCATAAGCGAGACAAAAAGCGAGATAGAGCTTACAGAGCGTGAGAATATCCGCTTGAACTCGGTGCTCGACAGCATGTACACTCTCGACAACGTAGAGAAGATCGCGTCGCAGGATCTCGGGCTTCAGAAGACCCAGAGCTCACAGATCTCATTCATCACCCTCAATACCGAGGAGATGACAGAGGTAGCGCCTCCAGACGAGAACATATTCGTGTCGATACAGAACTGGTTCAACGGTATCCTTGAATACCTCGGATTCAAACAGTAAAAGGCGGACAAGGGGAATATATCAGACTGAAATTTAATATACTTTTATTGCGGACGTGCATTGGCCGTCCGCAATAATCGACTATGGGGATAAAGGAGAACACATGGCAAAAGGAAGAATGCCCGACAGCACGCAAAGCACACCGATCGTTGCTCCGACGAACAGAATGAAGCGGAGAATGTTTCTGGTAGTGCTTACTCTTATAGTAGTGGCTGCCGGATACATCTGCACCGTTATATACAACACCGCCGTCATCAAGTCGGAGTATTACCGCTCAAAAGCCAACTCCCAGCAGCTCAGCAGCTATACTATCACCGCAAACCGCGGCACTATCTATGACCGCAGTGGAAAGATACTTGCGCAGAGCACTACCGTATGGGACGTGGTACTTTCCCCGAAGGCAATAGCCGAGGACGACGCGAAACGAATTGAAAAAGGCGATCCGCCCGTTACCGATCTTATCTGCAAAACGCTTGCAAGACTCCTCGGCGTCGATCAGAAGCGCATTGAGGAAGGCTGCAGGAACTTCGACAACGAATACTTCATCGTAAAGAAGAAAGTCGAGAAGGACGTTTATGACAAGGTGCAGCAGTTCATCACCGAGAACAAGCTCGCGCCCTTTACCGTAAACCTTATGGAAAGCAGCAAGCGCTACTATCCGAACGACTCCCTCGCATCAACCATAATCGGCTTCACAAACTATGACAACGAAGGCGTTTACGGACTTGAAGCATACTACGACGATTATCTCCAGGGCACCGACGGACTTATCGTTATGGCAAAGGACGCCAAGGGCAACGCTATGCCCTACGACTATGAGAACCGCTATGAGGCAAGCGACGGCAATGACGTCTATCTCACCATAGACAGCACCGTCCAGTATTATCTCCAGAAGAACCTTGAAAGCGCAGTAAAGCAGCACAAAGCCGCAAACCGCGCCACCGGCATAATAATGAACGCAAAGACCGGCGCTGTTATCGCAATGGCAACTGCGCCCGGCTATGACCTCAACAATCCCTCCAAGCTTTCGGAAGCCGATGAAGCCGAGCTTGAAGAACTGCACCAGCAGCTTATTCTCGACTATGCGGCAGGAAGCATGACCGATCAGAAAGCGATCGACGAGGCTATCGAAAAGGAACTTGAAGACAGGCGCGCCGCTATGCGCGAGCTCCAGTGGAAGAACAAGGCGGTTTCCGAACTCTACTTCCCCGGCTCGGTATTCAAGGTAATAACCTGCGCTTCCGCTCTCGAAGAGGAAGTTATAAGCCTCGATTCCTCGTTCCAGTGCCTCGGCGTTTACCAGGTAGAGGATACGAAGATCCACTGCTGGACCCTCGGCGGGCACGGCACACTCGGACTTCAGGACGCTATCACCGCTTCCTGCAACCCTGCTTTTATCCAGATCGGACTTAAGCTCGGAAGAAGAATGTTCTCCAACTATTTCACAGCTTTCGGATTTACCGAAAAGACCGGTATAGATCTCCCCGGTGAGGCAAGCCCGCTGTTCGTTCCCTATGAGAGAATGGGTAACGTTGAGCTTGCGTCCTCGTCATTCGGTCAGACAAACAAGATCACCGCGATACAGATGATCTGTGCATACAACGCCGCGATAAACGGCGGATATCTGCTCACTCCCCACGTTATGGAGAAGATAGTCGATGCGGGCGGGAACGTCATAAAGACGGCGGAAACTACCGTAAAGAGACAGGTAATAAGCGGAGAGACGTCCGCGCTCATGCGTCAGATCACAGAGAATATAGTTACATACAACGGCGGCTCCAACGCCTATATTTCCGGATACCGCATAGGCGGAAAGTCCGGTACGTCGCAGAAGCTCGACGAATATCCGAGTTACGCTATGCGGTATGTCGGTTCCTTCTGTGCATTCACTCCGGCGGACGATCCGGAATACATAATGCTGGTATGCGTTGACGAGCCTCTCGGAGGGCAGTATTACGGAAGCCGTGTGGCTGCTCCTGTTGTATCCGCGGTGTTCAGCGAATGTCTCGAATACCTCGGAGTTTATCCCCAGTACACAGCGGAAGAGCTTGAAATGCAGAACACCACAGTTCCGTATGTTTACGGCTCGTCAATGCTCGACGCGATCACCTCGATAAATACAAGAGGACTTAAATACGAAGTTATCGGCGATGAGAACGCGAGGGTAGATTACACGATACCCGAAGCCGCGGCTCCTATCCCGAAGAACGGCACGGTAGTGATCTATATGCAGGGCGCTTCCGAGCGCACAGTGACCGTGCCGGATCTTACCGGCTGCACCGTTTCCCAGGCAAACAGCACCCTCGCGTACTACGGACTCAACATCTCGCTGTCCGGCGGTGCTGTCAACAACGAGGGCGCACGCGCCACCTCGCAGTCCATAGAGCCCGGCACACAGGTCAGCAAGGGAACCGTCGTCGAGGTAACGTTCCTTATCAACAACTCCGATGCCGGCTGATAGGGGCTCTGCCCTTGCCGCAGGAAGCGGCAAGTTGTCTGCCCAAAGAGCGCAGGAAGCGCTCACACAAAGCAGATAACAAATAACTCCCGCGGGGCGCTGCCCTCGACCCGCCAGCCCCTTTAAAAAGGGGCTGGACCCCTAAACCTTTTTGACCGTTACACGGAACTTGAATACTCTGCGAACAGATTTCAGCTTTTAACTGCAACTCAATTATTATTTATGATGCGTGTCGGGCAAGGCACGCAATCCCCAATCCGAAAAAAGTGAGGTGTGCCAATTGCGGTTATATGATATTCTGACCGAGAAAGAACGCAGCAATATCAGCGACTGCGATATCGGCATCATCACCGATGATACGCGAAAGTTAAAGCCCGGAGATATATTCGTTGCCATAACCGGCAGGAACTTCGACGGACATTCGGCGTGCGCAGAAATGCTGGAAAAGGGTGCGGCTACGGTCGTCGTAAGTCATGATCTCGGGCTCCCGCAGCAGATAGTGACCGGCGACACGCGAAAGATGTACAGCATACTGTCGTCACGGTATTTCGGAGAGCCGACAAAGCGGCTGAAACTCATTGCCGCTACCGGGACCAACGGAAAGACCACCACTGTGAACCTCATAAAGCATATAATGAATGAGAGCGGGCATAAGTGCGGCTGTATCGGAACCGCCGGATATGACGTGTGCGGAAGAACATACGAAGCGCACCTCACCACCCCCTACCAGTTCGATCTCTACGGCTATTTCAGAGAAATGGCTGACAACGGCGCGGAATACTGCGTAATGGAAGCGTCATCACAGGCACTCTCGCAGTCGAGATTCGCGAACGAGCGGTTTGTCTGCGGCATCTTCACCAACCTTACCCAGGATCATCTCGACTGGCACGGCACAATGGAGAACTACTACCTGGCGAAGAAGTCCCTGTTCGACAGCTGTGAAACCGCGGTCATCAACACAGACGACAAATGGGGAAAGCGGCTTTATGATGAGCTTTCCGCCAAAGGCGGGATAAAGCTCGTCGCCCTCAGCATAAACGATATGACGGATATCTCCGCGTGCAGGATAAGCCTTCGCAGCGGAGGAGTGAGCTATATACTCGCGGATAAAGCTGCTGAACAGGCTTTCAATGTGTCGGTGCCTATGCCGGGAGAATTCAATGTGATGAACTCCATGGGCGCCGCGGCGGCATGTGAAGCGGCAGGGCTCACCATGCGGGAAACCGTAGATGCCCTCAACACATCAAAGGGCGTATGCGGACGCGCGGAAGTGCTGTACGACGGAGATTACACCGTTATCTGCGACTACGCTCATACCGAGGACGGACTTGAAAAGACCCTCTCGTCGCTGAAGCCTTTCGTAAAGGGACGGCTGATAGTCGTTTTCGGAGCGGCAGGTGAGCGTGATGCGGGAAAGCGTCCGGGAATGGGAAAATGCGTATCGAAGTACGCGGATATCGCGGTGATAACATCGGACAATCCGCGGCATGAAGATCCGCAGAAGATCATAGACGAAGTGAAAAGCGGGTTTGCAGGCGGCTGTGAGGTCCACTGCCGCATTGACAGGCTCGAAGCTATAAAATACGCAGTGTCACTTGCGAAAAAAGAGGACGTTATCGCTCTCTGCGGCAAGGGGCACGAGGAATATCAGGCTGTCGGCGATGATTACCTGCCGTTCAGCGAACACAGTATAATAAAGGAACTCTGCGGCAATGACCGCACGGAAGGACAGAACCGGTAAATGCTGATAACTATAATCTCCACCGCGGCAGCCGCGGTAATAATAACAGCGGTGCTCGGATTCGCGCTGATACCGTGGCTCAGAAAGCTCAAATTCGGGCAGACGATACTCGATATAGGCCCCGCATGGCACAAAAAGAGCAAGCAGGGTACACCCACGATGGGCGGTATGATGTTCGTTGTGGGAACGACTGCCGCAATAACGATCGGAATGATACTGCTGACAGTAAACGGGCTGCTCGGAACAGACGAGCTTGCGCTCAGGGATATGGCAGGCGTGATCTCGGTATTTGCTGCCGCATTCTTCTTCGGCTTCATCGGCTTCATCGACGACTTCATCAAGGTCAAGAAGAAGCAGAACGAAGGTCTTACCGCAATGCAGAAGATCATAATGCAGGTGCTTGTGATCGCGGCATTCTTCACAGCAAGAGTTATCTCCGGCGATACGTCAACGGTGATAAAGTTCCCGTTTATAGGCGAACTTGACCTCTGGTACTTCTACTACATCATAATGGGACTGGGCATTCTCTACATCGTGAACGCGGTAAACCTTACCGACGGTATAGACGGGCTCTGTTCCTCGGTAACATTCGTATATATGATCGCATTTGCGGTAATCTCCGCTATGCTCGGCTTTGCGGGCTACACGATAATTGCGGTGGCGACGGCAGGCGGCTGTCTCGGATTCCTTATCTGGAACTGGAAGCCGGCAAAGGTTTTCATGGGCGACACAGGCTCGATGTATCTCGGCGGAATGGTGGCAATGCTCGGTATAGCGCTTCATGTCGAAGTGCTCATGGTCATCGCGGCTGCGGTATATATCTGGGAAGCGCTCACGGTGCTGATACAGATGACATACTTCAAGATAACCCACGGCAAGCGCCTTTTCAAGATGACTCCCATTCACCACAGCTTTGAGCTGAGGGGCTGGAAAGAGCAGAAGATCGTTATCGTATTTTCCGCGATAGGGGCTGTGGCAGGTACAGCGGCAGTGCTGCTCGTAAACGGAATTTAAACAATGCACAATTCACAATGCACAATGCACAATTTTGGTTGCGGCTTCGCCGCTTATCTGAATTGTGACAAAACCGGACAATAATGCAGTCCTGCTGATGAATTGTGCAAAGTGAAAACTATAATTCCAAATTTCGTCACGATTTAGATCCGTCGCGAAGCGACACAACAATTGTGAATTGTGCATTGTGAATTTTGAATTGAAAAAAAGGAGGGTTTTATGCTGAACTCCCGGGATTCAGGTGCGCTCCGGCAGGTGTCGGAACGCGGCAGACGAGAGAATATACGCGCTTACGGCGCTTCGGATATAACCGCGGCGGTACGCCGTCCGCAGGCTTCAAAGCAGAACAGGAAAGCTATCCCGATGCACCCGGATAAGACGGCACAGAAAAAGAAGAAAAAGATCGTCGATTTCTCAATACCCCAGAAGTTCGACTTCTCCTTCTTCCTGATCGTGCTTATCCTGCTCACATTCGGGCTTATTATGCTGTTCTCCGCGACTTACGCTTCCGCGAAGGTATCGGCATACCAAGACAGCTACTATTTCATTAACCGCCAGCTTTTGTTTGCTCTGGGCGGTCTGGCGGCTATGATAGTCATCTCCTTCATAGACTATCATATCCTGTTCACCAAAGTCGTACTCAAGACGGCGATCATAGTATCGGCAGGTCTTATGCTGCTCGTTCGTGTGATGGGAAGCACGGTAAACGGCGCGGAACGCTGGATAGCAATAGGGCCGATCACGATACAGCCCTCCGAGATACTTAAATTCGTAACTATCCTCGTCATAGCCGACTATATGCAGCGCAACTATGACAATATGAAAAGCCTCACCAAAGGTTTTATACCGATAATGATACGCATAGCCATTGCCTGCGGGCTTGTCGTTATCCAGCCGCACCTCTCCGCTACGCTCATCATTCTCGTTATCTCTATCTGTATGCTCTACATAGGCGGCGCAAAGGGAACTCACGTTGCAGGCGTTCTCGTGCTTATCGGCATAGCCGCGGTAATGGTATTTACGGTGTTCCCGATGCTCGGATTCGACTACGTTTCGGCACGAATGCTGAGTCTTAAGGATCCGGAGGCGGATATCCGCGGCGATACATACCAGACCTACCAGTCGCTGATAGCTCTCGGTTCCGGCGGAATGTTCGGTCAGGGTCTCGGTAACTCCCACCAGAAATACAGCTACCTCCCCTTCGCGGAGAACGACTTCATCTTCTCGGTAATCGTCGAGGAGCTGGGATTCGTCGGCGCTGTGGTCGTAATACTGCTTTTCCTGCTTCTTATAATACGCGGATTCTACATTGCCGCTTCCGCTCCCGACAAGGAAGGAATGCTGCTGTGCGCCGGTATCGTTATCCAGATCGGCATTCAGGCATTCTTAAACATAGCCGTTGCATCAAACGCGTTCTTCAACACCGGTGTTTCGCTGCCGTTCTTCAGTTACGGCGGTACGGCGCTGCTGATGCAGCTCGGTGAAATGGGCATTGTGCTCAATATATCACGAAAGGCTTCTATATGAGAGTTATTCTTGCCGCAGGCGGTACTGCGGGACACATCAACCCCGCGCTTGCCATTGCGGATAAGATAAAGCAGCTCTTCCCCGACGCGGCGATAAAATTTGTCGGTGCGCAGGGAGGCATGGAGGAAAAGCTCGTCCGCAAGGCGGGATATGACTTCACCGCGTTCAGAATGGCGGGACTCCAGCGAAAGCTCACCCCGGAGAACATCAAGCGCAATATCCAGGCAGTCCATTACTACATCACCGCACAGGGCTCCGCACATAAGCTTATAAAGGAGTTTGCGCCGGATATAGCGATAGGTACCGGCGGGTATGTTTGCGCTCCCGTGCTTGCAGCAGCAGCACAAATGGGCGTAAAAACCGCTGTTCACGAGAGCAATTCCCTGCCCGGTATGACTACAACAATGCTGGCGCACCGGGTAGATAAGGTCCTCTGCGCTAATGAGGACGTACTCACGCACTTAAAGCATACAGAAAACTGCGTTGTTACCGGAAACCCGCTCCGCAGCAACATTCCGATAGAAGACCGGGACGATGCGCGGAAAAAGCTCGGTCTCCCGGAGGGAATGACGATCGTGTCATTCGGAGGAAGTCTTGGCGCAAACAAGATAACCGAGGCTGTGGCGGAACTGCTCAAATGGGAGCGGGAAGTCGGCGGCATAAACCACATTCACTCCTACGGCGGCAACGGAAAGGATATGTTCGACGGGCTGCTTAAGGCAAAAGGGATCGAAACCGGCGAACGCTTCATAGCGAAAGAATATATCGACAACATGTACACCTGTTTAAGCGCAGCAGACCTTATAATCTCCCGCGCCGGAGCAATGACGCTCACCGAGCTGAAAGCGGCGGGACGCGCAAGCATTCTCATACCGTTCCCGCAGGCTGCCGAAAACCACCAGTATTACAACGCGCTCACCATGAGCAAGAACGGTGCCGCGATACTGATCGAGGACAAGGATCTGACAGCGGAACGCCTACTCACAGAAGTAAAGGCGCTGTACAATGACCGCGGACGGCTCGCCGGAATGGAAAAGGCAGCCGCGGCACTCAATATACCTAATGCTACCGATCTCGTAGTCGGCAATATACTTGATTTGATAAAGGACTGAAAGCTTCGAGGCAAGGGATTTGAGACTGTCGGTCAGCCTCTCCGGCGTGTTGCTGTTCAATAATCTCTGCTATGCCTTCTGCCTTCGGCTGATGGGGCTCTGCCCCAATCCCCGCCAGCCCCCTTTAAAAAAGGGGGCTGGACACCCTAAATCATTGCAGTATTTCAGAGCCCACAGCTATGGACAAGAACAGACTGAAACGCAGTGGGGTTGGCAATAATTTCAATCAGACTAACTAACCGAGGTGGCGCACCCGTCAATAGAAGAATGTCGCTACGCAAAACGCCGCGGGGCGTTCCCCGCTGGGGTTGGCAAAGACTCCATGCGGAAATAGCAGAGTATAGCTAACCGAGGTGGCGTACCCGCCCATAGAAGAGTGTCGCTACGCATTACGGAGCGGGGCGTTCCCCGTCACCAAAAACCCTTTTTCTGCATAATATGTGAAAAAGCAGAAAAAGGGTGATATATATGTCGGTTCAGCGCAGACTCATTATAAAGGGAGGACGGCGCATAGAGGGAGAGCTTTCCGTACAGGGCGCAAAGAACAGTTCGCTTCCGATACTCGCGGCAGCAGTGCTGTGCAGAGGACAAACGGAGATCTATAACTGCCCGAAGCTGTCGGACTGCGACGCCGCGTGCAGGATCTTATCCTCGCTCGGCTGCGGCTGCAAGAGAGAGGGGAACGTCGTCTGCGTGAACTCCTCGGCGGTTTGCACATCGGACATCTCGGAAAAGCTGATGCGTGAGATGCGCTCTTCCATTATTTTCATGGGTGCGCTGCTCGGAAGAACGGGACAGTGCAGAATGTCATTTCCGGGCGGCTGTGAGATCGGATCGAGACCTATCGACTTCCACCTCGACGCTTTCCGTAAAATGGGCGCGAAGATAACCGAGGAGCATGGCTACATCACCTGCTCGGCGGCAAAGCTCAGGGGAGCGAAGATATCATTCCCCGTTCCGTCGGTGGGTGCAACAGAGAATGTGATGCTCGCCGCAGTCCTCGCCGAGGGATCGACAGAGATACACAACGCCGCGAGAGAGCCGGAGATCTGCGATCTTGCCGGATTTCTTGCAAAATGCGGTGCTAAGATAGACGGTGCCGGCACCGGCACCATACATATTGAAGGCGTTAAGAGCCTGTCCGGCTGCACCTATACCGTGATGCCCGACAGGATAGCCGCCGCGACTTACCTGTGCTGCGGCGCGATAACAAGGGGCGAGATACTGCTCACAAATACCGATCCGGCTTCCCTCGGACTTGTGGTCCCGGTGCTGGAGCAGATCGGGTGCAGCATTTACAGCTTCGGCAGCGGAAGCGTCTATCTCAACGCGAGGAAGACGCTCAAAGCACCGGCGATGATAAAGACCGCGCCGTACCCGGGATTTCCCACCGACGCACAGCCGCCGCTTATGGCGCTGTGTGCTACGCTCCCCGGTACCACCATGTTCACCGAGACTATCTTCGAGAACCGTTACCGCCATGTCAGCGAGCTGAAACGGCTGGGGGCGAAGATAAATGTGGAGGGGCAGGTTGCCGTAGTCGAGGGCGTGAGCCGGCTCTCCGGAGCGGAGCTTGAAGCCTGCGATCTGCGCGGAGGTGCTGCAATGGTCACCGCAGCGCTGTTCGCCGAGGGTACAACAAAGATCGGCAAGATCTGCTATATCAACCGCGGATACGAGGATATCGAAGGCTGCCTGCGAAGCGTGGGAGCGGATATCCGATGCGTATAGCGCCCGGCTGATAAAGTATATGATACAGTATTGAACATTATGCCCGCGGAGGGCAAAGAAACGGCTGGGGAAAGCGGTGCTTTCCCCTTTGCCGGAGAACGGAGGCGAGCGATATGCCGGATTTTCACAGACTTAACAAGAGCAGAACAGTCGAAATGAGCAAGGAGGAGCTTAACCGGAAGCTCCGCGAACAGGCTTCAAAGGCACCGTCGCCTGCCGAGAGAAGAAAAAAAGTCAATCCGCAGAGCCGTAAACAGCAGAAGATCACCGAACAGACCAAAAAACAGCTCCCGCCCCAGAGCCCCGTGCGCAAAAAGCGCGAAGAGGAGGCAAGAAAGGCGGCGGAGCGCGAGCTTCGTGAGCGGCGAAAGAAAAAAGGCGGAAGCAATGTCGTTTACTACCTGATGACGGCTATCCTCGCCGTTATCATCTTTTCCGTTCTGTCGGTAACGGTGCTGTTCAACTGCGAAAAGATCGTGATAGAGGGCGAGTCTGACTACACGGAAGAGCAGATCATTGCCGCAAGCGGTCTGGAAGGCACCGAAAACCTTGTCCGGCTCAATACCGCCGGCATTCCGGAACGTATCCTCGACAAGCTCGTAAGCCTTGACAGCGTTCAGGTGGACAAGGTGTTCCCTTCGACTATAAAGATAAGTGTCACCCGCTCCGTACCTATGGCGGAGTTCTACTACAACGGCAAGAACTACGTCATTTCCCACATCGGGCGCGTAATGCAGATAGACGACAGCAAAGCTGACTGTATGCAGGTGCTCGGCTATAAACCCGCAGAGTCCGTTGTAGTAGGCAGCTTCATCTCCGCCGAGGATCCCGAACAGGACAAGCTTGTTGCCGATATAAGCAAGGCGATCGAGAAAGCGGAAATAGATGATATCACCACTGTGGATATAAGCGACAGCCTTGCGCTGGTAATGACCTATGATGACCGCGTGGTCATACACCTCGGTTCTGTACTCCAGATAGACGAGAAGATGCGCATTATCAAGGAGCTGGTATTCAACGGCTACATCGCCGAAACAGAGCATGTAACGCTTGACGTTTCAGACCCGAGCCGCGCTATCCAGCGTCCTATCACCACTGCGCCCGTGACTGCCGCGCCTGTGACAGAAGAAACGGACGAGAGCGAAGGCGAAGGTGAGGACACAGAGTCGTCTGAAACAACTTCCGGAGAAACCACAGAAGGTTAAAAAAGTTACATAAAAGTTACCGAAGGCTTTATTACCACAACATTTAGATACTTCTCCGAAAAAAAAACACTAAATATTTAGATTTTTTTGAAAAACCTATTGAAATTTTTATTAAAATCTGTTACAATGAATATTGAGAAAATGCAGTCGTGGTGCGCGTTTGACGTTCATAGCACTCCGATTTGTGAACGGCGGAGCCGTTATGTATAAAATTCAGGAGGTATATTATCGTGGCAATCGAAATCGATGAGGAAGGCTTCGAAGTAGAAACAGAAGAGCCGGCTTTCGACCACCTTGACGAAAGCGCCGTATATGATATCCGTATAAAGGTATTCGGTGTAGGCGGCGGCGGCGGAAATGCAGTTGAAAACATGGCAAAGAAGGGTCTGCGCGACAAGAACTCAAAAGATATGGCAGCAGATGATGTGGATATAGAGTTTGTAGCAGTAAACACAGATGTCGCAGCCCTCAAGAACAAGGACAAATCACTCATTCGCAGAGTACAGATAGGTAAGAAGTGCGCTAAGGGCCGCGGAGCGGGCGGACGTGCCGAAGTCGGCGCGGAAGCTGCACGCGAGGACAGAGAGGATATCGAAAAGTACCTCAAGGGCGCTTCCCTCGTATTCATCTCCGCCGGTATGGGCGGCGGCACCGGTACAGGTGCGGCTCCTGTTATTGCCGAGATAGCGCAGGAAATGGGCATTCTCACCATAGGCGTCGTTACAAAGCCTTTCGACTTTGAGCGCAGCCAGAAGATGAACCAGGCTATGAAGGGTATCGACGAGATCAGAAAGCATGTTGACGCTCTCGTTATAATCCCGAACCAGAAGCTTCTCCAGCTCAACGAGAAGGCTCTCACGGTTCCCCAGGCGTTCCTTATGGTAGATGATGTTCTGCATCGCTCCGTTAAGATCGTTTCGGATATGATAAACACAACCGCGCTTATCAACGTTGACTTCTCCGACTTAAGCACGATCATCAGAAATGCCGGCGATGCTCATATTGCGATCGGCAACGGAACAGGCGACAAGAAGGTTGAGGAAGCTGTATCGCAGGTAGTAAACAGCCCGCTGCTCGAAACTTCTATCAAGAACGCAGGCAGACTGCTCGTTTACATAACACTTTCCCAGGACGCACTCATGACCGATGTTGACGAGGCTATGCAGGCTATCACAAGAGCTTGCGATCCCGATGCAGAGATCATCATAGGTGCAAACTACGGACCTGCCGATATGAAGGACTCCATCACCATCTCGGTTATAGCAACCTGCTTCAAGGACGCATTCGAGACTACCGGTGAGAAGAGCGTAGCTGAAGAGATAATCAGCACAACATCGAGTTCTTCCAAGAACGACTTCGCTTCGTTCATCAACTCAAGAACATCGACAACTCCGAACGACGATGCTTATTCCGAGCTTGAAAGCCTCTTCCAGAACAGAAAGTAAGCGCATAGCCCGCAACGGCAATAGTGCCTTTGAAATTATTACATTATAATTGCGAAATAACCGCTGAATGTCAAAAGCATTCGGCGGTTTTTGTTCGAGAAATAATGCACAAATATCTGCACTTCTATCTGTTGATTTTGTTCAAAAATTCGTTTGCATTATTTATTTATATATGATATACTGATATTTATAATGTGCGATTATGGAGGATAATAATGATAACAGTTTCAAATGTAAGCCTGCAGTTCGGCGGACAGACGCTGTTCAAGAATGTCGATCTGCTTTTCACGGAAGGCAACTGCTACGGAGTTATCGGCGCGAACGGTGCCGGAAAGTCCACATTCCTTAAAATACTCAACGGTGAGCTTGAGCCGACGACCGGAAGCGTAACAATACCGAAAGACCTGCGTATGTCCGTACTTCGCCAGGATCACTTCGCTTTTGACGAATATACCGTCCAGGATACCGTTATAATGGGCAATAAGCGCCTTTACGATGTTATGAAAGAGAAGGACGCTCTTTACGCAAAAGAGGACTTCTCGGAGGAGGACGGCAACCGTGCAAGCGAGCTTGAAGCCGAATTTGCCGAGCTGAACGGCTGGGAGGCTGAAAGCGATGCTTCCAAGCTGGTGCAGGGTCTCGGTCTTGACGAGAGCATAATGTACAGCCAGATGTCAAGCCTTTCCGGTAACGAGAAGGTAAAAGTACTGCTGGCACAGGCTCTCTTCGGAAACCCGGATATTATCCTTATGGACGAGCCTACCAACCACCTTGATATCGACGCTGTGGCATGGCTGGAGGAGTTCCTTGCGGAATATTTCGGAACTGTCATTGTTGTTTCCCACGACCGCCACTTTCTCAACAACGTATGCACCCACACGGTAGATATAGACTACGGCAAGATCAAGATGTACGTCGGCAACTACGAGTTCTGGTATGAGTCCTCACAGCTGATACAGCGTATGATAAAACAGCAGAACAAGAAGAATGAGGAGAAGATCAAGGAGCT
>JAFVBZ010000144.1 GCA_017479645.1 Ruminiclostridium sp. | reverse complement strand
ATAAAGCTCCTTATCCTGGAGTCTGAACGGTACATTTCCGTCGGCAATGCGCTGAGCGATGCCTTCTGCGATAGCTGTCTTTCCGACGCCGGGCTCGCCTATGAGGCAGGGGTTGTTCTTTGAACGGCGGGAGAGTATCTGTATAACGCGCTCGATCTCCTTGTCGCGTCCTATGATGCGGTCAAGCTTCCCGTTCTTCGCCTTGTCGGTGATGTTGGTGCAGAAAGTGTTGAGGAACTTGCGCTTTTTTGCCTGGGCAGCTTTTTTCTTCTCCTCGGCGCGCTTTTTGCGGTCAGCCTTTTCCCGCTCCTTTTCCTTTTTGACATCTTCCTCGCTTGCGGGAACTTCATTGGGAGTGCGTCCGCTCATATCGAAGAAGCGCTGGAAGAAAGCGGGCATGGTGCCTCCCTCCTTGAAGCCGTCAACCGCGTCCTCATCATCGTCGTCGTCCTCCGGAAATTCATCTCCGTCCTCTTCGTCGATGATCTCTGCGTCCTCGATATCTTCTTCGTCGTCGTTATCGGCGTCGGGATTTCCGAACAGCATATTTGAAGCGTTCTCGAAGTCGATATCCGATATCCCCATCTGCTTGAGGTAGTTGTCCACCTGCGGGATACCGAGCTCCTTCGCGCATTTAAGGCAGTATCCGTTCTCGAATTTCTGTGTTCCGCTCATACCCGACATAAAAACGACAGCGGGTCTTTTGCGGCATCTTGAGCACATCATATCCATAGTTGTATATTTCCTTTCTTGTAAGTGCTGTATTTAAGTCATATCTTGCCGATAAGGGCAAGCGGATCGAATGAGTACAGGTGTCTGAACAGGAAAGTCCTGTCTATCGTGTTCCGGTTCAGGAATACCAGTGAATCTCCGCAGAGGGAGATCAGCAGTTTTATTATAATGCACAGCAGGAAGATTATCACAAGACCCTCCACAAGTCCGAGAAGTGCGCCGAGCACTCCGTTCACCGATGAAATGACAGGTATCTTGTTTATCATCTTTGTTGCGTTTGCGATGATGCCGAGTACCAGCATGACCAGCGCGAACAGTATGCAGAACACGATCGCCCGGAGCGGTATCATCACAGTCGGCGTTATGATATCGTCCATTATCCTGTCACCGAATGTCTGGTCTGCGACGGTGAGTATGGAGACCATGAAGCTGTAAACGGCGTCGGTGCTTCCGGCGGAAAGATCGCTTCCGAGGTTCCGTAGCGAGGGCGAGACTGTATCTGCAAGCTTTTCTCCGATATCGGTGAAAGCCCGCGTCACGGTCTGCGAAGTGAGGTTTGAGGCGATGATCCGGGCGAGAACGATATTTCCGAGCCCGTACTTGTTCACTTCGGTTTCGGTGACATCGAGATGCCCGAGCTTCACATAGGACCAGTCGAAGTATTCGTCGATGCCGAAGCCGGAAAGATCGGCGTACTGCACGCCGGTCCTTGTGAGATCGACTGCGGACATATCGAGATCGGCATGGCGCTTGTCATCGTACTTTATCTGTATATCCCGCAGATAAGTGCCGTTCACGAGAGCCTCGGACATATCCGTTTCGGACAGTCCCTTTATCATCTCTTTGTTTATCGAATCTCCGAGCTTTTCGCTCATATAATCCTCCACATTCGAGCGTATGAACGAATCGTATATTTTCTCGGATATAACGCCGTTGAACGCGAATGCGGCGATGAAAGCGGCAATAGCCGCCACAGCGCTGATAAGGACGGCAACTGCGCCCTTTTTGGCACCGCGGTAAAGGTTCGCAGCGAGTATGCCCAATACGGCGATATCGAGGAACCAGAAGAACTCGCTTCCCATATTTTCTGTAAACTATCTCCTTTTATTATCTGTCATTCTGTGATTATAAGCTCACTTTCGGTGCGTGAGGTCATCTCTGTCTCTGCGGGGGCATTGCCGGCTTCCGCTTCCTCATCGTCCTGCGCTCTGTAAACATTTATCTTTCCTATCGTCTCGTAGCCGAGCATATAGAGGTTTCCGGATATCTTCACGAAATCGGAGTAATCGTCCTCAGTCGTCTGAATGTATCTTTCTCCGATAAGCCCCTCATCGAATATCTTCACGCGGGAGCCTTCGAGAACGTAGATACCGCTTGTATCGCAGTACAGGCATGACGCGTTTGCCGAAACATAGGCAAGCGATATCGCAGCCGCATTCTGATCGAGCTCGATCAGCACGCTCTTGTTGGTGGAGATATCGCTGTAATGCACGAGGATCCTGTTGTCGCTTATATGGTAGTTCTTAAGAGTTCCGGAGTAGGCATAAAGTCCGAGCTGTTCGCCGTCGGCGGTATTTAGGGAGAGAATGCAGTTGTCGCAGACTGCGATGACTTTATCCTTGTCCGCCGACAGTCCGCAGGGAAGGCTTCCTGTCCGGAGGGTGTACTTCCACAGCGGAGCCTCTGCCGATTTCACGGAGAAGCGGTAGAAATTCGTGAGTATATCGCCCTGCGAAGCGCTTACGGTGGAGACGATGATATGCTCTCCGTCACCCGCGGAGCAGACCTGCATAACGTTCTCGTCCGCGAACTTTTTCGTGTAGAGCCAGTTCCCGCCGTCATCGTAGATATAGAGGATATTTGCGTAGCGCTTGGACTGGGTGACTATCGCGGCGAGGCTGTCATCTCCGATCGACGCATAGACTATCTTATCTTCGAGAGCCTTCTGGTAGATAAGGCTGGATTTGCTGTAAAGGGCGAAGTTGTAGGCGAGCTTGTCGTAGAGGAGAATGCGCTTTTCGTTGGTAGTCTGTTCGGGGTGGCTGTAGCCGTGTTTGAGCGCGTAGTTCTGCGCACCGGACGTATCGTACGCGTAGAGGTAGGTGTCGGTGAGCAGCGAGAAATTCTCGCCGAACCGCATTATCGAGTATTCGCTGCTTCCGGGGAGCTCTATCGGGAATCCCACATCATCGGTGGTCTTTGTCTCGACTTTGGACGCGATACCTCTGAGGGGCTCGAATATCGTCGCCGCGTTCAGCCATACGAATACCACAGCGATAACTGCCAGCAGGAACACTGTCAGTTTAAGCAGCAGCATACCGCGTTTCTTCTTTTTTCTGTATTTATTCAGATCTACGTTCTTGGGCTTTGCGGCAGCCTTTTCGCTGCCCGTAGCCTCTGCAAGATCGGGAACTTTCATTGTTTCACCTCTTGTTTTTTATAGAAAAATGCACAATGCACAATTCACAATGCACAATTGTGGAGCGCGCTCTGCGCGCATATCTGAATCGTGACGAAATAACTTGATATTGTTTACAGATAGATGCTGATTTGGTATCAGTTGTAGAAAACTTTGTTAAGGTAAAGTCCGTGCGGTGGTATCGTGATACCCGCATCGGTCCGTTCTCCCGTTTCAAGCGAGCGGACAATATCGGCTTCGGTGCGCTTTCCCTCGTTCAGGTATATCAGCGTACCTACCATTATCCTCACCATATTGTGCAGGAATCCGTCGCCGCTCACCGTGAATGTTACGGTATCGCCGGAGCGGGAAACATCGAATGCGCGGACGGTACGGACTGTAGATTTAAGGTGCTGTTTTGCTTCTGCCTTGCAGAAGGCGGAGAAGTCGTGGGTGCCGGTAAAAAGCTTTGCCGCGGCATCGAGTCTCTTCTCGTCCAGCAGGTATGGGTAGAACAGCGCGAGATCGCTTCCGAAAACGTCCGTGTGGGGAGCGTTGTTGACGATGTAGATGTATTCCTTGCCGTGAGCGGAGAAGCGGGCATGGAAATCCTCGTCCGCGTCCTCGCAGGACAGCACGGCGATATCGTCCGGGAGCATCTTGTTCATTGCCCTCATAAGTCCGGGGCAGGGGATAGCGGAATCCGTCCGCGCGTTCAGACAGAACTCTCTTGCGTGGACTCCGGCATCTGTCCGTGAACAGCCGTGGGCTGTGATCTTACTGTTCATTATCCGGCTCATGCAGTCCTCGACAAGCTGCTGAACGGTGATGTTGTTGTTCTGCCTCTGCCAGCCGTGGTAGGCGGAGCCGTTGTATGCTATGAAAATTTTCAGATTTCTCATTTTTTTGGAGACTTGGTGAACCTTTCAGGAACACGGATATTTGAAGGACACTTCGTAAACAGAAGTTATGATTGACATTTGGGTGCAGCGTCACGCTGCCGCAGGTCAAGGGCGCGCAGCCCTTGTGCCGTCTGCAAAGACAGCGCGCAGGCGCATTTGTGAGTTTTCCGGGTTAAAACACGATGTTGTCGATTATTACAAAACCGAGGGTGCAGAGGGTGATTCCGGAAGCGTAGAGATCGAGCTGTGTGGCTTTGAGCTGACGGAGCTTTGTGCGCCCCTCACCGCCCTTGTAGCAGCGGCACTCCATAGCTGTCGCAAGCTCGTTGGCGCGCTTGAATGCGCTGATGAAAAGCGGGATAAGTATAGGTACCATCGCTTTTGCGCGGCTGAACACGTTTCCGGTATCGAGAGCCGCTCCGCGTGCTTTCTGCGCCATCATGATCTTGTTGAGCTCCTCGATAAGCGTCGGTATGAACCGAAGCGCTATCGTCATCATCATTGCAAGCTCATGCACGGGGAAATGCACCTTTTTCAGCGGAGAGAGAAGGCTCTCGATCGCGTCGGTCAGCACGATCGGCGAAGTGGTGTAGGTGAGGAGCGACATTCCTATGATAAGGAAAATTATGCGCACGATCATAAAGATCGAGGTCTCAGCGCCTTTCGCGTAGATCGTGATGAAGCCGGTATCAATGAGCGGAGCGTCGTCGCCTTTCACAAAAAGCAGGTTTAAAAGCGCGGTGAAAATGATTATCGCAAGTACGGGCTTTATGCTTTTGAGGATAAGCCGGAAGCTTATCCCGGACGCGGCATACACCATTACCATAAATATGCACGCTATCCCAAGCCCGTAGAAATTCTGCGCCACAAACAGCATCACCACATATATTATATCGAGCACGATCTTGAACCGGCTGTCCATACGGTGTATCACCGAGTTTCCGGGGAAGAACTGCCCTATCGTGATATCGTTAAGCATCTGTTATCTCCAGTATTCTTTCCTTTGCTCTTTCTGTTGTATATATATCGTTCCCGATATCCATTCCGCTTTTCGCAAGGATATGCGAGAGGCGGGATATCTGCGGTATTCCGAGACCTACCTGTTCCAGCTCTTTTGTCCTGCTGAACACCGTGTCCGTGTCCTCGTAGCAGAACAGCCTTCCGCGGTTCATTACAAGTATCTTCTCCGCGTACTTCACTATATCCTCCATTGAGTGGGATACGAGAAGTATCGTGGTTCCGGAACTGCGGTGGTATTCGCTTATCTCGTCGAGCACCATGTCTCTTCCTTTCGGGTCAAGTCCCGCCGCGGGCTCGTCAAGTATCAGCACTTCCGGCTGCATGGCGATAACGCCCGCAAGCGCGACTCTGCGCTTCTGTCCGCCCGAAAGATCGAAGGGCGAGCGTTTGAGCAGCTCTCCGTCTATCCCCATAGCTTCCGCGGCTTTCCGCACGCGGCGGTCTATCTCATCTTCCGGCAGCCCCATATTTGTGGGACCGTAGGCGATATCCTTATATACCGTTTCCTCGAAAAGCTGATATTCGGAGTATTGGAAGACAAGACCCGACATAAACCTTACCGAGCGGATATCGCTGCCTTTTGCCCAGATATCACGTCCCGCGATATAGACCTTTCCGTCCGTCGGTTTAAGCAGCCCGTTAAGGTGCTGTATCAGCGTGGACTTGCCGCTTCCGGTATGCCCGATCACGCCGACGAACTGACCTTTTGCGATGCTCACGCTTACATTGTCAACGGCGGTGGATTCAAACGGCGTACCTACGCTGTACTTGTATGTTAAGTTCTTTACCTCTGCAATAAACGGGATATCTGCGCTTTTCTCCGGCTTGCCGGCTGACGGTCCCGCTTTATATGCAGCCTTATGCGGCAGTTTCAGCAGCTCTTCCGCGCATTCCTGTTCCGTCAGCACATTGACCGGCACGTCAAGCCCGCTCCTGTGCAGCTCGTACATCAGCTCTGTCACCTGCGGCACATCGAGGGAGTGCTCCCGGAGCATATCCACCTGTCCGAAGATCTCTTTCGGGGTACCGTCCGCGATGATCTTTCCGCTGTCCATTACAACGACTCTGTCAGCCTGCACAGCCTCGTCCATGTAGTGGGTTATCAGCACTATCGTAACGCCCTGCGAGTTGAGGAGCTTCACTGTGCTCATGACTTCCGCTCTACCTTTCGGGTCGAGCATAGCCGTCGGCTCGTCCAGAACGATGCACTCCGGGCGCATAGCAAGTATTCCCGCGATTGCGACTCTCTGCTTCTGTCCGCCGGAGAGCTGGTGAGGTGAGTGTTCGCGGTATTCGTACATATCCACGAGTCTCAGAGCAACATCGACACGCTTGCGTATCTCCTCCGGCGGCACTCCGAGGTTCTCCAGCGCGAATGCCACATCTTCTTCGACTACGGTAGCAACGAGCTGATTGTCGGGGTTCTGGAATACCATACCCACGATCTGGCGTATATCGAACACCCGTTCCTCGTCCGACGCGTCGATGCCGTTTATCAGCACTTTTCCGGAAGAGGCGGTAAGGATACCGTTGAGGTGCTGTGCGAGTGTGGATTTTCCGCAGCCGTTATGCCCCAGCACCGCAAGAAACTGACCCTTCGGAACTGAAAGGTCTATCCCGCGCAGGACTTTGTTGGAGCCGATCTCCTCGCCGTTCTCGTCGTATTCCTTATATTCAAATTCAAGACTTTTTACTTCGATTATATTTTTCATTTTCTCCGCTTTTGTTCTTGTTGACATTCACAATATCGTATTATATAATTATATTAATAAAGACATAAGAATTAATGATCTGTATTTGGCTCCCGCAAAAGCGGGAGCTTTTTTTATCAGAACAGCGCCACAGCCGTATTTCCGCAGGGGATAGGAAGTCCTGTCCGCTCTACCGGAAGTCCGATCTCCTCGGCGCTGATATCGGCTTTGTATTTCTGACCCACCGTCATTTTCAGCAGATATGCCATGACCGACGGTGAAAGCCCGGTAGTGTAGCTGTTAAGGAGCAGGAACAGGGGCTTATCCGAAAGCACCGCCGTACAGCGCTCCATAAGCTCGTAGATGCAGTCCTCCAGCTTCCACAGCTCTCCGTTTGTTCCGCGCCCGTAGCTTGGCGGATCGAGGATAATGCCGTCGTAGCGGTTCCCGCGCTTTATCTCGCGTCCGAGGAACTTCATGGCATCGTCCGTGATCCAGCGTACCGGTCTGTCGGAAAGTCCGCTGAGCCGGGCATTTTCCTTGCCCCATTCCACCATATTCTTAACGGCGTCAAGGTGGCAGACCTTTGCTCCCGCGGCGGCACAGGCAAGCGTCGCACCGCCCGTATATGCAAACAGGTTAAGCACGTTTATTTCGCGTCCCGCGCCGGTTATGAGCTTTCTGCAAAGCTCCCAGTTCACGGCCTGTTCCGGGAAAAGACCGGTATGCTTGAATCCGGTGGGCTTTACGAGGAATGTGAGATCGCCGTACTTTATGTTCCAGCTCTCCGGAAGCCTCTTCCGGTATTCCCAGCTTCCGCCTCCGCTTGAGGAGCGATTGTACTTTGCGTGTACGTTATCCCATTCCGGTGCGGGGGAGGGGTTCTTCCATATAACCTGCGGGTCCGGGCGTCTCAGCACAACGTCTCCCCACTTTTCGAGCCTGTCCCCGTCGGAAGTATCAATAAGTCTGTAATCTTTCCACTTGTCCGCAATTCTCATAGCTTACCTGTACCCGCCTCCGTAGGAGAAAGCATCTATCGTGTCCCGGACGGTATCGAGGAATGCCCTCTCTCCGAATGTATTTATCTTCATGAACAGCGCCTGGCTTCCGCCGGTAGCTGCCGCGGATATGAAGATCCGCCCGTTTGCCTGGAAAAGCGTTACCGACATGGAGAGCCTGTTTTTGCCCATATAGCTGTACCGCTCAAATACGCGCACAGCGCACCTTGCGCCGTTCTCATAAAAATCCGAGGTCTCTTCGACTGATGCGCTCATGCTCCCGCCCATAACTGCGTTAGTGACCGCGTTCAATATCATATCGAAATCCCCGTAAAGCTCACGTTCGATCTTTGCCATATTGTTTTTCCTTTTTATCAGCAGTTTATAACTGACCGAGCCACAGAACCGATGTCTGATGAATGCTGCCCACGGATCCGGTGCGGCGCGTTCGCCGCGTTTGCCGCTCAGCAGAACTGCGCCTTTATCGTGTCCGCTATCTTATTCGTATAAAGTTCAACCTTCTGTGGATCCCTGCCCTCTATCATTACGCGCACGAGGGGTTCCGTACCGCTTTCGCGGACGAGCACGCGCCCGTCGCTTCCGAGAGCTTCCTCCGCTTCCTTTATCGAAGCGAGTATCGTGTCATTCTTATCCCACATACCCTTGTTTTCGGGGGTTATCTTCACATTTATGAGAAGCTGGGGGTAATCGGGAAATTCGTCGTTGTACTGCGAAAGCTTCCTGTCCGTGCCGGAAAGCATGGATATCAGCTTTACCGCGGTGAGCTGTCCGTCGCCGGTGGTGGCATGATCGAGGAAGATAATGTGTCCGGACTGCTCACCGCCGATATTGTACCCGCTTCTGAGCATCTCCTCCAGCACATATCTGTCGCCTACCGATGTGCAGACTGTGGATATGCCGTGTTCCTTCATATATGTGTGGAAACCGAGGTTGCTCATTACGGTGACGACTGCGGTATCCTTTTTCAGTATGCCCTTGCTCTTCATATTTCCGGAGATGACCGCGATAAGCCTGTCTCCGTCAACGAGCCTGCCTTTTTCATCGACTGCGAGGCATCTGTCCGCGTCTCCGTCGAATGCTACTCCGAGGTCATATCCGCCCTCTTTCACCTTTTCCTGCAGTCTGTCTATGTGCGTTGAACCGCATTTTTCGTTTATGTTGGTACCGTCCGGCTCCGCGTTGATTATATCGCAGTCAACGCCGAGCGTATCAAACAGTCTCCGTGCGGTTGCGGAGGAGCTTCCGTTGGCGCAGTCCGCGATAACGTGCAGTTTCTTTGCGCCGATATCCGCGCATTCCGCGAGGTGGGATATGTAGAGTCCCGCCGCGTCATCGAGCACAGTGACTCTTCCGACTTCCGTTCCTTCTTTGAGTGTCATAAGCTCCGGGTTGTCGAGTATAAGAGCCTCGATCTCATTTTCGACCTCATCCGGGAGCTTGAATCCGGTCCCGGCAAAAAGCTTAATCCCGTTGTATTCCACGCTGTTGTGCGAAGCGGAGATCATCACGCCCGCATCTGCGTCCTGCTGTTTCACGAGGTAAGCGACAGCGGGTGTCGGTACAACTCCGAGGAGCACCGCGTCGGCGCCTACGGACATAATGCCCGATATAAGCGCAGCTTCGAGTATATCGGACGATACGCGGGTATCCTTTCCAATCAGTATCTTTGCTTTGGTGCCGGCGGTCTTGTGCTTTGTGAGCACGATAGCCGCGGCTCTTCCGATGTTCATTGCGGTCTCGCAGGTAAGCTCAGTTATTGCCACTCCGCGTGCTCCGTCTGTTCCGAATAACCTTCCCATAAGTTCCTCCACATTATGCAATACCGTTACTTTGTGAATTGTATTGCAGATTTATTTTACAGCATCTTCCGGTTCGCTGTATCTGTCATATCTGTTTGCAGGCTTTTAAAGTTCCGTTTTAACGGTCATTGGTTTAGGGTGTCCAGCCCCCTTTTTTAAAGGGGGTTGGCGGGTCCGGGCAGCGCCCGGTCTCAAGGCCTCTCACTCAAACGTCTGCTGACCCATCTGCTCAAGTCCGAGATGCTTATACGCGAGCGAAGTAGCTGTACGTCCTCTCGGAGTACGGGCGATGAAGCCGAGCTGCATAAGGAACGGCTCGCACACATCTTCGAGGGTGACCGCTTCTTCTCCGAGAGCGGAAGCGAGGGTGTCAAGTCCCACAGGACCGCCGTTATACCCCTTGATTATCATTGTCAGCATGCGCCTGTCAAGTCCGTCGAGACCGAGCTTGTCGATCTCCAGCCTGTCGAGGGCGATATCCGCCATTTCGCGGGTTATCCTGCCGTTGCCCATTACTTCCGCAAAGTCGCGGACGCGCTTCAGAAGCCTGTTTGCGATACGGGGAGTCCCGCGGGAGCGCTTCGCAAGCTCCATCGCGCCTTCCTTGTCCGTGGGTATCGCAAGTATCACCGATGAGCGCATTATGATATCGCAGAGCTGATCGTCGGTGTACAGCTCAAGGCGCTGGATAACGCCGAACCTGTCGCGCAGAGGACCGGTGAGCTGTCCGGCGCGGGTAGTTGCACCCACCAGCGTGAACTTCGGCAGGTCAATCCTTATCGACTGGGCGGAAGGACCCTTGCCTATGATGATATCCAGCACGTTGTCCTCCATGGCAGGGTAGAGTATCTCCTCCACCTGCCTTGACATACGGTGTATCTCATCTATGAACAGCACATCTCCGTCGTTGAGGTTGGTGAGGATAGATGCGAGATCGCCGGGCTTCTCTATCGCGGGACCCGATGTTATGCTGATGCCGACGCCCATTTCGTTGGCTATGATGCGGGCGAGGGTAGTCTTTCCGAGACCCGGAGGCCCGTAAAGCAGAACATGGTCAAGGCTTTCGCCCCTGTCCTTTGCCGCCTTAATGAAGATAGACATATTCTCCTTGACCTTATCCTGTCCGATGTATTCGTTAAGGCGCTTGGGGCGGAGACTGTACTCTATGTCTGTGTCCTCCGGAGTGAGTTCCGGTTCGGTAAGCCGCGTGTTGAGCGATATATCGTCCTGTCCGCGGTCATGGTTCATTTCGATCAACTGATGTACCTCCCGTTATGAGCCGAACAATCCGGTCACGAATCCTATAATGTGACCGAATATCGAGCCGATCGTCATTTTGTAGAATAAGTATATGATGATCGTGCAGGCAAGTATTATTATAAAAACAAGTATCGCCGTCAGCATTTTCCGCTGATGTCTGAGTTCGCGCTTTATCTCCGCGATCTCGCTGTCTGCCGCATTTTCGTTTCCCGCGTTTCCCGGAGCGCTGTCCGTCTGCACGCCTGTGTTTATATTCTCGTCATTCATTTTATGCTCCCGATCTTTTTGAGTGCTTCCTTTACCATTTCCGATACCGGCATATCTCCCGGAAGTCCCGCAAGTGCTTTCTGCGCCTGTGACGCGGTAAATCCGAGGGCTGTGAGCGCCGTTATCGCTTCCGCCGCATTTCCGGTGTTCTGCACAGCCGGTCTTGAAAGCTCCGCGTAGGTATCCGAGGAGATCTCGCCTATGCGGTCTGTCATCTTGTCTTTCAGTTCGAGGATTATGCGGTCAGCGGTCTTTTTGCCGATGCCGGGAACTCTCGTCAGCACCTTGCTGTCACCCTGCGCAACACACAGAGCGAACCCCTGGGGCGACATATCCGAGAGTATAGAGAGCGCGGCTTTCGGACCTACGCCGTTGACGGAGAGAAGAAGCCTGAAGCAGTTCAGTTCCGCTGCTTCTCCGAATCCGAACAGCTCCACCGCGTCTTCCCGCACGTTCATATATGTGAGCAGGAATACCTCTTCTCCGACTTTAAGCGGGGAGAGCGTATAGCTTGTTGTCCTGCACGCATAGCCTACTCCCGCGCATTCAACGACTGCGAGATCGTTTGTCTTGTGGGTGAGCTTACCTCTTAAACTGTATATCATCTTGCACGTTTCTCCTTAAGTCTTTGCGAGCCTGCTCAGCTGCGAACCGCAGGAATGAGCATGGCAGACCGCTATTGCGAGTGCGTCCGCGGTATCGTCCGGCTTTGGTATCTCCGGAAGTTTCAGTATGTTCTTGGTGAGTTCCTGCACCTGCTTTTTTACAGCCTTTCCGTAGCCGGTTATGGAATTCTTGACCTGAAGCGGGGTGTACTCGAAGATCTCGATATTGCGCTGTCTTGCGGCAAGGAGTGTGATTCCTCTTGCTTCCGCAACGGCTATCGCGGTTTTCTGATTTGTTGTGAAGTACAGCCTCTCGATCGCCATTGCTTCCGGCTTATACCTGTCAAACAGCACGCACAGGTCATTGTATATCTCCAGCAGTCTGGTGTTGAAATCCGTACCCGCGTCCGTGGTGACAGCGCCGTAGTCGATGACGTTGAAGACCCTGCGTTCGTATTCGATAACGCCGAAGCCGACTATCGCGTATCCGGGGTCAATGCCGATTATCCGCATAAAAAACACTTCCGATAATATTGCATAATTATAATCATACTATTATATCATATTTTCCGGATAAATGCAACACTTTTTCCGAGTTTTTGCTGTCGGAAGGAATTGCGGCGAAAAGCCGGTCACTTTGAGACAGCAGCGCACAGCGTCCGGGACCGGGGAAAACCTTTCTGAAGAAAGGTTATTCCCCAAACCCCTTTCCAAAGACTTTTATTGGCTTCGCGTTTATTTAGAGAATGATATAAAAGAAACCGCCCGGTTTTTATCCCGGACGGCTTGCTGTGATATTGTCTTATTGTTCTGTGCAGTTTATAAGTTCAACGCTGCCTTCTTTGGTAAGCTTTTTGTTTGTTCTGAGAGTCCACTTTACTTCTGCGCCTGTCCTTGAGTTCACTGACTGCATCGTGATATCTTTCAGCGTTGTGGGAACTGTGAGAGAAACGCTTGTTCCGGTGAATGTCAGCTTGTGACCGTTTCCGTCGATCGTTAGACCGCCGCATTTTGCCGCAGTCGGGAGCCTTAACGCCGCGCCGATGTTCACGTCGGCAAGAAGCGTGATCGTATAGTCCGAGGTCTTGCTGTTCATAGCGCTTATCGCGTCGTTCCAAAATGCGTATCTTGTGCCGTTCATCTCGATCGTGAACGCTTTCAGATAAACGATCCCGGACGCTGTGAGCAGATCGTAGCTGTAATCGCCGGCGGGAACAGGGGAGATGCCGCTGATATCGAACTTTCCGGAGAGATCTTCCTTGGTTCTGAATATCTGCTGATCTTCGAGGGTGGTGTCGGAAACAAGAGCTATCTGTGCACCGCTTACCGAGCCGTTGAGCACTATCGGCTTGAAGCCTTTCACCAGCGTGATCTTTGCGCCGTTCTCTGCGGTAAGCACCTTGTTCCTGTTGAGAGTGAATGTCGCTCCGCTGAGCAGTTTAAGATCTGCGGAAGCGCCGAGATAAACATTGTTTGCGGTGAAAGTCTTGGCAATCGCGGTCTCATCGGATATCTCTACATTTGCGAATCCTGTCAGAGAGGTTATCGGCGAGCACTTTCCGAGTGTGAGGCTGTTCGCACTACCGCCCTTGATGTTCAAAGCAGAGCCTGTGAATTCAAGCCCGTCTATTGCGACATTTCCGGTTGTATCGGTGATCGTAAGTGCTGCGGCTGCACCGGTTTTTGTCCGGCTTTCAATACTGATGTTTTTAAGCGTGAGACCGTACCTCGGTGATATAGATGTAACTCCGGTGAGATTAAGAGTATTGCCGTTTCCGTCTATAGTGAGGCTTCCGATAAGTCTCGGGAGCGTGAGCTTTGTCAGGCTTGTGCTTTCGTTCAGAGTTACGGTATAGTCAGCAGCAGTGTTGGTCATTGCCTCGAATGCCTTCTCAAAAGACGAGTAGTTCTTTGAGCCTGCGCCGTCCGAAACTGTCAGCGCATCGAGATATTCTGCACGGACTTCCTTCTTGTACTGAACCGCGCTGAGGGGCTTTTCGCCCGCAGTATTTGCGATTATGATCCTGTTTTCGAGGTCTTCGACCGCGTTAGTCTTGGAAAGAGTTATAACAGTCTGACCGCTGATATCGGAAAGGCTTCCGTCGGGATCAAGTACTCTGAATGACATACTGCCGACTTCGCCTATTGTCGGCTTCTGAACATTTACAGTCGTGTTCTTTCCTACAGTCTTGATGTACTTGTTGAGGGTGATATCCGCATTCACGACATCAGCGATCGTTACTGTAGATGCGCCGTAAACATCGAGTTTTCCGTTACCCGAAAGGGCAGTGGGAGTGAACTTTCCGCCGTCCAGCTTTACAGTGGTTCCGTCTGCTATCTCAACATTGATAGTTGCGGCAGATGTGACCGGGATCTCGCTTCCGGTATCGAGAACGAAATCGGAGGTCTTTGTTCCGCTTAGTGTGAGCTGGAGCGCGGTATCAAGCCTTTTTATCGTAACTTTCTTATCTGCGACAGTCTTGACCGTGAATGTCTTTGCAGCTGCCTTTTCCGCCGCGACAGCACAGTCAAGTGTTAGATCGCAGTTGGCTGTGATCGTAGGAGTTGTGAGGGTAAGGACTGCATCTCCGGCAGTGGTTATTTTCGCAGATGTGACTGTCTTTGGTATCGTCAGAGTCTTTTCTGTGATACTGGTATTGATTACGATATCAAGTTCGCCGGTCGTTTTTGCTTTGAGAGCAGAAGCGATGTTCTCATATCCGGTGCCGTTGACAAGTACAGGTGCGTTGTCCGGATCGACCGAAACTTCCATATTGATCGTGACCGTCTTGCCGAGGAACGTCAGCGTAACTTTCTTGACGCCGGTCTTGGTGCTGTCAAATCCCTTTACTGCAACGGCGCTGGCTGTCATAGGAACAGTCTCGGTTTTACCGCTGTTGTAGGTTACTTCGAGAGTACCTGCCGAAAGGTCTATAGCATCGTTCAGATAATACGCCGTTTTAGGCGTGTCCGCAACCGCGATCTTTGCTGCGGCAAGCTTTATTACAGTTACAGTGATCGTTGCTGTCTTACCGCCGTAGGTTACCGTAAGTCTCTGTGTTCCCGCCTTATCGGGATCGTAGCCTGTGACCATATCCGGTGTAAGTTCCGTGGTCTCTGTGGTCCCGTCATTGTAATTTGCTTTGACGGTATAGCCTGTGAGATCAAGCTCATCGCCGGTATAAAGCTTTGCGGCGGAAGTGGGTTTTATTGCGGTTATTGACTGGACGGCTCTCTGAACCTTTACGATGACATTGTAACTTCCGGAGAAGCCTTCATAGAAGACCTTTACCGTCTGAGTTCCGGCTGTTGTGCTGTTGAATCCTGTGACAGCTGCGCCGGAGAAATCGAGAAGTTCGGTATCGCCGCTTTTGTAAACCACATAGATCCTGCCGTCGCTGATATCGAGTTTTTCACCGACATAGTATTCGGTCTTGGTCGGGTAGATGAAAGTTACGGATTTTATGCCCTGGTCATCGGTGTAATTGTAATGTATAACGCAGTTGTCGGGTATTGCGTAACTTCCTTTGGAGATCGCGTTCCAGTCTGCTTCAGAACCCGCATAATAGATATCTGTAAGTCCGGTATTATAGAAAGCCTGCGCGCCGATACTGCACATGGTCAGCGGGATACTCGCCCATGTAAGATTTGTACATCCGCTGAACGCACTGCTGTATATATCGGATACGCCTTCCGGGATAGTGACGCTTGTTACCGATGTGTTGTTCTTGAATGTATTGTAGTATATTCCGGTGATGCCGAGGGTATCCGGTATCACAAGATCGCTTCTGTAACCGTTATAATTATAGACCTGACCGCCGGAATAAACCGAATAGTACTCATCGTCCAGCTTCATATCCGTTCTGCAGTCGGGAAGTCCGAATAACTCGTAAAGGTCGGAACGGTAGGTATGATAATTGTTCGAGTCGTTGGCAAGGAATGTTGAGTAGCTCTTGTTGCGCCATTTGAGGTTGTACTGTCCGGTCTTCTCTTTGTCCATCCATGTAACATCGAGCTCATACCAATTGCCGTCAAGTTTGATGATGTTCCATGCGTGCCCCTGACCTACGGCGACGATGCAGTCGATACCTGCGGCATTGCAGAGGTACTCCGATGCAAGCGCGTAGCCGTTGCAGACGCTTCTGCGAAGGACAAAAGCGCTGGCAATGGACTGGTTGTAACTTGCGTCAAGATCGTATGTAACGTAATCGCAGAGCTTTTTGTAAATGATCTTCTGTTTTTCGAGATCGGTGCCTGCATTACTGATCTCTGCCAGCCATTCATTTGTGAGCGCGGTTATCTGTGAATTGTACCACGCTCTCTCGTCTGCGGAATTGAAATCCTCGTAAATGCAGGGAGTGATCGTTCCTGCCGTGATATTGTATGAATAACCGTTCTGCAGGAAGAAGAACTGGGGGTTGGAGAAATAGAACATCTGATAGACGAGCCGCATTCTCTCATAACCGATCGAAGGATCAAACATTGCTTTTGTCGGTATAAACCTTCCGGTATGATCTGTCCCGCTCTGCGCGTAATTCTGGCACAGAACGAACAGGTTGATATATAGCGATCTTTCTGCAGATGTCATCTGATCCATAAAGTAGTCGTTTGCGTAGATCGACATTGAGCCGGCGAGGTTTATGGAAGATCTGAACACACTTATGCCGGTTTCAGGCTCAATGCTTTCAAGATATTCATTTTCTTCGTCGGTCAGTTCAACAGCGAACGGAGTTATACCGTCGCTTGCCGCGATCGCAGCATCTGTTTTCTCTTCGATGGCTTT
>JAFVBZ010000143.1 GCA_017479645.1 Ruminiclostridium sp. | reverse complement strand
GGGCGTGTCGATCACGGGGACGCGTTCCTCGATACTCACTCCATAGAAAAAAGCCGGGGTATAACCGTTTTCTCGAAACAGGCTGTGATGAGCGTCGGTGATGCGGAATTCACGCTTCTTGACACACCGGGGCATGTTGACTTTTCTGCGGAGACCGAACGTACATTCTCTGTTCTTGATGCGGCAATACTTGTGATAAGCGGAACTGACGGAGTGCAGAGCCATACAGAAACGCTGTGGGAACTTCTTGACAAATACGGTGTTCCTGATATTATCTTTGTGAACAAGACGGATATATCGCAGTTTGGCAAAGAATATCTGCTGGCAGAACTTACGCACAGATTGAGTGCTGCTGTTACAGATTTTTCATGTGCCGCCAGTGATATGAACGAAACTGCAGCATTGTGTTCTGAAAAGCTTATGGAAGAGTACCTTTCTTCCGGCAGTATTTCAGATACATCTATTGCCGAAGCGGTTATGAAAAGACAGGTCTTTCCGTGCATTTTCGGCTCTGCTCTCAGACTTAAAGGTATAGATGAACTTATTGATCTGATTTGCCGTTACACAGATGAACCCGCGCGGCCTGAAAAATTCGGTGCGAGAGTGTATAAGATCTCGTCCGATAACGGTACAAGACTTGTTCACATGAAGATAACAGGCGGCAGTCTTAAAGTTAAATCTGTGATACCTTGCGGACATGATGCTGTACCGGAGAAAGCCGACAGGATCCGTGTTTATTCCGGACAGAAGTATAAGACCGCAGATGAGGTGTTTGCCGGAACCCTTTGTGCGGTTGAAGGACTTCCTTCCGCATATGCGGGAGAGGGTCTCGGAACCGAGCGTGACGCTGTAACTCCGTTCCTCGAACCGGTGCTTTCCTATCGTGTTATCTGTCCCGAAAACGCCGATGCGCATACTGTGTATTCAAAACTGAAGCTGCTCGGCGAAGAAGATCCGGCTTTATCGGTCTCGTGGAATGACAGGCTCGGAGAAATAAAGCTGAATCTTATGGGCGAGATACAGCTTGAGATACTGAAAACGGTGATAAGTGAGCGATTCGGGTTTGAAGTCGGCTTCGACGAAGGCAGGATCGCGTATAAAGAGACAATTGCCGATAAAGCAGAGGGGGTGGGGCATTACGAACCTCTGCGTCATTACGCCGAAGTTCACCTTGTACTTGAACCTCTTCCGCAGGGCAGCGGTCTTGTCTTTGAAACGAATGTGCCGGAAGACAGACTGGCGATCAACTGGCAGAGACTGATCCTTACACATCTTGCGGAGAAAACGCACCGTGGAGTGCTCACAGGTTCGCCTATAACCGATATGAAGATAACGGTAGCCGGCGGAAGGGCGCATCTGAAACACACCGAGGGCGGAGACTTCAGACAGGCAACATATCGTGCAGTACGCATGGGGCTTATGAGTGCAGAAAGCATACTTCTTGAGCCGTATTACGATTTCCGGATCGAACTGCCGGGTGACTGCATCGGAAGAGCTATGACTGATCTTCAGCGTATCGGAGCTGATTTCAATCAGCCGGAATTGGCGGGTGACAGTGCAGATATTTCTGTGATAAGAGGCAAAGCACCTATTGCGGTTATGAGAGGGTATCAGACAGAAGTTGCAGGTTACAGCAAGGGACGCGGAAGGTTTTCGGTATCATTCTGCGGGTATTATCCTTGTAAGAACGCTGATGATGTGATACGGGAGATAGGCTACGATCCCGAAGCGGATTTGGATAATTCCGCCGACAGTGTTTTCTGTTCTCACGGAGCGGGATTTCTTGTCAAGTGGAGCGATGTTCCGCAGTATATGCATCTTCCGTCTGTGCTTGCCCCTGTCCGCGTCGATGATGAACCGGAGCCTGTACAGCAAACCGGCAAACCGTCTGCTTCTTACGATGAAAAGGAGCTTATGGCGATATTCGAGCGTACTTACGGCAGGATAAACCGTGATCCGAGAAAGGCTTTCGTCACAGAAAAGAAAAAGCCCGAACGGGAAAAAGAATATGTTTACAGACCGACAGTTATAGGAGATGAATACCTGCTGGTTGACGGCTATAACATAATCTTTGCCTGGGACGAGCTGAACTCGCTTGCAAAAGATAATCTCGATCTTGCCCGCGGTACTCTTATAAACGCGATGTGCAATTATGCCGGATTTACTCCGTACAAGCTGATACTTGTATTTGACGCATACCGTGTAAAGGGCGCGGTCCGTGAGATCGAAGAGATAAACGGCATTACAGTGATATATACAAAAGAAGCCGAGACTGCGGATATGTATATAGAAAAGGCATCGCACGAGCTTGGAAAGAAGCACAGAGTAAGAGTTGCAACTTCTGACCGCCTTGAACAGATAATTATACTCGGAGGCGGTGCGTACCGTATGTCCGCTTCCGAATTTCACGATGTAGTTATGCGTGCGGAAAAGGAAATGCGTGATCTTATATTTGAGAATAATTCCTCAAATAAGCTGAAATAGAAAGAATGACCGAAAGGCGGAAAAATGAAAGTATGCGGTATAGTGGCGGAGTACAATCCGTTCCACAACGGACATAAATACCATATTGAGAAAACAAAGGAACTGTATGGTGCAACTCATATTGCTGCCGTAATGAGCGGTAATTTCACACAGCGCGGAGATGTTGCGGTATTTGATAAGTACAGAAGAGCCGGGACAGCGCTTCGCAATGGCGCAGATCTTGTGATAGAGCTTCCGGTGCCGTTTGCACTCGGAAGTGCCGAACAGTTTGCTTACGGTTCGGTATCACTGCTCCACAGTCTCGGCTGTGTGGAGATGATAAGCTTCGGAAGTGAAAGCGGTGATGCTGCACTTCTTGAGGAAACTGCCGGAGCGGTAATGTTCGCGCAGCAGAATGAGGATTTTTTCGCATTCATGAGACGCGGTGACAGTTTTCCCGTCGCGCTGCAGAAAACGATAGAGAAGTACTACGAGGACGATATAATCAACGCGCTTACTGCGCCTAACAACACCCTTGCCGTCGAGTATATCAAAGCTCTCGGAGAACTCGGTTCGTCGATGAAGCCGGTAACTGTAAAGCGTATCGGCACAGACCATGACAGCAGCGGTACAAACGGTTGTTATGCATCAGCTTCTCATATAAGAAAAGGCATTGCCGCCGGAGAAGATATGAGTGCGTTTGTTCCCGGCTTTCCCGAAGACTGTCTGAATGACATTGCAAAGATCACTAATCTCGAAACCGCAATACTTGCGAAACTGCGTACGATGTCACCCGAGGAGCTTGAAAAAGCGCCGAATGTGCTTATGGGGCTTGAAAACCGCATATACAAGGCGGCACGCGTATCCACGAATCTTGCGGAACTGTATATGCTTATAAAAACGAAGCGTTACACAATGTCGCGCATAAGGCGTATTATTATGGCAGAGTTTATCGGGATAAAAAAGAGCGATCTGAAAGATCCGCCCCCTTATGTTCATATTCTCGGAATGAACGGCAAGGGCAGAGAGATCCTCGCTGCCGCGAAGTGTGAACTTCCTGTTGATACCTCTCTTAAAGCCCTTTCGCAAAACGGAAGCAGAGCAAAGCGTTTTGCCGCACTTGAAAGCAGAGCCGGAGACCTGTATGCGCTGGCATTTGACAAAAAGCGCGTATGCGGACTTGACCATACATCAAAACCTATCATTTTAAACTGACAGCGGAGGTAACTATGAGTGTAAAGATCTACGAAGAAGAATACGGAAATTTCGGAAAATGCCTTGTTTTGTGCAATGATACCGTGACGGCGCGCATTACTGTCGATGTGGGACCGCGTATAATCTACTACGCACTTAACGGCTGTGACAATGTTCTCAACGAAGACAGAGAGCGCAGTACTTACCGGGATTCTGACGAACTTCACCGTTTCTTTGATACAGATGAGAACTGGTATATTTACGGCGGGCACAGGCTGTGGTCAAGCCCGGAAAGCTGGCCGGACAGCTACACACCCGACAACTCTCCTGTAAAATATGAGATCTCCGGAAATACTGTGACCCTAACTCCTCCTCCGAGAGATAAAGTCGGAGAACAGCATATAATGCGTGTGACACTTGACGATAACAGCAGCGGACTTGAAGTATATCACTCCATAGAGAATATTTCGGATATGCCAATAAAGCTGTCTCCGTGGTGTATGACAGTCGGCGAAAAGGCCGGAACTCTTATAGTTCCGCAAAGCAGGGAAGAGACAGGTCTGCTTTCAAACCGCAGGCTTGTGATATGGGAATATACAGATGTGAAAGACGAACGCTATTATCTCAGCAATAAGTACATCACTCTGCGACAGACCGATAAGCCGGAAAAGTTCAAGATAGGCACAAACAACACTGACGGTTGGTGCGCTTATGCGGCAAAAGAACAGATCTTCCGCAAGAAATTCGCATTCGATGCAAACGCGGAGTATCCCGATAACGGCTGTAATTTTGAAGCGTTTACCGACTGTCACATCATTGAGATAGAAACGCTTGGCGCATTGAAGGAAATAGCACCGGGCGTGAAGAATGAAGCTGTCGAGAGCTGGAGCCTTATCCCTTGTGATACAGGTTTTGACCCGGAAAGCGACGAAAGTATTGACGGATTTGTTGAAAAATACGGACTGAACAGATAAAACTGCCCCCGGAGATCGTTCTCCGGGGGTTCAGCTTATTTTTCGGATTCGGAACGTTCGTCGGAATAGCCGGTTTCCCGGAACATCTCTCTTGCTTCTGCAAGACAAAGTCTGTTAGCACCTCCGGCAAATCCAATGAACTTTTCCTGGACGTTATCTTTTTCCCACCCGCATACCGGGCAGATATCATACTCTTCCGCAACGGTTCCCTGACCGCAGCAAGCACATTTCATCTTCATCAAAGCACCTCCGTCACTGTCTTTCCCAGTATTTTATTCCGGCAGAAGGAATAAAGAATGTTCTGATATATCCGTCTGCAGAAAGTACGAGAAAGTAATTTGTGTCCTGATCGAAATACATATAATCTCCGTCATCGGAATACTTGTGAAGTACCCTGTCGGAATCGGAGTTTATAAGATCGTTCGCCATTTCGAGATACTCCTCTTTGGTTATATCTCCGAATTCCTTTCCATGCTTTTCGTAATGCTCATCATATCGCTTCTGACTGCGGAAAGTGTACTGCTTTTTTTCGGCAGTCGGTTCTGTGGTTGTTTCATCGGAAGAAGCCGATGTTGCAGGTGCTATCTTTTCTGCGGCATCTGACAACTCATTGCTGATGTTTTCGGCAGCGCTGCCTATCTTATCCGATATTTCGCTTCTTGCATTCTCAAGTCCCTCGGAAATCTCCGAACCGATGTTTTCCTTGATATTGTCGATACGCTCGGAAACAACGCTTCCCGCTGATGAAATACCTTCGGAAACAGAACTTATTCCCTCTGAAAGCTCGTTCATTCCTTCGGAGAAATCATTCATTCCTTCCGAAAATTCAGCCATACCTTCCGACATAGCGCTTGATATCTCGGCTCCGGCAGAGCTTACCACAGCAGAAGCTATCTGTGATGCCGCATCTCCGATCTGTCCGCAGGAACAGAAGCAGAAAAGCGCAGCGAATACGACTGCCGCAGCTTTTAATGAACTAAAATATGTTTTTTTCATATCAGTTCGATCTCCTCTCTTTTAATAATCTGAATGCTTTCGCACCATGCGGTGCAAGTCTGACATTAATGCTTCCCGAAACCGGTGCAGGGGCTGTTACTCCGCTCCACAGCTCGGTGCAGTTATACCTGTCCGCAAGTTCAAGATCGTTCAGATCTATCTCTAT
>JAFVBZ010000142.1 GCA_017479645.1 Ruminiclostridium sp. | reverse complement strand
ATTGTCGCCGCCCATACGGCATACGCATTCATCTTCTCCCACAAAACCGGTTATCTTATGGGAATACTGCATTATCGCCTCATCGCCGCCTTTTGACGTTCCCACTTCGTTCAGATACTTGAAGTTCTGGAGGTTGATATACAGCACAACGTAATTTTCGGCAGGTATAGTGCGGGTGATCTCTTCAAATTTGCGCCCGATGAAAATAGAATTAGGTATGCCGGTCTGCGGGTCTATCGTCTCGGCATAGTTGAGCATCATCTGCATATTGATCCTGCTGCCGGAAATATATAGTATATCCGAGATAAGCTTACAGAGGTCTTTGTTTACGTCTTTCTCTTCAATGCCCTCTTTGAACTCGATGTAAGAATGAACATACTCGCTTCCGCGGTAGAAATAAGGGACTTTGAATGAGAAACCGGACTTTTCCCCGCTGTCATATACCACAACAGGCTTTCCGGCTTCGGAACCCGGAACCACAAGATTCTGCATCTTACGGTTTCGGTACGGACTGGTTTCGCCGAGGTCAAAATCATAGTAAAGTCTTGAGATTTTCATCTGTTTGCAGATTTCCTCAAAATCTTCCGTCTTAAAAGGACGATCTTTAACCTCAGAGACAAAGTTATACAACCAGCCCAGCAATTTTTCGTCGATTTGCATAAAATTTCTCCCCGATTCTCTCCCTTATTTTATACTTATTCACATTATATCATAAAACGGAATAAATTGCAAGTATTTTTTCATTTTCTTTCAGATTTATTTGCGGATATTGAAAGACCGTACGGAACAATTGTCCCGAACGGTCTTCATCAGCCGGAAATTACAAATGTATGTTCTGCTCACGGAGCGGAGAAGGTGAATGTGATCTCGACATTCATTATCTTCTCATTCTTGCCGGCGTTCCAAACCTGCGCAGAAGCGCCCTCAAGATCACCGTCTGCCGTGCGCGCATCTTCGGGGACCTTGTTTACCCACTGGTTCCAGAGGTTGACACGGGTGCATTTCTTGTCGTCGGAAGAGGTGTAGGGCTTGCCGGAAAGCTCCTTTTCCGCACCGTTGACCTTGAAGCTGTCGATCGTGACGGTATATCCCGGATACAGAATTTCGCCGTTGGATATGCCGAGAGCCGAGAACGCAACACCCTTCGGGTTGCCGATATCGCTCAGGTCAAGCGATACCGTGTATGTACCCTCGCCTGTGATAAGCGCGTTCTGTGCCTTAATACCGTATGTCTTGTTGGTAGGGTCATAAAGATCGCCTACGCAGTAAGCTGCGGTATAATCGCCGCTCTGGTACATTATCCACGCTACCGCCGTATCGTCGGAAGCAGGTATATCACCGTCGTCCGTCATTCTGTCGTTCGCCGCTTCAAGGGCTTCGTCAATTCCCTTCTGCGCGTTCTCCGCTATCTGCTCATCGGAAAGCGATGACTGGGCGGAGAGACTTCTGTCAAGAAACAGCTTCCCGAGTTCCTCGTTCACTATCCTGCACTCGCTTCTGCGGTAGAGGTTGTTGCAGTCCCACAGCATCGGCACATAGTTGTAAAGATCGCAGTTGTTGAGGAAGTTAGTGTAGAAAATATCGGTATCGGGCTTCGGGCTAAGTCCGTTCATAAGTACGGCATACTCACCGATGATGATCCCGTAGCCCTGATCCGTGAACTTTGTCAGCATCTTGAGCAGGCGGTTCTGCTCATCGTACTGCTTCGGCGAGCCCCAGTGATCCAGAGCCTTGATGCCGCAGTAATCCCAGGGCGTATAGTAATGCACGGAAAGGAAAAGCTTGCCGTCAGCGGTGTCCTCCGGCATCTTGTATCTGTCATCGCAGGTTCGTGTGATATCCGTATTGTAGCCGGCGATAAGCAGGAATCTGTCGGCGTTCTTTCCCCCGGTGGAGCGTATCAGCTTCACAAATTCGCTGTTGATCTTATATGTCATCTCATAGCATTCGTTCTCGGAGAGAGTACCGGAATCCTTCGCTATATCCTTGTCGTTGAGCCTGTCGCCGAGCTCCTCGTTCGCGGACTCGAATATCAGCTTGTAGGAATAGTCACCGAAACGCTCCGCGATCTGTGACCACATGGACTTGTACATCTCCATTGCGCTGTTTCTGGTCTCCTCGGACGCGGAGCCGAACATTCCCCACCAGCTTCCGTCCCAGTGATCGTTCACTATAACATACATATCCGCGTCAAGGGCATAACCGACGATCTCCTCAACTCTGTCCAGCAGGCGGGGATCTATGGTGTAGTCGCTGCTCTCGAAGTTCATTCCGTTCGTCCATGCCACAGGTATGCGCAGGGTATCAAATCCCGCAGCTTTCATTCCGTCGATCATCTCGCGGGTAGTATGCGGCATTCCCCATGCGCTTTCCGATGAAGTCGGATCCTTGCCGCTAAGATAGCCGGCATGATCGTAGGCTTCCATAGTGTTGCCGAGATTGATGCCGTTGCCCATGAGCTTTGACACTTCAAGGGCGGTAAGTGTGTTCTTTTCCGTGCTTTCCTCTGTCATATCCTGCACCTGCGATTCCTGCGGTTCAGCCGCGGTCCCTGCCGTATCTGACTGAGCCGTCCCGCAGCCGGACATCAGCAGTGCCGACGCGATAAACGCTGCGGCTGTTTTTGCAACAATACCTTTTTTCATATTACCCTCCGTTTATTTTTCCGTCAGCTTGTCGGATATCGTTCGTATCACCCTGCTGTCGGCTTCATTCTTTATTTTGCAGTCAGTCCGTGAGTAGAAGTTATTGCTTGTATCCCAGAGCACCGGCACAAATCCGAGATCCGTGAGCTTATCAAGCACGATCTCCAGACATTCCGACGAATCTGTGTACTTTGCACCGGAAGCGAAATTCTCACGCGGATAGCGCGATGTAGTCTCCCCGAGGAACACAGGTATGTTCTTCGATGTGAACGCATTTGTCAGCCGTCTGCACTGGTCGTCGGTGTACGAAAGCCACTTATCGCTTCCGATCTGTCTTTCCCAGTACATCGAGTTATCGACATAATGCACCGACACCATAAGCTTATCCTTTGCGCTGTCGGCAGGGATAATGAACCGGCTGTCGGTCGTGTTGTCAATGTTCGTCCAGTAGCCGGAGATTATCAGCACCCGCTTTGCGTTATTTCCTCCGGTCGCTCTGACTGCGTTGACGAACGCGGCATTCATTCTGTTGGTGAGGTCATAGGCTTCGTCCTTGGAAAGCTGTGTGAGAACACCGCTGCTGTTGAACCTGTCACCGCCGAGGTATTCGTTGTAGCCCTCGAAAACGAGCTTTTCCGGATAATCCTTGAAATAACCGGCTATCTGCGTCCAGAGCGTCGTGAAGATCTTCTCGCATTCAGCCGTACTGTTCCTTCTTATTATGAATTCGTCGAAATGGTGGATATTTACTACCGCATAAAGTCCGTCATTCATGCAGTAATCGACGATCTCCTTAACTCTCGCTATGTACTCGGAGTTTATCGTCCATGTACCGTCATTCTTCATCATATTGCCCCAGAAAACGGGGATCCTGACAGTACCGAAACCCGCGTCCCGTATGCCGTCAACGATCTTCTGCGTGGTCACTTCCGCTCCCCAGCAGGTCTCGTAGTCCTGCGGCTTGTTGCCGCCGACTTCCGGGATCCACTCATAAGTGGACTTCTCACAGCCGTTTGCGTCATACGCTTCCATAGTATTCCCGAGGTTAAGCCCGACACCCATTCTCTTTGCCGTCTCCGAAGCGGTAAACCAGTCATCGGCATTGGTTCCCGCAGTCTCCGAGGAAGCAGTCCGGGCAGAAGAAGCTGCACTCGTACTCTCCGTCTTTGTTCCGGGTGAATTTCCGCACCCGACAGTTATCATTATTACGCCTATAAGCAGTGCGGTTTTGATTTTTTCAAGCATAATATCCTCCGGCAGGTTAAACGATTACATTCTTTCCGGCAAAGACTTTGAGCCGGATCACATAACAGTATATCACACATAAATTTGAATGTCAATACTTTATTTGTTCATATTAGCCAAATTATTTTCTGTTTCAACACCCGAACCGCAATAATTGTTCACGAATTTCCGCTTCTCGAAGGAAAAAAGCTTGCAAACACGGCTTTCATTATGCTATAATACCGACATAAATATTACATACGCAGCGACACACGCAGTACGGCGGTCTTTCCGCGTGCATAAGTCTGATCACGAGTGCGGATCGGCTTGGCATACTGCGTTTTTTTGTATGCACGAAAGGAAACAGTTATGCCACAGAATCAGTTTCAGCGAATGATGTTCGCGCTTATGACGGTCATCGTCACAGTTCACGCCTACGTTTTCTACAGCCTTTATGTCGTAAACGGTCAGACGCTCATGTCGGCAGCGGGTCAGAATACCGTTCTCGGCGCAATAGACAGCATGGGCGGCGTTTATATGCTCGGCACGAATCTGCCGATATGGGCGGTAGTCTGCATTGAATTTGTCCTTGCCTACACGCTTGAGATATTTGTGGGAAGCCCCTGCTCATTCCGCCTTGCCTGCAAAGTCTTTGATCCGGCGAAGACCCACCCTGTCCTCTTTGAGACCGCTATAATCTGCGCCACGGTAGGTATCATGTGCCCGGCAATGAGCTTTCTCGCTGCGTTCCTGTATTATCCTTACTATGCGGGATTCAGCATTCTGACGCTTCTTGCAAACTGGCTGAAGCTTGTATGCTTCAATTTCCCGTTCGCGTTCTTTACACAGCTTTTCTTTATCCAGCCCCTTATCCGGACCCTTTTCAAGCTGATCTTCGTGCGCGGAAAAGAAAAAAATCCGGAAAATGCGCAGACCAACGGCTGACATAAACCGCATTTTTGTGAAGAATTGCCGTTGATTTTTTCATACCGGAATGCTATAATATAGTCAATAAGAATATTGCAGAAGTGTGCAGCGCAAGCGTAAGTCCGGCTTAACGGATCTACGTCTGCGCTTTTTTGCGCTTATGCAGCAGGAGGAAAGATATGGAAACAAACGAAAAAATGGCTGTGATGCCGGTAAAGAAGCTTATGCTGTCCACCGGTATCCCGATGATAGTGTCAATGGTGCTTCAGGCGGTGTACAACATCGTTGACAGCGCATTCGTCTCAAATATGGCAAACGGCGGCGAACAGGCGCTCAATGCGCTTACCCTCGCTTTCCCGATGCAGGTACTTATGGTTGCCGTGGGTATCGGTACAGGTGTGGGCGCGAATGTCCTCACCGCAAAAAGCCTCGGAAGCGGTGACCATGAACAGGCGAACCGAACCGCAGGAAATGCCGCGTTCATGTCAGCCGTGATCTATGCTGCATTTCTCCTCTTCGGCATTTTCGGCACAGGTCTTTACATCGGCTCGCAGACCTCGGATCCGGACGCTGCCCGCATGGGTACGGAATATCTGCAGATATGCTGCATTTTCTCATTCGGAATGTGCTTCTTCGCGATCTACGAAAAGCTTCTGCAGGCTACCGGTCATTCGGTATACTCTACTGCGGCACAGATAGCAGGTGCAGTCACAAACATCGTGCTTGACCCGATAATGATATACGGACTTCTCGGCTGCCCGGAAATGGGAGTCAAATGCGCAGCATACGCGACTGTCATCGGTCAGATCGTATCTTTTGCGCTCGCATTCATTTTCCACCTCAAAGTCAACAAGTCGATCTCAAACAAACTCATATACTTCAAACCCGATCTCCGCACTATAAAGCTCATTTACTCCATCGGTCTCCCCGCGATAATCTCCCAGGCGCTGATATCCGTTATGACATACGGAATGAACCTGGTGCTCGGAGGTATCGCAGGCGAAGCTGTCACGGCATACGGGCTTTACTACAAGGTGATGCAGTTCCTGCTTTTCGCCGCATTCGGCATGCGTGACGCGATAATGCCGATCACTGCGTTCAGCTACGGAATGGGAGATGCTGACAGGATACGGGACGCTGTGAAATACGGTCATCTCTACACCTTCATCATAATGATCGCCGGAACTATATTCCTCGAAATATTTGCAGAGCCTTTCGCGGCGGTATTCGGACTTTCCGGCGTGACAAACGATCTCTGTATCAGCGCGATGCGGATAATCTCGGTATGCTTTGTCTTTGCCGGTGCAAACATCGCTTTCCAGGGCATATTCCAGGCGCTCGGTGCCGGTATCAGCTCTCTCATCATCTCGCTTTGCCGACAGCTTGTATTCGTCTTTCCGTTCGCTCTGATCTTTGCGGCATTATCCGGCGGTGAAGCCGAAAACGCATGGCTCGTCTGGATCACATTCCCTATCGCGGAGATACTGACTTCCGCAGCCGCGGTTTTCCTGCATATCCGCATTATGCGCACACGGGTGTCGCCGTCAGCCTTATCTGCTGCCAATACAGTCAGAGAAAGCTGAAAAAACTAAAACCGCTGAATGCCTTATCTGCACTCAGCGGTCTTTTTTTACGATGACTCACCCCCTTAACTGCGAAGCGATCAAAAGTCTTTGGAAAGGGGTTTGGGGAATAACCTTTCTTCAGAAAGGTTTTCCCCAAGTCTCAAGCGCCGTGCGCGACTTTCTCAAGCGCCGTGCGCGACTTTCTCAAGCGCTGTGCGCGCTTTCTCGCCCGACGGATCACTTCTCGTTGAGCACATCGAGAAGTTCGGAGCTCTTTTCGACGACGCAGAACTGACCTTCGCGGTAGAGGACGAGCACCTGCTCACCTTTCTCAATGTCCGTTTCATATTCGGATATCGCTTCAAATTCGTAGTGTTTGCCGTGATATTCAAGCTCGATCCTGCCGTAATCGTCGCCGCCTATGCGTTCGGTGCAGACAGCGGAAGTGCCGCTTATATCCGTCTTTTCCGACAGCTCGTCGCCAAGTATGTCCTGGTAAAACGGCTTGATAAAATGCATCACCGTAAAGTTCACGATACAGGCGAATGCCGCGGAAGACGGAAAACTCAGGAACGGGTGTACGCCGAGAAGCTTCATAAATATCCCGAACGCGCCGAGCGACATTCCCCATACAGTCAGCATCGTGATGTTGTGAGGGATAAAATCCTCTATCGGCACTGTAGTACCCTTGATGTTGTGCAGGCGCTCCTCCATTCCGAACGAGCGTATCTTCTCCATATAGCGCAGTATCATATCCGCTGTGAACGAAACCACAGATATGACCGTTATCAGCACATAAAACTCCATTTATCGTTCACTCTGCCCTTTTTCCTTGTCCGAGAAGCGGCTGCGCACATCGCTTATGCGTTCTGCAAATGTGGTATGATCCGCCTGTTCATCATGTTCCGGAAGTATCTCAAATCTCAGCTTCCCTACCCGAAGCTCATCAAGACTCTCAACCGTGATGCGGAAATCTTCCGTATCGACAGTCTCCCCTTCCTCCGGTATGCGCCCGAAAAGCTCGTATATCCAGCCGCCTATCGTGTTGCTGTCTGAGTTTATCTCAAAGCGTCCCTCAAAGTAACGGTTGAAATCGTTCTGTGCAACTTCCCCGCTCGTCTCAAAGACATTCTCGCTGATAAAACGCACCGGTGCCTTTACCTCGTCGGTCTCGTCCCAGATCTCGCCGACAAGCTCCTCCATTATGTCCTCGATCGTCACGATGCCGTCCGTACCGCCGTACTGATCCACCACCACAGCAAGATGTATCTTGCTGCGCTGCATCTTGCGCAGTACGTCAGATATCTTCATAAGTCCCGGTACAAACATCGTTTCCTGTACGATATCCCGTACATAGAAGTTTTCGCCTGCCACAAGCTTTTCAAAAAAGTCCTTGTGCTTCACAATTCCTACAATATGATCGACGGACTTCTCATATACCGGTATCCGGGAATATCCCTCTCTCCGGAAAAGCTCCCGCATCTCGTCAATGCCGGTGTTTATATCGGCTGCCGCAACATTCACGCGCGGTGTTATTATAGCGGATACAAGGGTCTCGTCAAATTCAAGAGCGCTGCGCACAAGGTCACTTTCCTGCTCCTCAAGCACGCCCTCGTCCTCGATCTCATCTATTATCTGCATAAGCTCCTGCTCGGTCATGCT
>JAFVBZ010000141.1 GCA_017479645.1 Ruminiclostridium sp. | reverse complement strand
TACATTGACAGCCTGATACCTCTGTCAAAAAATCTCGATCATCTGTTACAGATCATGGAGGCACACGGGTATAAAGTCAAGCGCGGTTGCTACATCTCCGTCCGGGCTCCCGAACAAAAGAAGTCAGTCCGGCTGAAAACGCTGGGTGCTAATTACGCCGAAGCCGCACTTGCAGACCGGATACAGGAGTACCTTGACGCCCAGCCAAAACCGAGAACTATTAACGAGATCTTCGAACTGCTCCAAAGGGAATTCAAGCGTGAAACGCGGAACATCTGTTTCGCCGCAGGCGTGAAAAACGCTACCGAGCTTCTCGGCAAGCAACTCACACTTATCAATAATGAGCATATCAACAGCGTAAGTGAAGCCGAGCAGCTTCTCGAAAATGCCCAAAAGCGTATCACGGAGCTTGAAACCGCCATAACGAATTTGAGCGCGGAAGCCCAGCACAAGCAGATTGTGGCTGCCGCTGCCGAGAGATTTTTCGGTAAGCACAAGTTCGGGGAGTACACTACTGCCCAGCGGAAAAGCGACAAGCTGATACTTGCGAGGGCAGGTATTACGGCTCTTACAGAAGTTTCGGGATATGCTGATGATGTCGCTGCTGATAACGAACGAATTGCGGAAATGCAGTCAGAGCTTGAAGAACAGAAAAAGCGCGAAGCTGTCCTGCGCGGTATCATCAAGACCTACGGTGACCGTGACAACTACATCACCAAGCTCGTTAAGGCAACCCGTGAAAAGCTCGACGAACAGGAGCAGGCAAGGGTCAAGGAGCTTCAAGCTAAGAAGTACACAGTCTATACGCCGGACGATCCCAAGAATTTCCACATATCGCGGGCGAATATAGACTATTACAAGGAGAGCTTCGAGCGGAGCGTGTTTGATGTTAGTGCTGACCCGGACGATATACGCGAGATGTTGACTACGATCAGGGACACCGATGACTTGTACGAGGGTGATGTTATTTGCATAGATAACATCGGGTACTATTTGGATTACAACAAGATTTACCGGATTGATGACTTTATGCAGTCCCGAATTGAAGCCGAACGCCAGCGTCAGGAACAGATCGAGCGTGAACGGCAGGAGGAGCTTGCCCGTCAGGAACGGTTGGCAGAAGAACAGCGCAGGCTGGAAGAACAGAAAAAGAAGAAGGAAGAGGAAACAGCAAAATCAGTGAAACCGAAGAGAAATAGAGGTTTGCACTGATAGAGAACAGGAGGTTCAATGAGAAGATATGAAGTCAGGACGACCACCGTAGAGGAGACTACGGACGAACAGATCAAGGCTCTCGCAGCCAGCTTTTACCCGACGATAAAGGCTTTCTATAATACCGACGAGGGCAGAAAGATGTTCGAGGACTACATGAACGAGGTAAACGGCGGGGAAGATAAGAAGCCTGCCGCTTAAAGACACCAGTGCTTACCCGCCTCGTTTCGGGGCGGGTGGGCAGTATGTTAAATCCTTCACATATACTATTATAGTATAGAGAGATATTTCAGAAAAATATCAAATATCACGATTTAAAGTATTGAATTTTCGCTCAAAGTGTGGTATAATAGGGAAAACGAGATGTTCAAGGAGGATAGAAAACTAATGAAAGCAGTGATTTATGCAAGATATTCGTGCGATAACCAGCGCGAGGAGAGCATTGAGGGGCAGCTCCGTGAGTGCAAGGCTTTTGCCGAGAAGAAGGACATGACCGTCATCGGCACATACATTGACCGTGCCATGTCAGCCAAGACCGATAACCGCCCGGAGTTTCAGCGTATGATAACCGAAAGCAGCAAGGGGCTTTTCGAGACCGTGATCGTGTGGAAGCTCGACCGCTTCGCCCGCAATCGCTATGACAGCGCCCGTTACAAGATGTTGCTTCGCAAGAACGGTGTCAAGGTGGTGTCTGCGACAGAAGTCATATCCGAGGGAGCCGAGGGCATTATCCTTGAATCCGTGCTTGAAGGGTATGCGGAATACTACTCCGCGGAGCTGTCAGAGAAAGTCATCAGAGGAATGACCGAAAATGCCCTGAAAAAGCAGTACAACGGGGGAAATGTGCCGACCGGCTACTATATTGACGAACAGAAGCACTATCAGATCGACGAGCTTGTGGCTCCGTTTATCCGGGAAGCCTTTCAGATGTACATCAACAACCGCCCAATCAAGGATATCGTGGCTTATTTGAACGAGAACCATGTCACAACCTGCAAGAACAAGCCTTTTACAAAGACTTCGGTTTCAGCTATGTTACAGATCAGGAAGTATATGGGCGAATACCGGTACAGAGATGTGGTGTTTGAGGACGGAATCCCCGCAATAATAACAAAGGAGATGTTTAAAATGGCGCAGGAACGCCTTGAAAAGAACAGATATGCTCCGGCAAGCATGAAAGCTGACATAACCTATCTGCTTACTACTAAATTGATTTGTGGTCATTGCGGCGCATTCATGGTAGGGGAGAGTGGAACAGGCAGGGATAACAAGAAGTATCACTATTATAAATGTGTATCCGCGAAGAAGAAAAAGGGCTGTCCCAAGCGGACAGTACGCAAAGAATTCATCGAAAACCTTGTGGTTGACAGCGTTGTGAGGAATTTGTTTGATCCCGACACGATTGATAGGATCGCTGATGCGGTTATGGCGGAGCAGGACAAGGAAAGTACCGTGATACCGCTTCTGGAGCGGGAATTGGCGGAAACGCAGAAGACACTTGACAATGTTATGGCAGCTATCGAGCAGGGTATTATCACGGAGACCACCAAGCGCCGTATGAAAGAGCTTGAAGCCAAGAAGTCCGAAATCGAGACCAAGATTATCCGAGAAGAAATCAAGGAACGCCGGCTCACGAAGGAACAGATCGTGGCATGGCTCACCAAACTCACCAAACTTGACCTCGCGGACGAGGGAAATAAGCTCAGGATCATCGAGACCTATGTGAACTCGGTGTATGCCTATGATGATAAAATTGTCGTCAATTTCAATTGCAGGGAGGAACCGGAAACGGTTCCCCTCCCGCGAGAAACAGTTACAAATGTTTCGGATTTGTTCAGAGTCGGGGAGCCAAAGAAAATCCCTCAACCAAGCGGTTTGAGGGATTTTTCAATTATATAGTATATATAATATTGACTTGTGTAATATGCTGCAAAAGCGCATTAAAATATATGCTAAATGCACAAATATTTTGATGCGATATTTAATTAGAATGCCAAATGTTAACTAAAAATTTCAAAGAGGTTCGAGTCCTAAGAGGGTATCTTCGGGGGACTTGAACTCTTTTTTATTTGCTCATAAAGCCTAATAATCAGATATGAAAAATATGCTATGCGGTAGTGGGATACTATTATAATATATAAGCCTGTCGGTCTAAGAAGATCGGCAGGCTTTTTTTGCATTATTAAGGCGGTAGCACCCCGGGGGCATAAAAATGTGAAAAAAAGATGTGTACGAGGATCAATAGTTATTTGATTTTAAATCTTTCAATCATACTATATGCGAAAGACTTAAATCAGAGCTTCCGGCACCTGAAAAATTTTTAAGAGGTCGGCGCGGAAGAATGGTGGG
>JAFVBZ010000140.1 GCA_017479645.1 Ruminiclostridium sp. | reverse complement strand
TACCGGAAACGATGTGAAGATAGGTGCGGTATTTCAGGAGGACAGGCTTTGCGAAAACCTTTCCGTTCAGTCCAACCTCAGACTTGTGCTTAAAGGGAAACCGGATCTCGGAAAAGAACTTGAAGCAGTCGGGCTCGGCGGTATCGCCGACAAGCCGGTACGCGAGCTGAGCGGAGGAATGAAAAGACGCACTGCCCTGCTCCGGGCGATCCTTTACGAGCCTGATATCCTGTTTCTCGACGAGCCGTTCAAGGGACTTGACAGCGAAACAAAGCGGACAGTAATGGAATACTGCAAAGAAAAGACCGCCGGCAGAACTGTGATCCTTGTCACCCACGACAAGGAAGAAGCGGATTTCTTCGGCGGGGAGATATTGGAGATATGAGAGAAACTTTTGAGACGGGGCTCTGCCCCGAACCCCGCCACCCCCTTTAAAAAGGTGTTGGATCCCTAAACCTTTGTGACCGTAAAACGGAACTTTGCAAGTTACAGAAAAGAATAAATGACCCGTGACAATTTTACGAAATAGTCGCGGGATTTTTTTCGCTTTTTTGCAGATACTACCAGAAAGAAGGTGTGAAAATGACGGAGATAATTATAATCGGGGATCCGCATGACCGGGCGCTTGAAATGCTTATAAGAGATATTCTTGCAAAAACTTACAGGATAGTTTATATCAGAGAGAATACGCTGAATGAGGCGGGGGCGGGTTATGAACTCGTATGCTTTGACTGCCGTTCACCCGAACTCGTCGGTCTATCCGCGCCGGTGATAGTCGCAAAACGCAGCGCGATGATACCGCCGCGGCTCCCGGCGAACAGCACTGTGATCGTTAATGCGGACAACAGCGGACAGATAGAAGCGGTGCGGAAAAGCGGCGCATTCGCGGTGGAATGCGGTTTTTCGCCTACATCTACCGTTTCGTTCACAAGCGAGAGCGACGATAAGCTTGTGATCTCGCTGAACCGCTCCGTTACCGCCCTTTCCGGCAGACAGATACAGCCTCTTGAAATACCGGTTTCAAAGCACGGTGCAGATGACTACACACTTATGAGCTTCACCGCCCTGCGTGTGCTGCTCGATGATTTCAACAGCGAACTCGGGGCGCTGATATAAAAACAGCTTACCATGAATTTCACGGTAAGCTGTTATAGTATCACGATCGAAGCGATCATGCATTGATCCTGTTATGCTCTTTAATGAACATCACAAACTCGTCCTCCGGGAGAGGCTTGGAGAAGTAATAGCCCTGTATGAAATGACAGCCGATCTTCTCCAGGTAATCAAGGTTCTCCTTAGTCTCAACGCCCTCTGCCACAAGCTTCTTGTCTATATCCCTCATCATCTTGATCGTATTGCGGACTATCGACATTCCCTCGTCAGACGACATATCGTCAACAAGGCTCTTGTCAAGCTTTATTATCTTGAGCGGAAGTTTAGAGACACGCTGCATATCAGAAAATCCCGTTCCGTAATCGTCAAGGGAGAATGTATATCCTATTCCCGCAAGCGCTTCGAGATTAAAATCCATTACCGAGCCGGTATCTTCGTATGTAGTCTCGGTAATTTCAAGATTTATCATATCCGGCGTTACCCCGTACTTATCGCTTAAAAACGCAAGCCGTTCCGGAAGTTCTTCCTGCATACACTGCGCTATTGACAGGTTTATCTCGATGTATTCAAGTCCGAGCCCGGCAAGATCGTTCTCCGAAATGAAGCGGTGTACTTCTTCAAGTACAAAATCCCCGATAGGAAGGATAACTCCCCGCTTTTCGGCTGCCGGTATGAACAGTCCCGGCGATATTATACCATACTCATCGTCGAAAAGACGGATAAGCGCTTCCGCAGAAACAAACCTGCCCTTCTCAACTGAATATATCGGCTGATAGTACATTCTGAACCGGTTCTCCTCAATAGCGCGGTTCAGTATCCGATCCATATTGCTGATTATCCGGTAATCCTTGGACGATATTATTTCGGCTGCTTCTGCGAAAGTTCTGCCCTGCGGCATCTGCTGGCTGAAATCACGCCCGAAACGGATTATCTCGTCGATACTGTTCAGATCGTCCGGTACAACAAGATCACATGCAGCGGCAGAAAGACGTTCGCCCGCGGAGACCGCCTTTTCCGAACGGCGCATAAGCTCTTCCGCAAGCCTGTGATAAGCGTCCTCAACATCATATTCCGGGTTGTCGATGATGATGTACATCGTACCGGGGTGCTCAAAGTAGATATCAAAAAATACACGTTCGCGTCTGAAAAGTATGTCGAGCTGACGTATAACGTGTGCGACATAGCTCTGGTAACGCACCTCACCAAGATACGAACGCAGTTCATAAGCGTTTGTGAAGCATATTATCGCTATCTTTACCTTCTGTTTTGTAAGAAGTATCTTCCGCAGTTCGGTCTTGTATGCCTCAAAGCTGAGTGAGCCTACAGATGCGTCCGAGATCTCCTCCGGGCGCAGTACGAACAGAATTACAAGTATCAGCGCAAACGCGGTAGCGATCATCTCTATCATAAGGAACGGGAAAAAGTACTGCACAAGCACGGCACCCATAGCAAGCACATACAGTGAGATCAGCGGAAACAGCTTATTCTTGCTGAGGAAGCGGTGACAGCTTATCAGATATATCGTGCCTGTGAGGGCGTAAAGTGTACTTATCGCATAAACGATAAATATAGCATATCCGCGCTTGTACCCCTCTTCCGATGTGACTGTGAATACTGCATTCGTGAACGGGTTCGTCGCTATCGTCAGCAGAACGACCGCAAACGGTATCAGCAGTATCGCTTTCATGCGCTTCCGGCGTATCCTGTACCACGTTCCCGTGACTGCAAAAACGAAGAAGAAGTAAACTACGATAGTTGCGGTGCGTGTAAGGAAGTATATGTAGGTAAATACATTCGCAACTATCAGTCTCGTATCGGAAACAGGAAGCGAACTGCACACAGACTCAAGCATGACATCCGATACCGCACACAGCGCGGACAGGATTATAAGCGAAATATAAAGCCTGTTTGCATTGCCTTTTGTGGTTCTTCTTGCAAATACCGCAACCAGCATTATCAGAAATATCGGCAAAGAACAAAGATCAAAATACAGCAGTTTCTGCATACCGTTCACCTCCTTCTCTTTATTTCCGGATCACACCGTGACACCGTTATGTTCCTTTATGAACGCGACAAATTTCTTTTCCGGGAGCGGTTTTGAGAAGAAATATCCCTGTATGAAATCCACTCCGAGACCTGTAAGGCATTTCAGCTGTTCTTCTGTCTCAACACCCTCACATACGATCTCCTTGCGGATATCCTTCATCATCGTGACAGTGTTTTTCAGGACCGACATGCCCGAATTGTTCTCCATGTCATCTACCATAGTCTTGTCGATCTTGATTATCTTGAGAGGCAGACGGGATATACGGTGCATATTCGAGTAGCCGGTGCCGTAGTCATCGAGCGAGAAGCTGAATCCGTTCTCCGACAGCTTTTTGATATTGCTGTTGGTAACATCGCCGATGTTCTCATAAGTAGTCTCGGTTATCTCAAGATTGACCTTTGCCGGGTTGACATGATACTTCTTCTCAAGCGCAAGTATCTTGTCGGAAAGATCGCCCTGCAAGCACTGCGCCACCGAGAGGTTCAGCTCGATATACGACAGTCCCAGCGCCCCGAAGTCGTTCTCGCTTATGAAACGGAACACCGATTCAAGTACAAAATCGCCTATCGGGATCATAAGTCCCTTTCTTTCGGCGGCAGGTATGAACAGACCCGGCGAGATGAATCCGAACTCTTCGTCATTCAGCCTTATAAGCGCCTCGGCGGAAATGAAACGCTGATCCCTGATCGAATATATGGGCTGATAGTACATCTCGAACTTCTTTTCTCTGATAGCCCTGTTGAGTATCAGATCCATATTGTTCTTTATGCGGAAAGTATCGGAATTTATGATATCGCCCACATGGGTATAAAGGACATCAAACGGGATTATCCTATGGAACTGGTGTCCGACGTTTATGATCGTATCCCTGTCAGCCGTATCTTCGGGATAATTGATCTCGCAGAATCGGGGGATTATCTTCGCGCCTTTCGATTCGACTTCAAAGATATCCTGAAGAATTACACGGTACACTTCGTCAAGCATTCCCTCAAAGTCAAAGTCGTAGTTGTCTATGATCATGTACAGTCTTCCCGGCTGCTCAAAATATATATCAAAGATCAGCTCCCTGTCGGAGAGCATTTTTTTGATCTTTCCGCCAATACTGCGGACAAACGTGAAATACTTATCCTCACCGAGATATCTCCGAAGCTGTGAAGCGTTGATAAGCCGCATAACTATTATCTTCTCTTTAGCCTTGCCGGAACAGATCTTCCGCACTTCCCCGCTGTATGCCTTGAAACTCGGCAGACCGGTCGAATAGTCAAGATAGTCTTCGGGTTTGAGAACAAGCAGGACAACGAAAAGCTCCGCTACGGCTGTTATTATCATCTCCACAAGATACATCGGGAATATCATCTGGAATATCACCGCGCCGACATTGCAGACATACATCATCAGAAGCGAAACAAGCTTCGTCTTTGACATTATCTTCCGCTTCATGAAAAGATATACAAGTCCCCATACCATATAGACCGCCGCAACAATGTAAAGTACATAGATGCCGGGACCGCGAACATACCCGTTTACCCTGTCAATGGTAAAGACAAATCCCGTGAACAGATTTACTGCGAGAACAAGCGGGACTGCAATATAGGGAGCAACCATTATCAGCAGATGATTCTTCTGCTTCAGCCAATACCAGTTTCGTGTTTCGGAAAACAGGAAAATAAGAAACAGCACCGGTATAAGCCCGTGGAAAAGGTGATATGATCCGGTCGATATCTCCGCTGTTATCATCTTAAGATCGCTCAGCGGAGAGCTTGCCGTGGACAGACCTGCGAATGTATCAGCCACAGCGGCAGCAAGCGAGATTATGACAAGCTGTCTGAAAATGCGGTTTGATTTGCCCTGTACCATTTTACGGATATGAACTGCGTACAGTATAACTATGTAAATAGGAACGGCAATAAAATCAAGATATGCTATTCTTCCCATACACAGCCCTCCTTTCAGCACAGACCTGTTCAGAAATATTATACCATAAAAAAGTGTCGGTTTTATGAAAAATTTTGTTTTTTTTCACAAAACCGACAAAATTCAGCGTTATGAACAATTTCAGCCCAATCAATTTGGCTGTTATGATGTTAATATCATTCGTCTTTCAGTCTTTCTTCAAGACGATCGCAGATAGTTTTGAGCGCTTTTATGCGGGCATATTTCTTATCGTTGCCCTCAATGACCGTCCAGGGTGCGAAATCCGATGATGTAAGCTTTATCATGTGGTCAACCGCCTTTTCGTACTCGTCCCACTTATCACGGTTGCGCCAATCCTCCTCCGTGATCTTCCACTGCTTGGAAGGCGTGTTCTCACGCTCCTTGAAACGGCGGTACTGCTCGTCTTTGTCTATGTTTATCCAGAACTTTATGACCACAGCGCCCCACTCATTCAGCTGGTACTCGAACTCGTTGATCTCGCGGTATGCCATATCCGCTCTTGCCTGCGGAGTGATCTTCTCTATCGGCTCTACCATTACCCTGCCGTACCATGTGCGGTCAAAGATCGTGAAATGCCCGTCATTTTCAAGGCGCTTCCAGAATCTCCACAGATAGTGGCGGGCAAGCTCGGAAGGCTCCGGCGCAGCTATCGGCTTGACCTCATATCCTCTCGGATCAAGTGCGGACGCTACACGCTTGATATTTCCGCCCTTTCCGCCTGCGTCCCAGCCCTCGTATGCCACGATAACGGGTATCTTCCGCTGATAGCAGAGGTTCTGGAGTTCGAACAGACGGCTCTGGTACTTATCGAGAGCGGTGCGGTACTCTTCCTCGGTAAGCTCCTTGTTCATATCTGTCTTTGCAAGCTTCACTGTCTTGACAAAATTAAACTTGACCGGCTCAGCATCAGTGATCGGAAGCTGCGGCGTCATCTTGTACGGCTTTCCCTTTGCCTTTGCATCACAGGCTCCGGTTATAGAAGATGTCACGGTGCGCATAATCTCAAGTTCCGCGGTAACACGGTCATTTGCGGGAATGATATTCCACGGCGCAGATGCGGTATTCGTCCGGCTTATGGTTTTATCGTACCTGCGGAATATCTTGTCGTAGCGCTTGTTGTTGATGAAGTCCTGCTCGTCAACGCGCCAGCGGGTGAACTTATCTTCATAGAGCGCTTTAAGGCGCTTTCTCTGTTCACTTTGCGTGATGTGCAGGAACAGCTTTATTATAAGATAGCCGTCATCGTGGAGTTGGCGCTCGAAAACGTTGATATCGGCTATACGGCGCTTGTATTCGTCCTTGTCGATGTCGCCGTTCATATAGGACTTTACGATGTCGCTGTACCAGCTTCCGTCGAGAATAAGGAACTCTCCGCCAGCCGGAAGCTTCAGCCAGTAACGGTGCATCCACGGCTTGCGCTTTTCGGGTTCATTGGGCTTGCGTATCGGCTCCACGTTATAGAATCGGGGATCCATATACTTTATGAGCTTTGCGATCTGGGAGCCCTTTCCCGCGGCAGCCCAGCCGTCAAACGTGATTATTACAGGCAGCTTCGCGGATTTTGCCGCGTTGGCGATATCTATCAGCTGAGCGCGCATAGCGGACAGTTCTTCGGCTGCATCTGTCTTTTTCGTCTTTTTCTGTTCGATAAGTTCAAGCATAATTATCCCTCTTTTCGTTTATACTGGTTAATAGAATAATACGTTACGCAATTGTGGTTAAACCTGCACAATTAACTTTAGATTATTATATCAAAAAATAGCAAAAATGTCAACATTTTCTGAAAAATAAAGCAGTTTTTACCCGTTAGCATACGCAAATAATACTCTGCGGTCATTGACTTTAGCTATTCTTGGGTCTATAATATAAAGTATAATACCGAAAGGAGGCATTGCCGTGATAGGACTTCTTGCAAAAGCATTCATCAAAAACCATACAGAATACAGCTCTCCGGAAGTCCGCACCGCTTACGGACTGCTGACCGGGATAACCGGGATAGTGCTGAATTTCCTGCTCTTTGCGGGGAAGCTTATTGCCGGACTTGTCGCGTCCTCGGTTTCGGTTATTGCCGACGCATTCAACAACCTCTCCGATGCCGGAAGCTCACTCGTTTCTGCTGTCGGGTACCGTATAGCGGCAATGCCCGCCGACAGCGAACACCCGTACGGTCACGGAAGAGCGGAATACATAGCCGGATTCGTTGTCTCCGCTTCTATAATCTTTACCGCACTCGGCATCGGAAAAGAGTCTGTTGAGAAGATATTCTCACCGGAAGAACTTATCGTCTCCCCCCTTTCTTTCGCAGTCCTCGGAGCTTCCGTGCTGGTGAAGCTGTACATTTTCGCTTACAACCGCAAATACGGCAGACTTATAGATTCCGCACCTATGAAAGCTGCCGCAACAGACAGCCTTTCCGACTGCATCACAACACTGTCCGCCGTTGCCGCAATAATAGTTTACGCCGTATGGAACATCAATATCGACGGCTATATCGGTCTTTTCATAACATTCGTGATCCTGAAGGCAGGCATTGAGGCAGCAAAGATAAGCATCACCCCGCTGCTCGGTCAGAAAGCCGACGATGAGCTTATCGAGGGTATCAGGAATGATGTTCTTGCACACGAGGGAGTTATCGGCGTGCATGACCTTGCTGTTCACAACTACGGTGTGAACAGAAACATCATCTCGCTTCATGCCGAACTTCCCGCATCTATGAGCTTCACGGAAGCCCACGATATCGCCGATATCATCGAGAACGAGCTTTCCGGGAAATACTCCGCTTCTGTGCTTATACACACAGATCCCGTGAATGTTGACGATATCGAAGAAGTAAAATGCAGAGAGATAGTGATGTCGGTTCTCAAAGAGATCGACGAGAGCGCCGGAATACACGATCTTCGCATAACCGAGCGTTCCGGCAAAAGATATCTCGCTTTCGATGCGGAAGTCCCATTCGGGCTGAAAATCAGCGACGACGAGATAAAGAAGCGGCTTTGCGATAAGATCGCCGGTTACGACAGCACACTGATAACAAATATAGAGATCGACAAGAAGATCTATTGACAAACCAAAAGCTCTGCACAGATGTATCGCTGTGCAGAGCTTTCATTTATAAGAATCATGTTTTATCACGGCGGAAGTCTGTGGGAGTAATGCCCTCCTGCTTCTTGAAAATAATGCCGAAGTAGGTTCTGTCAGCAATTCCAACCGCCTGTGCGATATCCTGAATCTGCATATCCGTGTCGGTAAGCAGCTTCTTCGCTTCCGAGACACGCTTCTTCGTCAGATACTCCATAGGGCGCATGCCGACACGGTCACGAAATACACGGCAGAAGTGCTGAAGCGATACGCCGGTAAGATTCGCAAGCGATTCAAGCGTTATTTCACGCATATAGCATTCGTCTATATACCGCAGGGCTTCATCTGCGATATTGACCGCAGATACAGGTTCTGCCGCCCGCCGCTTCAGCGCCGAGCGTGCGGCAAGTACCAGTTCATACACAAGTACAGATGTGCGTTCACCGCCGTTCACAGGATCTTTCGATGCGTCTATGATATTCTCGTATATCCGGGAGCATTCCGAAAGATCGGCATCGCTCTTTGACACATTCCCGCTGAACCCCAGCCCGTTCATCAGCAATTCCGCATTCTCTCCGGCAAATGCGGCATACTTCAGCATAATGCCCTCTCCGGCAGACTCATACTCACATTCGCTGTCCGGAGCAAGATATACAAGACTGTCTTTTTTTACCGGAAATGTACAGCCGCCGGATTTTATGATACCGCTTCCGGATAACACAAACAGGAACAGATGCGGGTGAGGACCGGTCCTGCGGACACTCCCGCCATTCAGTTCCCGCGTACCGGCTTCGGTAAGACAGAACGGCAGTTCTTTCTGCTTTCCTATAACAGGATATATCGTGCTTTGCATATTACCTCTCATTATTCAGCATTTCCGCCGAGTATCTCGGAAAGCGTTTTCGTCATCACCGCTATATTTATCGGTTTTGCAATGTGACCTTTCATTCCCGCGTCACGCGCTTTCTGTACGTCCTCGCTGAACGCGTTTGCAGTCATTGCGATGATCGGTATATTCGCAAGCGCCGGATCGTCAAGCTCGCGTATCTTCCGCGCAGCGGTGTAGCCGTCCATTACCGGCATCTGAATATCCATAAGCACGACGTCAAAGTATCCCGGTTTCGATGCAGCCACTTTATCAAGCGCGTCCTGTCCGTTTACGGCAGCTTCAACTTCAAATCCTATCTTCCGCAGTATCTTCGCCGCTATCTCCCTGTTGATCTCCACATCGTCGGTCAGCAGCAGACGCATACCGGAGAAATCCGCCTTACCGGTTACTTGCTTGGGTGCAGTGCCGCTTTCCTTCTCCGGCTCCTTGCCGTATCGCAGCGACAGCCTTACTATGAACTCCGTGCCTTTGCCGGGTGCGGTGTCAACATCTATCGAGCCTCGCATAAGATCCACAAGACTCTTCGTTATTGCCATTCCGAGTCCCGTACCCTGGATGCCGCTGACCGTGGAGCTGCGCTCGCGCTCGAATGCTTCAAACACTTTCTCGGCGAACTCCTCCGTCATTCCGATACCGCTGTCCTTAACGCGAATTTCGTATTTTCCGCTTTCGCCCTCATCTGCGGTCTGACGCAGAGATACCGTCACAGCACCGTTTTCGGGCGTAAATTTATATGCGTTGCTGATAAGATTCAGAAGTATGCGGTTGAGCCTTCCGCGGTCACACATGACATACTTTCTGTCAACACCCGATATATCGACAGTATAGGCTATCTTCTTCTCCTTCATCTGCGTTGAGAACATATCGCGGACGCCGTTCATAATGCCGCAGATATCGGAATTCGTCTCGTCAAGATCCATTTTTCCGCTCTCGATCCGGCTCATCTCAAGGATATCGTTAATGAGAGCAAGCAGATGATCGCTGGAAGTCTCGATCTTTCCGATATACTCCCGCATCGCCTCCAGATCGGTATTCTCTTCTTTCGCAAGGTTTATATAGCCGACGATCGCATTCATGGGCGTTCTTATGTCATGGGACATATTGGACAGGAAGGCGCTCTTCGCCTTGCTGCTCTCCTCCGCCTTTATCTTCTGCGACTCCATTGCCTTTTCGCGCTTGTTCATAGTATTATACAGGTTAAAGATTATAGCAAGCGCAAGCATTATCAGAACCATCTGGATTATACTGCTTGCGGTGAGCGAATCGCGCATAGCGTCCATTTTTCCGCTGATGTATTCACGGTCTTCCGCAGCCTGCTCCGCGTCATGGCTTATGCCCTGACGCTCCATTTCCTCGATGTAATACTCGCTTATATCCTGCACCATTTCTCCGGTGCTTGTATGAGTTGCCTGACGCACCCACATGAGCGATGTAAAGAAGATAAGGAACATAAGCGCTATCCATACTACCGTACTGCTTCCGAGCCGCCTGTCCTTGTCCTTCTGGAAAACTATCCGGAAGAACACGATGCCGAGTATTCCCCAGAACGCAAGCAGCAGATAGGACTCTGCGGACAGCGTATCCTGCGAGAGAAGATCCGGCACAAGCAGAAGCAGACCGATTATAACGGAAATGACAACGCCTGCCATTCCGACTGCCATCATCTTACGGTTCCCGCGTTCTCTTGCCGTTTTGAATGCCGCGGCTGACGTATAGCCGTAAGCTATCGTGGTGCCGACGGTAATGACATCAACTACCCAGCTTATCGCAGTTCGTCCGAGAAACGGTATAACGGCAGATATTATCATTATGAAAAGTACGGCTTTTGAGGGAATGCCCCTCTTGCTGATCCTGCCGAACCATTCCGGAAGAATGCGTTTCTCCGACATCGAATGGAGAAGTCGGCTCGAAGCTATGATGCTGCCTATGATGCCGGTAAAGATAGCCGAAACAAGCGATAAGCCGAGCATTATTACTCCGGCATTCCCGCCGACATGCTCCATTACATAGAAGACCGGCATTCCCGATACTCCGTCAAGCGAACCGAGATCGGCTATGTACTCCGTCCAGTCGGCATACCCTTCCGGCTGTATTGATGCGGCAATCGCGGTAAGCAGCGAATATGCAAGGAATCCCACAATTATCGCACAGATCATTATGCCGAGTGTCTTTTTTACCGGAAAGCGGAATTCACGGGACGAGTTCGACACCGACTCGAATCCCACAAATGCCCACGGTGCAAGCGCGACTATGCCGAGTACCTGCATCACGGGTGAGCTTCCGTCGTTGAAAGCCGGCGTGAAAGGCGTGCTCGGACGGGAACCGCCCGTTACCGCAAGCACAAAGCCTACAGTTATCCCAAGTACCAGCGCGCCCGCAAAAATGATCTGGAGCACAGCAGAGAAACGGCTGAAATTCATGCAGATGAAGCCGAAGACCGCAAGAGCGCACAGCTCCACCGCGATCTCGCCCAGGTATATGTCATAGTCTGCTATCGTGTAAAGATACCCGAACTTGAAAGTGTCACCGAAAAGACTTCGTCCGATAAGCGCCAGTGCCGTCATATTCGCCCAGAGTATGGACATATACGACAGTATCATAAACCATGCGCTCAGAAATCCGTGATCGTAGCCGAACATTCTTCCCGCAAACGTGAAGGTTCCTCCCGTTGATCGGTATCTTCTCATCATATAGCTGTAGTTCACCGCTATAACAGCAACAATAAGCGCTCCCACAGCCATTCCGACAGTGGTTCCGACAGGTCCGGCAATCGGAAGGAATGTCGTACCGGGCATGACAAATGCTCCCCAGCCGACAATGCAGCCGAAGGAAAGCGCCCATACGGAAACCGGACCGAGATAACGGGTAAGCCCGGAAGATCTGTTCTTATTGTCCGACAAACAAACACGACCTCTCATACAGTAATGATCTTTAACTTTTTCGATTATATCACATTCCGGGCAAAAAATCAACTCCGTTCCCCTATTCTCTCATCTGCAGCATCAAGATATAATACTTTATTATATTAATGATAAAAAACATTGACAACAGATAAAAAATATAGTATAATAGTATATGTTATATTCAGTTTACTGTACGAAAGCAGGTTTATATATGACAAACGAAAGCGTCAATTTCATAAAGAAGGAAAAAAGCAGGAATT